>NZ_JBFTLC010000040.1:0-46315 GCF_056396245.1 Arthrobacter sp. 05T423
GCGCGCTCAACCATCTCCCGCGCGGGCTTGAGCTTGATTGAACCGGCGAAATTGAACCCCTCGATCTTCAGATAGAGGCGGCAGCCCAACACCCCTTCCAGGTCGACGAACAGGCTCTGCTCGTTGAACAGGTGCGGATCCTTGATAATTGGCATGTTCTTCCTCGTTCCCCTGCCATGAGCTTGGTCAGGGGTGGGGATGTCCCTGCCAGCTTGTGTGTAAAGGGTGGTTGTGTGTGAAGGGTGGCGGACATCTGCGTCCGGACCAGATTCACTTTTCAAGAAGAGCCGCGCAGGGCGGCACGAACACCGCGGCCACGGCAATGGCCGTTGGTGGCCGACGTCGCCGCTTGAGCGGCAGGGGCTGCCGCCATGGCGGATAGCGCTCCGACACCTAGGGAGAGGCACCTGCAGCCATTTTGGTAATCAGTTGGCGAGGTTTGGCAGGGGAAGGTGTTCCTGTTGCAGGAGTGCGATTCTGAAACACTGGAATTTCCAATCTTGAAAGGTGATATTCGACTTTGTCAGACCCGGCGCCCGTCATCTTGTGGCGATCTTTCTTGTGGGCCTTATGTGCCGAATCTGTCCTTTGATCCGGTAAATCAATAGTGTCGTCGTGCTGTGGTGCGCGCTTCCGTGCTGGCACGGTTTGGGGACTTGTATCTCTTAGGCAACCCCCTGTTGAGGCCAGGGGATCATCGATTATTGGCCTTGGGAGTACTTGTGTCCTCGCAGGACCTTCACCTAGGAGACCGCCCAGGTCCCGCACCGGGCACGGTCCACACCACCGGCTCCGCGACGCGCTGATGGTTGGCCGCAATCGGTTCAGGACGGGCGGCGGCGGAGGCTGCCTCCTTGTGCGGTGTCTCTTGGTGGCTGGTCCAGCGGAATCCGCGGCGCCGACCCTGCCGGGTGTCGATGCCCTGGCACCGCGGATGCTCGGCATTGATGAACACCAATACCGGTCAGTGCGGTTCTTCCGCGACCCGGCCGCCAAGGCCGCATCCGGGCGTGGCCATGCAGGCAAGTTTTTCGGGGATCCAAAGACGGCCACACTACTCAGAGCACCGCGTCAACCGCATCTCCGGGTATCTCTTCAACGCCTCCGGCGGCAACGGCGCGGGTTCTTGCTTCCAAGAGAAAGTCCGCCCGGGGCAATGGATCCACTATGTCCTTGTCGTAAATTTCAACGCCAAGATCTACCAGAATGGCGTTCTTGCGAACCAAACGAACTGAATTACCGCCGCACCAGCATTGTGGCGGAACGCGGCAGCGCGCCATTCCGCGTCCGCACGCGCGACTTCGGATCGTTTTTCAAAGGTGTCATAGGAAAAGTAGCTGGCTACGGCAAGGAACTGCCAGTCAAGCGCATTGCCGCGCACTGCAACGTAATGACCCGGTGAGTCACCGTAGGCGGAGCGAAGGTGTTCCCACAACGCCTCCGCCAAGGCGGCCGTTCGCCGACGAAGAAATCGAGCGACCTGACCGCCGGGCGGCTGGCCGACCGCGGGCGGCCAAGATTTCCGCTATCGCTCCCAGATTGCGGCCGGGAACTTGGCCGCGTTGTACCGTCGGTTGTGGTTGAGTTAGGGACATGACCTCACCGATCGAGGAATACGGCTTCATATCCGATCGTCGCACCGGGGCGCTGATTTCCCGAAAGGGCAGCGTTGACTGGCTCTGTCTGCCGAGGTTCGATTCTGAATCGGTTTTCGGTGCTTTGGTCGGAACCGAAAACCATGGTCGCTGGCTCCTCGCACCCTCTGGCGGCGAGGAGCGGACCGAAGGGTCAGCGGACGTAGCGCGCCGGTACAGGCCCTCCACGTTTATTTTAGAGACTCGGTGGAAAACCGGCAGCGGTGAAGTTTTGGTCACAGAATTCATGACGATCGGTGGAAGTGGCACTACCTTGGTTCGCAGAATTCAAGGGCTTGAGGGTTGCGTTCTGATGCGCCAGGAACTGCAACTGCGGTTCGGGTACGGAAAGATTCTGCCCTGGGTCCATCGAATATACGACGACGACGGAGAGGCGCTGCTGGCCGTGGCCGGGCCCCAGGCTGTCATGCTGAGGGCGGAAGTTCTCCCCCGCGCCGCCTCCGATTATTCGCACGTGGGGACGTTCACTGTGGAAGCTGGTCAGACCATCGATCTGCAGCTGCATGCTTTCTCGTCCCACGAGGTTCCGCCGGCGGTAGTCGACGTAGGCCTGGCGCTGCAGACGACCGGCACCTACTGGAGAAGCTGGTCCAGCAACTACCTTTCACAAGGTAACTACGACGAGGAAGTACAACGCTCGCTGCTCGTCTTGCGCGCGCTGACGCACGAGAGGACCGGGGGCATTGTGGCTGCCCCGACCACATCGCTACCTGAACAGTTCGGCGGCCAACGCAACTGGGACTACCGTTATTGCTGGCTACGTGGTGCCGCGTTGACCTTGGAAGCCATGATGACCCATGGCTTCCAACAGGAGGCACTGTACTGGAGGAACTGGCTGCTGCGTGCAGTGGCCGGGGACCCGCGCGATCTGCAAATCATGTATGGCATAGGCGGCGAGCGGGAGCTGCCGGAGCGGGTCCTGGGTCACCTGCCAGGTTACGAGGGATCCGGCCCAGTGCGGATCGGCAATCGGGCGGTCTACCAATACCAAGGCGACGTTGTCGGTGAAGTCATGGTTGCCCTGGCGAAACTCCGCGAGCGTGGCGTCCATGAGGATCATTTCTCCTGGCCGCTCCAGCGAAACATGCTTGGGTTCGTCGAAAACAACATCGACCGTATGGACCACGGCATCTGGGAAATGCGCGGCGAGCAGCGGTTCTTCACTCATTCCCGTGTCATGATGTGGGCCGCAATGGATTGTGGGGTGAAGGCTGTAGAGGAGCACGGGCTTGAAGGCCCGGCCACGCGGTGGTCGGAGATCCGGGAGCAGCTCCGCGCGGAGGTCATGAAACAGGGTTTTAACACTGAAATAAACTCCTTCACGCAGACCTATGGGGACACCGAAGTGGACGCGTCCCTCTTGGTTCTGCCGCAGGTAGGCTTTCTGGCCTACGAGGACGAAAGAATGCTCGGCACGGTGTCCCGTCTGGAACACGACCTGCTTGACGGGAGCGGCCTGCTGGTTCGCTATCGAACGGAAGCCTGCCCCGATGGGCTCGCGCCAGGGGAATACCCGTTCCTTGCCTGCTCCTTCTGGCTCGTTGAGCAGTACGCCCGGTCGGGCCGGGTTCCGGAGGCAAAGACGCTTATGGACAGGCTCATCGGTTGCAGCAGTGACCTGGGGCTGCTGAGTGAGGAATACGATACGACTGGCAGCCGAATGGCAGGAAATTATCCGCAGGCATTCTCGCACCTAACCCTGATCAGGGCTGCCGACGCTCTGAACGGAGCCACCGTGGGGGCGGATGCGAAAGGGTCCAGGCAATCACATGAGAGCGCGGGGCCTTCGGATCTTCCGTCCTAGTGGCCGGTTTCCCGAGGGACCCCGGCTCCCACATCCCAAAACCAGACCGTCCGTTCGGCGCGATTGGAGACGAGCCGCCAGCCGTCCAGGTGGAAGTCAGCGCTGTTCAGTGCACCCTGATACCCCGGCAACCGGTTAACCACGCGTTCCGTGAGAGCTTGCGGGGCCAGGATCTGTTGCATCCCGCGTGTCTCAGTTGGCAGCCGTAGGGCGCTTGACCCGCAGGTGCGAGCCGAGGCCTCTCCTGCTGCGATAGTGGCACGCACGAAGCCGGTAACGGCAACTGCCGCTACCAGAATCACAGCAATGAGGACCGCTTTCAGCACGCGGGCGCTCTTCCGCAGTACCCTCGCTTGCATCTCTGCGGCCTCTTGCTTCTCTCTAGCGGCCTGAAGCTCGGCTCGTTTCGCCGCGACAATTCGTTCGTTCTCCCGCCTTCTGGAGGCGATCAGGAAATCCCGGGCAGTCTTCAGGCGGTGGCGGAATGCCGGCTTCGAGGCCAGCACCTCTGCACCAGTCAGCCTGGCACCCTCCAGCAACCAGGCGTTTCCACGGCGGCTGTTTTCCCATGCCGCCGCGGCGCGTTCAATATTGTCCGCCTCCTTAAGGTCCTGTCGTTCGTTGGCCAGCCAGCCAGCCAGTTCCTTCCACTGGCGCAGCAAGCTTTCGAGAGCCACTTCAACGACTGCCTCGCCACCACGAATGTCTTTGACCAGCAAGCGTCTGGCCACCAACAGATCAATCAGCCACCGGGCCCGCGCCGGAAGATCCGTCAGGCGCGCGACGCGGCGCATGGGCTGGTCATTGTCCGGGTTGATGGTCGCCAGCCATGGAATAAATGCCGTGTGCAGTTGCTCGAGCTGGGCCTGACGCTCGATGGGATCACGCGCGATCACCGCGTCTATTTCTGTCTGCACAACACTGTTCATGCCGCCAATGGCCTCATACCCGTTCAAGGTCAGTTCCCCGGTCCCTTCGAAGTCGGCATACAGTCGGGCAAGAGTTAGTGAGAGTAACGGCAGAGTGTCCGCACCCTCCGCTGACTCAGCAAGAAGCCGGTCGACCAAACCGGGCTGCACCCTCAAGGGCCGGCCGGCCGCGGTGGCCCGTGCGGCTGGTCCCAGGATGACCTCCTTGAACTGGGCCACGGGCATCGGTCTGAGTTCATCGAAAACACGGGCGCCGAAATTCGCCAGTTCCGGCACAGTTTGCATCATCTCGTACCGATCCGCCCGGATAGTGCCAGCAACAAATAATGCGGGCCCGGGACCGTCGTCACCGCCAAGTAACAGTCCCAGGAGTTCCAGAAACTGGGTGGCCTGGGGTCCGGCGTCCACATTGAAAAGCTCCTCGGCCTGATCCAACGGCAACACCAGGGTGGGCTGGGGCGGTTCGCCCGTCTCCATGGGCAGGTGGGAGGCTGCCGTCTCTCTCGCCTCCGCCAACCACTCCCGGAGCCGTTCTGCGTCGTTGAGAATGCACGCATCCTTGATTTCGGCCAGTGAAGGCTGGTTCAATCCCAAACCGCGTCGCAACGCATGAATCGAGTGGGCGAAACCCTGCTCTCCAGTCAGCGCGTTGCGCTCTGGGCGCATGATCTCAGACACCACAAAGTGTCGGTCGTCCCGTTTTAGGCGGGGCAGCAAACCGGCCCGCAGGAACGACGACTTCCCGGCGCCCGAAGGACCCAGAATCATGAACAGCGACTCGATACCGGAACTGCGCATCCCCCGCAGCTCATCTAAAGCCCGGACAATCTGCCCGTCACGGCCAAAGAACACGGCAGCGTCCGTTTCCTCCAGCGGCTGCCAGCCCCGGTAAGGCGCGCGGTTCGGATCATTTTTTGGTGGCCACACAAAGTGTTCCGCTCCGATGCCCGCCCTCTGGAGACCTCGGCGCAGCCGCTGCAAACCCTCCGTCTCGAATGTGACAAACCGGCCGGCGCCTTCCACCGGGATTTGTGTGCTGGGGCCGTCTCCGAAAAGATCGCAGCGCTGCCATTCTCCAGTAACACCCACTTCCGTCGAAGGCTCGAGCCGGGCGCACAGGATGAGTTTGTTCAGGGACTCAGCCGTCCTGAACTCGGTCCTGCATTCGGCTGATGCCTCCCAGTGCCGGGAGAGCAGGCAAATCACGGCCTCGCACCGTGCGTTGGAGCGTCGGAGTGCTTCCTTCCACCGCTCGCCGGGCTGGATCCCGGTTACGGGATCCAGATCGAGGAATATCTCGTCCGTTAGGCCAGCGTCCTGCTCGACCAGCCACCGCTTCAGCGCGATGGCCTGAAGAGTGTCCCGGCTCGAATGGCTCAGGAAGATGCGTGACATGCGATCGCCCCACTTCGGCATTTGTCTGCGCGCAGCAGCAACCCTTTTCCGTCAACAAGGGGAAGCCAGGCTCCAACCTTGCCTAGAAATCCGACGGCCGCTGCGTTTCGCCCACGGACACCAATAATTCAGAGCACGGCGCTGCAGGTCAGCAGGCGGGGGCTACGGCGCCGAGTACCTCCTCCGACCAGGAGGCACAGCGTCGATCCTCCACAGGCAGCAGAGCGCAGGCCTTCCCATGGCGTCAATGGTGCACCCGGGAGCACTCCACTGCAATGATGGGCGGCAGCATCTTGCGAGCCAATCGGTGTCTTCCGATGTGTCGCGGTGCGTGTTAGCCTCACCCATATAGTTTCATGCATACGGTCTCACCATACGGTCTGGGTAACCCTGACCGGCAATGGAACGGGGCTAGCGGCAATGGGAACTGTGGTCTTCAACAGAGAAACCGAGGTGAGACTCGGCATTGTGCCTTCCCTGGTCTCGCTGCTCAAGGTCCTGCTTGCCATCGTCGTCGCGGCCGGCGTGACGGGGGCCAGCAGTCCCGCTCCTTCGCCAACCGCCACCCTCCAAAGCGGCATGGAGGGATCAAAGGCAGCCCTGGTACGGATCGAACTGGTGGCAGTGGCGGAGATCGCGCACATCGACGCTTCCACTGGAGTAGCGATGATTTCCCGGGGCCGGTCCGTCGTGCCGCTGCAGTCCACCACGGGGGTACTGCTATCTGCTGACGGGATCGTGGCCACCACTTGGGAGAGCCTCACTGTCGACGAGGACGCTGTCGCTGTCTACTCCGCTAACGAGTTGTTTGCCAACGTGATTCACGTACCTATTGTCGGCAACAACGGGAACCCGGCGATTCGGGGCTCCACGCCCGACCCCCACTGGGGGCGGCACCTTCAACACTGCTACAAGCAGGTGAGTCACTGCATCCTCTTCCGGGTGGCCCAGTACCACGTGCACACGTACACGTCCAAGCCAGGAGACGTCATTGCCGAGTTGCTGAACGCTCCCTCCAAGCCAAACGACGTCGCGCTTCTTCGAATAAGCGGAGGTGGTGCGGCACCAACCGCCGCGCTGGCTACAACCGCCGCGGCCAAAATCAGCGGCGTTCTGCTGGGCTTCACAAAGCGTCCCTTGGCAGCGGTTTCTCCGGCTGAGTTTCCAGCTACGGTTGACACGGCCGGAAACCGCATCCAGTTCGCGACGGATCTCGCCAGGCCACTGAGGGACGGCGTGGCCGGAGGTCCGGTAGTCGATCGGGCGACAGGACAGGTTCTCGGTCTGGCGGGTTCGCGCCAACCTGATGGAAAGGCCACACTCGTGCCGGCCGCGGCCATCAAGGCCGCGTTAGCGAAGGCGGGAATTCAGGTATCGCCTTCGCGGTTTGACGCCGTTTTCCGTCGGGGCATCGACCATCTCGCGGCAGGCAACCAGGGCGGGTCAGCAGAAAGTGCGCTTCAGGAGTCCTTGACGTATTTCGACTCCGCCTTGGCAAGGAACCGCCTCGCCGAGGCCAGCGCCCAAGACGCCACGCGCGCTCCGGCGAGCCAGGCTCAGACGCCAGAGGACGCCGCCTCGGCGGCCTCGCTGCCCGGGCCGCTTCTAGCCGTCCTCGCGGGCGCCGTGATTCTGGCAGTCATCGGGGTAGGGGTGGTCCTAATGCGGCGGAGGGCTGCTTTCGCCACTGCCCCGGGCGCCGGCGGTAGCCCTCCCGTGGCCTCGGGCGCTCCAGTCTCGAGGCCTTTGAGGACTGGGCCGCTAGATCCGAGCCATTCCCGAGCGAGCGTCGAGCGGACCGAGCTGACAAAAGTCGGGGACAATGACAAGCGGGCCGGGCCGGGTAAGTACCACTCGGGTCGAACTGACGCGGGAGAGCATTTCAGGCCACCGCAGTCGCCGGCGGCCATGCATTTCGCTACACCGCCCGCCCCGGAATCGGGTCATAACGCCAACGACAGCGCACGTCCGGGCGCGGGCGGAACGCGCTTTGCGGGGCCTCTGGCACCTCGTGCCGTGAGGGAGGTACCGGCGTCGTTCTGCTTCAGGTGCGGCCGGCAGCTTCAGCCGGAATGGCAATTCTGCGTCGGTTGTGGTCAACGGATCGGATGAACCATGGATTTGAAGGCCAATTACCTCGATCCAGGAACGGAACTGGCCGGCTACCGGATTGAGTCGATGATCGCCCGTGGCGGCATGGGTGTTGTGTACAGAGCGTTCGATGTCCAACTCAACCGCCCCGTTGCCCTTAAGCTCCTGGCACCAGAACTTGCGGCGAACGACAAGTTCAGGCAACGCTTCGTCCGCGAATCCCGGCTAGCGGCGTCCGTCGATCACCCCAACATTCTTCCTATATACGGGGCGGGGGAATCATCTGGGTTGTTGTACATTGCCATGCGATACGTCCACGGCACGGATCTAAAGGAGGAACTGGACACCCGGGGCGCACTTCCACTGGCCGAAGTGATGCGCGTCCTCGCAGACACGGCCTCCGCCCTGGACGCCGCACACGATGCGGGGCTCGTGCACCGGGACATCAAACCAGGAAATATACTGCTTTCCGACGATCAAGTGTATGGCCACCGGCATGTCTACCTAACCGATTTTGGCCTAACGAAGCGCGCGTCGTCCGCCACGGGTGTAACAACAGCAGGCCACTTCCTTGGTACGTTGGACTACGTCGCTCCCGAGCAGATCCGGGGTGAGGACGTTGACGGCAGAGCAGACGTTTACGCCCTGGCCTGCGTGGCATATGCATTGCTGGCTGGCCACCCCCCGTTTGATTACGATGACGACTCCGCCCAGCTGTGGGCCCACATGACGGAGGAGCCACCGCTACTCTGCGCGGAGCGGCCGGAGGTCCCCACAGTGATCGGACTCGCTATTCAGGCTGGCATGGCAAAAAACCGGGAAGAACGGCCTGCCTCGTGCGGCGCCCTCATCGACGCCATGGATACCCTTCGAAGTCTGCCAGCATGGGAGCCCCTCGACGCGCGCAGCGTCCCTGCCGGCTCACCGGAAGTACAGCACGCCGCGGTGGCACGGCCCACTAAAGCACCGTCCGCACGCCATCGAGGGCTGGTCCAGAGGCGGCTACTCGTCCGGTCCGCAAGGCGGGGGCGCGCGTGGATACTTGGCTCGTTGGTGGCCGTGCTCGTCCTGATCTTCGCAGCCGTGCTGGTTCTCCCGCAGTTGCCCTCCGCCGACGAGCGAGTGACCTTCAGCGCCAAGGGCGTCCCTTACACGCTCCAAGTCCCCAAAAGCTGGACACCCCGCAGCGGAGCGGGGGGTGACAGTTCGGTCAGCGTGCTGTCTCCTGCAGACGTCACGGCACTATTCGCTGACGAGCCAGACGGCCCGGCAACTGCTGCCCGAACCGTAGCCCAGGACCCGGCCAGCGTCGTGGGGCTGACCGTCTACCACCAGGCCGCAGTGCTAAGCGCGCAGTCTCCGTCTGCCCGGGTCAGTGCCGCCGAAGCACTTCTTCCCGGCACGGACGCCCGGTTGGTTGACCGCGGGACCGCCACCATCGGCGAGGTCAAGGGGCAGGTCATGGAAGGGACGCTTCCCCTGTCGTCCTCTGTGCTCCTGCAGGTGCGTGTCTGTGTTTTGGACACCGATACCAGCCAACTCCTCGTGTTCTTCGCGCCGTCTTCGCTCTACGAGAAGAACACAGAGATTTTCGATAAGGTCGCCGGTTCCCTGCGTCGGACAAAATGAGGCAAAGCCATGACAGAGCGCTCGACTCCATCCAGGAGCGAACCCTTGCTCCACATCCGCATGGACGGGCACGACTGGAGCTTTCCGCCTTCACAGGAAATTGAAGTGGGTAGGGGCCACCACGCCGATGTGCGCCTCAATGACGAACGCGTCAGCCACGGGCATGTTCGCATATGGCACAACACAGATGGTTGGTGGGTGGCCGACCAGACCAGCCGAAACGGTACCTGGATTGTCGGCGCGGAGCAGGCCCTCGACCGGCCCGTACCGCTTCGTCCCGAGGGCCTGCGGTTGCGCCTTGGCGCGCTGGACGGACCTGAACTGCTTCTCACCTCGGAACCGCTGCACGAGCCTGGAAAGCAGCGTGTCCTCAGCGTAGGGCGCTCGCGATCTTCTGACGTCGTTGTACATGACCCGCTGGTGTCTCGACGACATGCCACGATAGCGATCAGCGAACAAGCAGTTCTACGCGACGAAGGCAGCTTCAACGGGACTTTCCTAAACGGGGACCGTGTTGACGGCGAAGCGACACTCCGGGTTGGCGACCAAATCGGCGTGGGTTCCAGCACACTGGTCTGGAATGGCGTGCAGATTGCTAAGCCTTCGCCTCAGCGTCCAATCTTCAGCGCCCGCCATCTGGAAGTCACCACGAGTGCAGGCGACCCTCTACTGGACGACGTGTCAATGAGTGTGGCCGCGGGCACACTGGTCGCCGTTATCGGCCCCTCCGCCCCAGAAAAATCGGCTCTTCTGGGCGCCGTGACAGGACTGCAGCAAGCATCCCGCGGACACGTGACATGGAATGGTCGAGATCTCTACGGGGGGTACGCACAAATGCGCTTTCTCGTGGGACTGGTGCCGCAGGAGGACATCCTTCACCGTCAGCTCACGGTTAGGCGCGCCCTGCATTTCGCGGCTCAACTGCGCCTGCCGCCCGACACGAGCGCGACGGAGTTGGAGGAGCGGGTTAGCCAGGTCCTTAAAGAGGTGGACCTTACACAGCACATGAATCAGCGGATCGACTCTCTGTCCGAAGGTCAGCGCAAGCGGACGGCGATCGCTTTGGAGATGCTCACCGCCCCCCAGCTCCTGTTCCTGGACGAACCCACCTCCGGACTCGATCCCGAACTCGACAAGCAAGTCATCGGCAGCCTCCGCGCAATCGCGGACGCCAGCCGAGTCGTGCTGGTGGTGACTCACAGCGTCCCAGCCTTGGACGTGTGCGACCGTGTCCTGGTTCTTGCCCGGGGCGGACGAGTAGCATTTTTCGGGCCACCCGCTGAAGTGCCCCGGTTCTTCGGCGTGAACAACTACGCCGAAGCCTTGGCGGCGTTGGAGGACCAGACGTGGGCAGGCCGTTATGCGCTGTCGCCTGCCCGGGACGCTTACCTGGCGCGTACCACGTCCGCAGCGGTTGCGCTTCCTGCGGGTGACTCGCCCGCGCCGCCACGTGCCGCTCCTGGACGCCAGCTATGGACGCTGATCCGCCGCAATGCGGCGGTCGTTGCAGCTGACCGGCTTTTCGTCGTTCTTCTCATTGGCATGCCAATGGTGCTGGGCCTGATGGCTCTTGCTTTTCCTGGCGAGGCGGGACTCTCGGTCAACGAGGCCAGGGGCGATTTCAACCAGATTCAACAGCGGCTCATCGTGCTCGTCGTCGGGGCCGTTCTCATGGGTGCGGCGCTCGCAGGACGGGAGTTGGTGGCAGAACGGCCCATCTACCGGCGGGAGCTGGCAGCCGGCCTGTCTCCTAGCGCATATCTGCTCAGCAAAGTCTTGGTTCTCGGAGTGCTGGTCGCCTGCCAGTGCGCGGCCTTCACCATGCTGGCGCTTCTTGGACGCCCAGGTCCGGACGGCGCCCTCGTGTTGGGTAACGGACACATCGAAATTGCAGTGGCGGTGGCGGCAGTTGGCATCACCATGACACTAGCCGGCCTTGTCGTCTCAGCCGCTGCCACGTCGAGGGCGCAAACCATGCCGGCACTCCTCGCCTTGGTCTTGGCGCAGCTTGTTCTGTGCGGTGGGCTGTTTGCACTATCCGGACGTGTCGGCTTGGAACAAATGTCGTGGCTGCTGCCTGCACGCTTTGGGTACGCCGCCACAGCCGCGACAACAGGCCTCCAGACGGCGCCCGTACCCGAAGCAGACCAGCTGTACGACCCAACGGCCCAGCAGTGGCTCATCGACATTGCCTTCCTAGGCCTCCAGGCCTTGGCATTCCTCGCATTGGCGGCCTGGGCACTGCAACGCTCAGTAACCCGGAATGCATGGAAATGAGTTGCAGCTGACACGTCCCGACGTTTTGTTTTAGCTGTTCTGCTGACCGGCTAACCTGCCGTGTAACGTCATTGGTCCGGTTCGTAGCGTGAATTGAATCTTTCGACGGTCATGGCGTAGCCGTCGGTCCCGTCTTCGTTGTTAAACACGACGACGTCGCCCCTGTTGTAGCTGGTGCGGCCTTCCTTGGTGGCCACACTGCCCGCTTCCTGGGCAACTTCGGCCCAAACGGGAGTGGATTTAACGTATGCACCTCGGCGGATCTGGCGGTAGGTGGCAGCGAAGACGTCCGCGTCGACTGTGTGGATTTCGCCGTCGTCGTCCACCAGCCAGTCCCCGGGCTTGCACTGCTGCTCGCCGCCCCACTTGCGGTAGCTGAACCCATCTGTGTCCAGGCGCAAGGGAATTGCAACGACGTACTGGTCGGGTAGGCGTCTGTAGCGGCGGAGCTCGCTCATGAGTGGTCCCTTCCGTTTACGCCGGTGGCAGGTCAAAAACCGTACCAAAATCAGTGTCCCGCACATCCTGTGCCGCGGCCAGCCTGCCCAGCCGGTGCAGGACCTCCATATTGCCCGGGGCATCCATGGCGCTAAGCGCGGTGGTGTCCATCGCGGCAAGGGTTCCGTCCAGCCTCCGGACACTCTCCGGCCGCAGGTCCACGTTATAGCGTAGATAACTCATTACTGGCGCACCATTTAGCAGATCGCCCTCCAGCCCGCCTAGTTCCCGATCGATGATCCTTGCGGTTGGGCTGGCGGACATCCACTGGAGCATTGTTTCCTGCAGAACCGCGCAGTCCTGCAGCACAGATTTCAGCGCCCGCAGGGCGTGGCTTGCCGTCAGTTTGGCCTTACTGACGGCGGGATCGGCCGCACCTGTACCAACCGATACGAGCAGCAGCTTGTCTGAACCGGTCTCCCAGCCCACTCGGTAACCTTCCAGAATGGCGTACATGAGCGCCTGAAGTGCAGGGTTGTTGAAAGGACTGACCCCACCATCGACGAAACTGCCAGTCACGGGGCTCGCATTTCGTCCGCCCGTGATGGAGATGGTTTCCGGTTCGAAATAGGACGGCGCGGCGGTGGAGGCCCGGACAACCTGCCAGAGCGGATATTCTCCGTTTCCCATCCTGCCGTTGTTGGCAGCCACGAAGTACCTGCCGCGGGGGTTGTTGGACACCGGCCAGGGGCTGCCGCTGTCCAAGCGTTTGATGACTATCAGCAAGCCGGTCAGCAGCTCGGGGCCGCCCAAAGCCGTATCCGCGCCGAAGACATCCTTCAACTCGGCAACCAGGGACTGCTCGTCGTACTTGGCCCGCAGAAGAATTTGACGGAAAAGGCTTCGTTCAAACACTCGCCGCCCGAGACTGAAGTACTTTTCGGTGAGTTCGCCGACGCTCCAGCCCTGGGCAAGGGCTGCCGCTATGATCGCCCCAGTGGATGTGCCTGCAATCAGGTCAAAGTAGTGGCAAAGACGGAAGTCATCGCCGGCGCCATGGCGTTCACGCAGCAGGCCCTCAATCTTCTCCAAAATGCCGAGGCTCAAAATGCCCCTCAGCCCGCCGCCGTCGAGTGAAAGAATGCGCTTCGGCGTACCATCACTGAGGAAATGCTGGTCCCGGGTCAGTATTTGGTAGGGCATCTGACGCCTCTTCTCTTGTCGAGCCGCGTAACACCATGCTAGCCGGACATAGTTTGCCAACCAGCGCTGCCATTGGCGCCGCCTTCTTCGGCGCGACGGCGGCGCACAGAACGAGACGTTCAATCTCTTTCCGGCCAAAATGCGTACTGGCACGGATGCTGACCCGGCCCGTCCGAAGGCAATATCGACATGCCGAACGGCAAGGATTTACCGACAGGTTCCATTGCCAGCCCTCAGCAGTCCGAAGGAGTACGTCAATGTTGTCCACAACACCCGCAGCAGTCAGCGCGATCCATTTGGCGCTTTGCACGGCTGCGGAGGATCACGCTTTACCCCTTGACCGTGACTGGACCGCGCGACAGCTGCAGGCTTTGGCCGAGATGGACAAGCGCGTCCAGAGGCACCCGCAGCACATGCTCGCCCGGATGGCTCTGGCCAATCACGGGAATTCCTCGAGCCTCGAACGGATCAGGGCCAGCGTGGTGCGATCACTCGGAGGCGCTGCGGGCACGCATTACATCGTGGCCGCGCTGCACCTGGCACATCTGGCACTGGCGCTGCCCCATGCACTGTCCGCAACCCAGCTGTCCCTCCTCCTGGCCCCGCTCAGGGCGGCCGAGATGGTCAGGGAAGCCACCGACAACGTTTCAGCGGAAGTGGAGTTCGCTGCCTGATAGCGGCATTTCCGACGCCGGTGCCGCGGCCCCGGCCGACTATTCGACACCGCGGCGCAGCCCGCCACCCCGAAGGTACGTGAGGACGGCAAGCACGCGCCTGTGGTCCTCCGGCTCGGGCCTCAAATCGAGTTTAAGGAAGATACTTCGGATATGGGCCTCGACGGTTCGCTCCCCCAGGAAAAGTGACTTTCCTATTGCTTGGTTGGTGCGCCCTTCGGCCATAAGTTCAAGGACGCTCCTCTCCCGGCTCGTGAGGTCATCTCCCGGAGCGTGGCCTGCATGTGGGCGGGTCACGAGTCGTGTCACAAGGTCTGGGTCGATGGCCGTGCCTCCGGCAGAAACGCGCTGCAGTGCGTCAATGAATTCGTCAACATCAGACACGCGTTCCTTGAGCAGGTAGCCCAGGCCTTTGGCTCCGTTCTTCAGGAGTGACATCGCGTTTTCCGTTTCCACGTACTGGGACAACAGGAGAACGCCGGTCTCGGGGTACCTGCTTTTTATGGTCTCAGCGGTCTGGATGCCCTCAACGGTGTAACTGGGAGGCATGCGGATGTCCACGACGGCGACATCGGCTCCGTGTTCTTCAATAAGTTCCAGCAACTTCGCTCCATCAGAAGCCTCGCCCACGACTTCCAGTCCCTCCGACTGCAGCAGGGCGGACAGTCCTCGCCGCAGCAAAGCCGAATCATCAGCAATGGCAACACGCAGTGTCATGGCACGTCACGTTCCGGGTCTGTGGAGAAAGGAAGAATGGCGCGTATCGTCGTTCCTTTACCTTCAGGACTGTCGATTGACAACGTTCCGCCGAGCGCCGCTGCCCGGTCGGCAACCCCCAGCAGTCCGCCGTCGGGGCCCGGCTGCGCACCACCAATTCCGTCGTCAACGATCTCCATTCGCATCTCTCGTTCGTTTCCGTCGATGCAGATTCGCACCGAGGACGCCTCCGCGTACTTGGTGGCATTGGTGACGGCTTCGGCACAGATGAAGTACGCAGCCAACTCCACGTGGGCCGGCAGCCCGTTGCATGACCCGAGATCCACTTCCACCGGCAATGTCGACCGCTCCGCCAGCGCCGTGATGGAGCCCGCCAAACCCCTTTCCCGCAGCGAAGGAGGATACACACCCCTTGCCAACTCGCGCAGTTCGTCAATCGCTTCCGAAAGCTCAGTACTTGCCTGCACCACGAGGCACTCTATTTCGTGAGGATCTGTCGCGCGTTTGGCCCGCGCGAGCTCCATGGACACCGCCACCAGTCGTTGCTGGGCTCCGTCATGAAGATCCCGTTCAAGCTGACGACGCCGGGAGTCGCCCGCCGTGACAATCCGCTCCCTGGACCGACGGACCTCAACGAGCTGGTCCCTGAGCTGTTGTTCCATCTGCTGGTTTTCCAGTGCCAGTGAAGTCGCGCTACGGACGGCTGCAAGCAATTGCGGCTGGTCCCTGAGGGCGCCGTCAAAAACCAATGCCCCTACCGGTGTTCCGTGGCGTTCCAAGACCATGGAGGCGCGCCCGCTGGAAGTTTCCGGCAAGGGCTGGGGAACTCCCCCTCCGTCGACAAAAGACGCCTGGTCCGGGACCCAACGGAGCAGCGTGAGACTGGGGTCATGAACGGATCGACGAAGCGCGGCCACCAGCCTGTCACTCATCGGGGCGGAGCCCACTTCGACCATCAGATCACCCAGAGTGCCCCGAGCAAACCGGTAACGCCAGAGCCCGAAGAGAACTGCGAGCGGCACGATTGCGGTTGCCGGATATTGCCAGAGCAGCGCCTCGGTGGACAGAGACCCAAACAGCTGTATCACTGCAAGGGACACCCAGACGGTAGCCGCCGTCTTTATGATGACTGCAAGCCAAAGTGGCAGGAATGAGGACCTGTATGCCTTCGTGCCTGCCCGCCACCGGCCGACGAGAACCACCACGATCGCAGCTCCCACCGCGATCTGGAACGTGCGGATCGCATTACCAAGTGTGGTCATGAGCTCCGGGCTGTCCCAGAGAAGCAACAGGTTCCGCGAGGTGGACTGCCCCACCGAGACGTGCAATCGCGGGTCAAAGAACGCCCAGCCTAGAACGGTGGCCACCAGCCAGGAACCGAAGAAGAAACCAACCGCGGCCTTCTCCATTCTGGTGCGGAGCACTCCCAAGGGAAAGCTGAGCGCCAGATGCAGCAAAGGCGGCTGATACATGAGCGTGAGGCTCACTCCGAGCGTGAAAGCCAATGGGTCGCTAGAGCGACGAACACCCGCCGCCAGCCACAGCCACCCCGCAGTGCACAACAGCACGCCCGGGTTCCGGGCTGGCAGGCTCCGCCAGGCGGTGATTCCGGCCACAACGAAAGCAAGTCCCACGCCCAAAAACAACGTCAGCTCAAGAACCGAAAAGGGAGCCCGGTTCGGGTGCTCGCCCCACCGGACCACGCCTTGGGCATTCAGGCCCAAGGTTCGTGCGGGATCTTGAAGTGCCGTGGGCGACCAGTCAACACAAACCAGGACAAGGACGAGGACGCCCGCTGTCACCCCAAATACACTGATGAGCTGCCGTGGAGTCATTGCACTTCCCCTCGAACCTGGCCTAGGGGCGGATGCATTATGGTGAAGACCAGGTCTCTGGCCTCTCAGCCAATCTCCCTGTTGAGATTCCTCTCAAAGGGGTCTGCTAAGAGAAGACTTATTGTTAGTTGAAATAGCGGAGGGAGCAAGCCAACTCCCTAGTTTTCACGGGTCCTCTTCAGAGCCCGGGTAGCAGCGATGTAACGCGGCCAACCTAGTCCGCGGTGACTCCGTTGTACCATCGGGAGTCAGGCTCTGCAATACACCTACGCGTCCTCCGAATCCAGATCGAAGTCCGGGAGGTCCAGCAGCCCCAAATCCTCCAGCACCGCTGCGTCCTCATAGGTGTTCGCAATGCACCGGACCAAGGCAGGCGGCACCCGGAAATGCGTGTCCAGCGTCAGGATCCCCTGCCCGGCGAGGCCTTCGAGTTGGCTCAGTGCCACGCCTTTCAACGCCCCGACCGTGGCCCTTTCTTCCGGCGACGCACCCGTCCGGGGGGCGAGCACGGTGTCCCTCCGCGGAGGGTCATCCGTTGCCGCTGCCAGCAGGATCGATGCCACCGTCGCGGCAACGAGGACTTCCCACGGCTCCTCTGGGTCATAGCCGAGCACGGAGGCCGAGAGGAACTGGTCAACAAAGAACACCAGCTCCTCCAGCCGGTCCGACGTGCTGCCTGCCAGGAAAACGGCGGAGGCCAGCGACGGCGCCGCTTTCGTTGAGCCGATAGTGATCAGTTGAGTGCTGGCCAGCGCCTCCCACACCTGCGCCAGCAGCGGCACTTCATACATGCTGCGGACCGTAGGCACAGGCACTTCCGAACCGCCGCTTCCGGCCGGCGCGGCTCCGGCCTGCTTGGATCCACCCCTGACGCTGAGCCCCAGGCACGCAGCCGCAGCTTCGATGTCCTTTATCCGGAGTGCACCGGTTCCGGTAACCGGCTTGCCGTCGCCGATCCACTGAAGAAGGGTGGTGGTCCGCTGGATGAGCGGGAGCTCCGAAAAGACGGTCAAGGCGTCCTCGTCGGAAATGACCGGCACGTCGACGAGTCCCCAGTCATCGCTCTCCCCGAGAAGCGCATTGAGAAGTTCCAGGACGTCGGCGAGCTGTTCCGCTGAACCCGACCACCGGTCAGTGTCCGCGAGAAAGTTGACGAACCCGTGGACGGCGGCGATAGCAAACTCAGCGCGGTCGTCGTCGTCCTCCCCTTCGGCCGCGGCAGGTAGATCGGCGGCGAGAGCTTCCGCCAGTGCCACAGGATCAAGCTGCGTCAGGTCGGCAGCCGCCACCCGATCCATGTACCGGCCCATGACACTTTCTATGGCCGCCAGGCAGTCCAAAGCGGCCGCAGCGGCGCCGGGGGTGCCGTCGTCGAACCACCTGACAAAGGCCGGTGCGAGTGAGTCAACGGCGCGTCCGGCCCGGAACGAACTGAGCGAAGCGGGCGCAGCGCCCCGCGCGCCCGGACTTCCCGTGCCAGCGGGACTCTTGCCCTTATTCCGGTTTCTGCCGTTCTTGCTCATGCTGCCCCTGACTGATTGCGCTTGCTAGTACGACGACGGTACTGGGCTTTCGGGCGCCGCGCCCCTTTGCGGGCCAGTGCCAGGCCGCCACACACCAGCCTACCGATCCGGCCGCTCATCCAACGGCCAATCTTCCGGGTCCACGATCACAGTCCCCGCGGCGCCGTCCACGGAGACGGTGTCGCCGGTTCTAATCCGCAGAGTCGCATCCGGGACGCCGACGACCGCGGGGATTCCGTATTCGCGGGCCACCACGGCTCCGTGGGAAATAGGTCCGCCCATTTCCATGACCAGTGCCCCGGCGGTCATGAACAGGGGCGTCCATCCCGGGTCCGTCGACGGGGCAACCAGGATTTCTCCCGGCTCGAGGTGTGCGCCGGCCGGGTCCAGGATGACTCTGGCTTTGCCTGTCACCGTGCCCGCGGAGGCCCCCGCCCCCGTCAGCGTTCCCGGCTGCTGCCGGCCGGCCCCAGATCCCGCCTGGGCCTGCGCGGCCATGGCGGCTTCGACGTCGGTGCCGTCGGAAAGCAGCAGGCGGGGGATGTGCCTGCGCCGCAATTCACGCTGGTAGGTCCGGCGGCGTTCGGCGACAGGTCCGCGCAGATCGGCACCACGCAGCGCGACCCGTGCTTCGTCCACGTCCAGGAAGAAGATGTCGTCCGGCGCGGCGACCCGGCCGGCGTCGGCTAATTCTTCACCCACCAGCTGAAGCTGGCGGCGGAGGCTGGCAAGGGTAGCAATGAGCCGGAACTTGGGGGCTTCGCGCATGCCGGCCGTTTCGCGTGCCCGCCGGAGGCTGTGGGCAACGATGCTCCCGCGCAGCCTGGAGCTGGCACCGGCCCGTGCGCTCAGTTCGGCGGCCTTGGCTTCGGCCCTCCCTGCGGCCTGCTCGAAGAGCCGGTCCGGCTCGAGCTCCGGATCCCGCTGCCTGAGGTAGTTGGTCAGGACGTTAATAATGTGGGCGGGGTCTTCGGACCAGCGGGGAATGCCGATGTCAATCTCTGCCACGGCACGGTGGCCGTACCTGGCAAGGAAGTGGCGCAGTCCTTCCTGGCAGGCGGCCGGCAGCGACCCTTCACGGTAACGGCGGGCAAGGTCATCAGGATTTTCCTCGGTGAGTGTGCGGACTGACTCGGGGTCTTCCCTGATGGAAGTGGCCGTGCGCCAGAGCTCCAAATCCATCTCCGTGGTCACGTTGTGCGGCAAGCCGCGAAGCACAGTCTGCAGCTCGCCGGCCTGCGCGAGCCGGCCCAGCAGCAGACGGGCCAGTCCCAGCCAGATGTAGCCGGCGGCCGGCGGAGCCACTTCTCGCAGCAGGGCGGGGGTGATGTCCTTAGCCAGAACGCGTTCCACGAATTCCAGCCGCCGGTCGCCCGACGCCGGTTCCGGCAGCGCCAGCATGTGGTCCAACTCACGGTTCCATAGCCCGAGGCGTGCCAGCGCGGCGCCGGGATTGATCATCGCGCGGAGGGCACCGACGAACAGGCCCAGCTGCGGCAAAGCCTGCAGCGTCGATTTCAGCGACGGCAAGCCCGGGGTCCTGGCGAGGGAGAACCGGGGGTCGCCCGCGAGGTATGCGAGCGCATCCACGGACCTGGCATCAGCCAGTTTCACCATCCTCAGAATGCCGCGCCGGCCGCCCTTGCTGCGCAGCAGGGAGGTGACGTCGACAAACATGCGCATCCCGATCTGGACGGACCTGTATGTTCCCGGTCCATAGCCTGAGTCTGCCGGCCGGTAGCCCCTGCTCATCAGCGCGAAGGATGCCAGGCCCATGGGCGTCAGCGGCCGGGTCAGTCCCTGCATCAAACTGCCGCACAGGTAGGCGCGGGCGCCGTCGTCGTGGTTTTTCGGCTCCGGCAGCGGATACAGCGTGGTGATCGGGCGGGACTGCACCACGCGGATCACGCCGTCCGCTTCTATGGCCCACTCCAGATCCTGCGGCTCGCCGTAGTGTTCTTCCGCCAGGGCGCCGAGCCTGGCCAGGGCGCGGACCTGCTCATCGGTCAGGCACGCCTGTTGCGCGCCGTCCTCCCGCTGCAGACGCCGGGTGCCGCCGCCCGGGGCGGCCTGGATTTCGATGCGTTTGTCCCCCAGCCGGCGCTCAAGGATCCCCCCGGTCGTGCCATCGACCCGGAACTGGTCCGGATTCACGGCGCCGCTGACCAGCGCCTCGCCGAGTCCGGGCGCTGCGTTGATCACGGTTTCCCTGCGCCGGCCGGTCAGCGGGTTGGCCGTGAAGATCACACCGGCCACGT
The DNA here is from genome assembly GCF_056396245.1 of Arthrobacter sp. 05T423. NCBI lineage: Bacteria > Bacillati > Actinomycetota > Actinomycetes > Micrococcales > Micrococcaceae > Arthrobacter > Arthrobacter sp. 05T423. Next base: position 20,429 of record NZ_JBFTLC010000040.1, read on the forward strand.
CGGCGTCGACCATTTCCTGAACAACGACGGCGATGCCCACCAAACGCTGGTCAATCCAGTGATCGCCACGGTAGGCCACTGCCCGTTCCGTCCACAGGGAGGCCCAGCACCGGCGGACGGCGTCCAAGAGCGCGCTGGGTCCGACGACGTTGAGGTACGTGTTCAGCTGGCCGGCGAAGCTGGCCCCAGGCAGATCCTCAGCTGTGGCGGAGGATCGTACGGCCACCGGGGTGTCCTCACCCAGACGGGCATAGGCGGCAAGGATGGCTTCGACGATGTCCTCGGGCACCGGGATGGCCTCCAGCTTCGCGCGCGCCAGCTCCGCCAGAGCGGCCAAATCAGGTCCCGTCCCCGATTCCGTGCTCAGGGCCGCCCCGGCCGTTACCCGCCGGTAGGCTGCGGTGGTGATGCAGAAGCCTGCCGGGACCGGAAATCCTGCCGCCAGGAGCACGCCGAGGTTTGCGGCTTTGCCGCCGACTTCTGGCGCCATGCCCGCGTCGACATCGGTCAGATCGACGACGATATTTTCCGTATGTGCGGCACGCGACTCTGCATTATCCATCGTTGACCCCGTTGCCGGACGCTCGAAAATGGTTGCTGCGACTCTAGGCCCGTCCGGGCATGGATTCAACGCCCGGCGGAGCTGCTATTCCCGGCTAGGGGTTCCCGGGTCACCTGGCGGTTCCGGCCCTGGTAGAGGCGGCGGTAGCTGGAAGGGGTGGTGGTGAGTTCGCGCATAAAGTGGAGCCGGAAATTTGCCGTGCCTGCCCGCCCTCAGTGTGAGGTGCCACGACCATCGGCCGGGCAATGCGGTTCGCAGCCTCCGCGCCGTGGTCCTTGCGGAGCAGATGAAGGCAAAAGTCGATGCCCGCCGCAACGCCGAGGCTGGTGCTGACACCGCCGTCGTCGATGTACAGCACCCCTCGATCCACGCCGACGAGACCAGCATCCCCACCGGCGGCATCAACTGGGAAGCCCTGATCGCTGACCCATGCGCCGGCTATGGCAGCACGATCAAAGCCTTCCTGGCCGCCAACACGCCGGATAGCCATTGACAGGCCGGGTCGGCTTCACTCCCGGTTGTAACGCGCGAGGGCTTCAGCGTAGACAGCCGCGGTCTCGTGATCGCCCTTATCCGTGTATTTGGCGATGATATTCGCAAGGTCATGCTTGATGACCCAGTGCGGGTCCAACTCCTCTTGGGGCCGGGGAACAAAATCGTTCAAGTCTTCTCACCCCCTGCAGCGGCAGAGTCCTCACGCTCCAGCAGGTAACGCAGGAACGCGGCCTGGTTGTCGATTTCCCGCTGCTTGCGGGGAGACAGCCAGTCCAGCAGCTCTTTGTCATCAGCCATTGATCTTCACCCCCTTCAGGCTCGAATCAATGCTCACTCCGCTCGGGCAAGATCAGCGAAAGTTTCAGGCAAGATAGGCGAAGGTCTTGCTGATGCGGGTCGAAGCCGGCGAGCGCCGGGATCAGGAGCAGCAGGCCAGCGGCGCCGGCAACGAACCCCAGGACCAGGAAGCCCGGCACGGGCACCAAGGACAACCGTCGGGTTGCACCTACACGCCTGTTGCTTCGGCAGGAGAAGCACTCGTCAACGGAATCTGCTCCCCCTCGAACCGAAGAATGACGGATTGAGACCACGGAAGCGCGGATATCGTCAGCTGCGGCCCGTGGGAACCGTACGGATGCGATTCGATGGCAGACAGGCGGGGGCCGACGACGTCTGGGTATGCCCGGTCTCAGAGGCACCCGTCGGCCGGCCCCGCCCTACCCCGGCGGTCTGCAGCAACCTTTACCCGGGGCTATTCGACTCTCTCAGGGAGGGGTTGGGAAAAAGTGGGACCCCGCCGGAGACCGTTGCCCTCATCCACCAAAAACAGGCGGGGCGCCAGCCCTTTTGGTGGCTTAAGGCAACTTTGTGGCGTCAGCTCAGATCTTTCCCAGCATTCTTCCGCATGATGAAGAATGTCCCGCAGCAAGCACCTGCCAGCACGAGCCGCGGGACGGGTAGCCGGATCCGGCACCGAATCCGAGCGGCGCTGGATCCGGCTACCAACTGGCTGTTCGGTGGGGCCCCGAACACTTCGTGCTCGGCATCGGCCGCCCCCGCTCCGACATTGTCGGCCGGCCCGCTCCAGATCGGTATCTTCAACGGGAAGAACGAGGCGATCCGTTGGGGACGCCAATTATCGCGTCCCCGTGGAATCGCACCAACCCCTCATTTGCAGGTGAGAATCAAGTTTTCTTGCGGGTCGACTCCCACTTTTTCCTAGGGCTCGACACCGACAGTGGGATGGTCCTGAAGCTGAGGTTCGAAAAAGCCCACTCAGGGCCACCGGGCCCGACGCATTCCCCTGGCTGCACCGGACACGGCGCCAAGTCCAACGACGGTCACAGACAGGTCTCAATGTCATGCTCGGTCAACAAAAAACTGGGGCGTTCACGCGCGCCTCGGCTACAAGCTTTTCATCTGGCGCTTGCGCGCCCACGGTTTCCTCATTCGCGGCCAGCAATGCTTAACGAAGCCACCGTAGGAAAAGAGGACTCCGGGCGCTCTTTGCCGCTACAACGACGTGCCTGGAGTGCCCTTCTGTCGGCAGTACTTGCATTCGCCGGGCTGTCCGTCAGCGGCGTCGGCGTCGCAGACGTCGGGACGATCGGCCACGATACGCTTCGGACCGGATGGGATAGCAACGAGAGCACGCTCTCGCCGTCGTCCGTCTCGTCCGCGAACTTCGGCAAACTCTTCTCCACGGCGGTGGACGGGCAGGTTTACGCCCAGCCACTCGTGATCGGCGGCACCGTTATTGCCGCGACGGAGAACAATGCTGTTTACGGCCTGGACAGTGCCACGGGGGCGACGAGGTGGCAGCGTACCGTCGGGCCGGCGTGGCCGGCGTCGACCGTGAGCTGCGGCGACCTCACGCCCAACATTGGAATCACCTCAACTCCGGTTTTCGACCCGGCGTCAAACAGCGTCTTCCTGCTGGCCAAAACGAATGACGGAGCGAGCCCGCAACTCCCGCACTGGTACATGCACTCCCTCAATCCGGCGACCGGAGCGGAGAGAGCCGGGTTCCCCGTCCTCATCAGCGGCGCCCCCACCAACGACCCGACCCGCCCTTTCAATGCAATGACGGCCATGCAGCGGCCGGGACTGCTGCTCATGAACGGGGTGGTGTACGCGGGATTCGCCAGCCATTGCGACTACACCCCCTTCGTCGGCTACGTCATTGGCGTGTCCACCAGCGGACGGCAGACCACGATGTGGGCCACGGAGTCAGGCAACGCCAACGCGGAGGGAGGAATCTGGCAGTCCGGCGGAGGACTGGTATCCGACGGTCCCGGTCAAATCCTGTTCGCCACCGGGAACGGCATCTCCCCGAAGGCTGGCCCCGGCAGTGTGCCTCCCAGCACGCTGGCGGAATCGGTGGTCCGGCTCCGGGTTGGAAGTGACGGCAACCTGAGCCCCACCGACTTCTTCAGCCCCGCCGCCAACATCAAGCTGGACCAGAACGACGCCGACCTGGGTTCCGGGGCCCCTGTTGCCATCCCGGACGGCTATGGCACGGCCGAGCACCCGCACCTGCTGGCCCAAGTCGGCAAGGACGGGCTCGTCTACCTGCTGGACCGGGACAATCTGGGCGGCATGGCGCAGGGGCCAGACGGAACCGATGCAGTCCTCGATGCAGCCGGACCGTACAGCGGGGTGTGGGGACGGCCCGCGTTCCTCGGAACGAGTGACGGCGGCTATCTCTACACCGTCGAGAACAGGGGTTTTCTGCGCGCATTCAAGCTTGTGCCGGACAGCTCGGGCGGGATCAGACTCGCCTCCATCGGGACGTCGGCGGGCACGTTCGGGTACACGTCTGGCGCGCCAACGGCGACCTCTTCCGGCACGGACGGGTCATCCGCCCTTGTCTGGGCGGTTTACTCCACGGGAGGAACCGGGGTCAATGCGGAACTGCGGGCCTACCGTGCCCTCCCGGACAGCACCGGCTCGATCCAACAAGTGTTCAGCGCCCCGATAGGTACGGCAGCAAAGTTCTCCTCGGTGGCCACTGACAACGGCCGGGTGTTCGTCGGAACCCGGGACGGCCATGTGCTTGGCTTCGGCTCCCCGACAACGTCAGCCGTCGGTGCTACGGACACCGACCTGGGCACGGCCGCAGTGGGCGCCATCCAGTCTGGCAATGTGACGATCACGGCCTCCCGGGACGTGACGGTCAGCTCCATCACAACAGGGGCACCGTTCGGGATCGGAACTTCGACCGGACTGCCTGCCAGGCTGCTGAGTGGCGCCAGCCTAACCGTCCCGGTGACGTTCTCGCCGACTGCACCCGGGCAGGCTGACGGTGCCCTGACCGTTAAGACGGTCGACGGCGAGACCGTTCTCCTCGGCGTTCACGGCGTCGCCATCAGGGATGGCCTGGGCGCCACACCGGCAGCGCTCCAGTTCACCGACGTTCCGACCCCGACACAGAGCCGGCAAACTGTGAACATCGTCAACACCGGCGCCACGGTGGTCGAGATCACCGGCGTCACCCTGCCGGCCAACGCGGAGATCAGCGTGGACGCGACCACGCTGCCGGCCGTGGGACAGCAGATCCAACCCCTCGCCTCAGTTCCGGTGTCAGTGACTTTCAGCCCCGCGACGGCGGACCCGGTAACCGACTCACTGGTCATCGTCAGCAACCTTGGTTCCGTGACAGTGCCGCTTGCCGCAACCGCCGTTTCCGGTATGGCGCACCTGCAGATGCCGCCATCGCTGGACTTTGGGGACGTCCCCGTCGGGACGTCTGCCACGGCTGACTTCACCATAAGCAACACCGGAAATATCCCGATGACGATCACCAAGGCGAAGGCGCCGCAGGGTGTCTTCTCGGCGGCCGCTCCCATCTCCGAGGGCCTCACGATCCCGCCAGGCGAGTCCGCCTTCCAGAGCGTGACCTTCACGCCCACGGCTCTCGGGCAGGCCGGCACCCAAGACACCTTTTACCTGATCACCGCGAATGACGGCCAAGGCGCGCTCAAGGTGATGCTCACCGGCAACGGCACCGACGACCCGATCGCGGTCAAGGCGCAAACGATCGGCGCCGGCCGCCCGGGTTCGACCCTCGGGCGTGCTCTCACCGGACAGTACGCGGTTGCGGGAGGAAAGTGCCAGGACTTCGTCAACGGGGTGATCTGCTGGTCGCCGGCGGCAGGGGCGCATGAGTCCCATGGCCCGACCTATATCAGCTACAAGGCCGCCGGCGGCGCCGCGGGCATGCTCGGCTTCCCAACCACCGATGTCATGACCACGGCAGATGGAGTGGGCCGCTACAACCACTTCTCCGGTGCGGGCGGGGCCTCGATCTACTGGTCACCCAAGACAGGCGCGCACGAGATCCACGGTGCCATCCGGACCAAATGGGCGGCACGGGGCGGGGAGAAGGGCCCGCTTGGCTACCCAGTCACTGACGAGAAAATGACGCCGGATCGGGTCGGCCGGTACAACCACTTCTCCGGTTCGGGTGGAGCCTCGATCTACTGGTCGCCCAAGACAGGCGCGCACGAGATCCAGGGTGCGATCCGGACCAAATGGGCGGCACTGGGATGGGAGAAAGGCCCGCTCGGCTACCCAGTCACAGACGAGGGCATCACGCCGGATCGGGTCGGCCGGTACAACCACTTCTCCGGTTCGGGTGGAGGCTCGATCTACTGGTCGCCCAAGACAGGCGCGCACGAGATCCGCGGTGCGATCCGGATCAGGTGGGCGGCACTGGGATGGGAGAAAGGCCGGCTCGGTTATCCGGTCACGGACGAGCATTCCGTTCCCGTCGGCCGGGAATCAGATTTCCGCAGCGGTCGGCTGGTCTGGACGGCGCGGACAGGAGTAGTGACCGGATAGCGTTCAAGGCCGCCAGCGCCAGTTAGCTCAACCACAAGGCTTGGTCCCCCCGCGGCAACCTTTCCCCAAGGAATACGCTGCAGAGTTTCTAGTGGCCGGCACAAGCCACATTGGATCGAAAGGATGGCGATGAACATCAGACGGACTGCCTTGTCGGCAGCGGCTCTACTCGGAGCCTTGGCGGTGGCCGGCTGCGCCCCGTCAGCTCCCTCCCCGGTGCCAACCGTTACCGTGACCGCGGCACCCGCGGCCACGCCCGCAGCCCCGAAATTCACGGCAGCCACAAGCGGCAAAATCCTGGCGGCCCGGATCATGGCACGCGCCCACCCCAAGACCGCCGACATCAAGATCACAGGCGTGGAGTGCAAGAACTTCCCCAATATCAAGGTGGGCACCCACACCGATTGCCAAATGAGGGTGAACGGCGCCAAGCGCGGGTACCTCGCCACCTTCACCGGGAGCGACGGCCACTACGTGGTCAAGGCGCAGAAGCTCACCTGGTAGCCAAGGGGCGCAGCGGCGAACTCGCGTCGAGAGACGCGGCATTGCCTGTCCGGCGGCGCGAGAAGGTCCATTTTCACACCGGCGTGCTTCCACGGCAATAACAGTCGCAGGCCGTCGTGTTTGATCATGGACGAATGAAATGGCCCCGCACGAATACCGTGCGGGTGTGAGATTCCAAGCTATTCGGATCACTCCGCATTGTTGACCTCACTGTTTCCGCGGGTTCCTCAACCACGCGACGACATCGCTGTTCCAATGTACTTGACCTTTTTCTCGGCCCTCGGCTCTTACACCACAGCAAGTTTCGGACCTAAGTGGATTCGCGATGGCCACCCGGAACAAGCCCACAGGGGCCGCGGTCCACGTTGGGCTGCTTCCCTCTCGGAGCAGGGTCATCGGTCACTCAGTACTCCAGAACCAAGCATCTCGTCGTCGCCCGGCAGCAGCCCGAAGGAGACTGCGCCGCCCAAAAGCCAAGTGGCAACCGCATCTCCCGCACATGGCAAACAACCACCAGCTAGCCCAGACCCAAGCCCATTCATCCGGCCAAACCGAGGACTAAGAGAGAGGAGTTGTTCGCGGCGTTGCCGTTAATGGCACTGTCAGTTTCGAGGTCGAGCCGTATCAGAGCGTGCAGTCGCAGGTGGCCTACTTAGACTGCATAGGACTAGGCGTGTCTCCAAACCGTCTGAGCCAGAGTGTGATGGCGTGCAGGACGGCTGCTCCTCGATCGACGATGGCGAGCTTGTCGTATCGGGTGGCGCGCCCGCGCCATTGCTTGGCCTGGTTGAAGGAGCGCGGATCTGCTCGAGCGTGGCGGTCATCATCGTGGTGTCGTTAATGTTCCCGCGCCTTGGCAACGGTGTTGACCGACGATCATGCGTCGGTAGCCCCGAGTGTGACAGCATTTATGCATGGGTATTTTTGACGTCGTTGCACGCGCATCAGGTAGCCTTCGCCCGCTGTCCGACGAGGAACTCGCTGACGAGCGCGAGGCGGTGCGACTGCGTCATGTTTCCGGCGAAGACCACTACGACGAGTTGCACCGCTATGACGACGAGATGGTGCGACCTGGCTGGCCTATGGCCGAAGTCAAGGCTGCAGCGTCCTTTCCCGTCTGATGTATACGGAGACTTTTGTCCCTTTCTTTTCAATCAACTGTGAAGGGTCAATTTGAGACCTACGGGGGCATTATTCTTTCCCCACGGTATGAGCTCGCCCCAGAGCCTTGGCCCAGCTCGCAAGGCACCGAAGTGGGGGCATACGCGTTTGACAGATTCGGCTGGAGGATCGCGGACAAGACGTTCTTTGGAGCAGACAAGACTTTCGAAGCTGAAATAGATCACCTGATAAAGAAAGCTCAAACTGCTTCCGAAGCTTAGAGATGCCCCACGGCGCCTTCCCGTCTGGGGCTGCATTGACAGCATCCGCAGTGGAGTTTCCTGTTTCTTTACTCTTCTGGGAACTGGCGGACAATGTCGGTGGAAAAGGCGTTCAGCAATTTATGTCTGAGTTTCTTGCTGTTTTTCCAGTCATCGGTGTGGACCTCGGTGCTTCTTCCGCGCCGATCCATCAGGCAGATGCAGCCGCAGCTGCGGTCACCTACGAGGATGACGTCGGCCAGCTTGATCGCCTTCGTTTTGCCTGATTCGAGCTTCAGCAAGTGGGTTTCTGTGAGCGTTAAGGCGGCTTTAGACGTCTTGCTTCGCCATTTCTGATGCCCGTCGGGGGATTCTTGCGGCTTTAGGTCGTCTGTGCCGTTGTGGCGCTGCCAGATCTCATAGGGGTCCAAAATTAGTTTCAATGCAGCCGCGTCGGCTTTGCGGACCTTGGTGTTCTCGTCGACGGCAACGATGAGTGATTCCAGGGATGCCGTCAGTGTGGCCGACAATTCAGGTCCGGTTATCGAGGCGGCCGTATCGAGCAGTGCCTGCCTGGTTGGAGTGGCTCGTCCGAGAAGGCCGTTGACTGCCATCTGGGTGAGGTAATCGGAAGCGACGGTATCGTCCCACGTGAACAATGCTTGGAGTGCGTGGTGGGCGGCCTGAAGCGCGTCGTCGGTGAAGCCCCCGGCGGCCACGTCACGGACAGCAGCGACGCTGGCCTGCAAAGCTGCGGCGGTGTTGGCCGGGACCGGGTCGAGGATGAGGTCGAGCTGGCAGCAGTCATCATCGAGCTGCGTTGTGAGAATCACGACCGAGTAGATGAGGCCGCTGGGGTGCCGAAGCCGTGCGAGCAGCTCATATCTCAGCGCCTCTCCAAGGAATGTTGAATTCCTCGACGGGACCATGAAGGACAGTGCCACTCCGCTCTTCTGCGACCTGATCAGGGTTGGCGTTGTGATGACGGGTTCAGGCTGGTGCCGGGTGACGGGGGTGCCCTGCGGAAGACGAATGTCCAGGGAGCCGGGTACCGGTCCGGTGAAGGCGACGGCCGCGTTCTCTGCCGTGAACCATCGCTGGGCCCATTCGATCGCTTCGCCCCGGCTGATGCCTGTGATCGTCGGGGAACCAAAGTGCCCGGCACCCTGCCCGTTCGTTCCGAACCGGCAGGTCAGCAGGCCACTGGACACCGTACTGAATCCTCTTGGGTTCTCCGCTTCCATGATCGATTTTTCCAGTGCGAGATCTTCCTCGCTCACAGCCGTAAAACCGGAAACGGCGTCGGCGATGGCATTGAGATAGCCGGCAACGGCATCGGCGTCGCCACAGGCGTAGAACTCAACCGAATCCATCTGCACCGCTCCGCCGTGCCACAAAGTCACCGGTTGCACCATACGGAGAACTGCGTGCTCTACCAGATGAGTAATGCCAGCCAGCGTCACTGGTTCGTTGCGGAACCCAACGCCGAACATGAGTGACCCGGTGAAGATGCCGCCTCGGTCCACCGAATACGAGGGAATGCCTTTGTGCGAACTCTTCCTCACCATCTGCCTCATGAGTCACAGTCTCGCAGACACGACCACGACCCCGGATCAATGGGCAAAACGATAGACCCGGATCCTGGGGCCGCTACGGCAACCCGTCCCATTCGGGTTCCGTTGATGGTCCTAGTCAGCCCAGCGTTGCCAGTAATTATCGGCGGCCTGCAGGAATCGCCGTGGATGCGTTCGCAGTCCGATGATGGGATGGCTGTCCGGCCTGCCAAGATAACCGGAAGCGTTGTTACCCGGGGTGAAGCTGACAGCAAGCAGAAATCCAAGGGCGAGGACGGGTGCGAAGCTCAGCAGCGTGAGGACCAGTCCATAGGGCAGCCCTGGCGCGTGCCGGCGTCGAGTCTGTAGTCGGAAGCCGCCAAGATAGGTGCCCAAAGTGTTTCCGCGGGGCATATAGGAGCCAATTAGCCACCAGCAACAAAAGCACCATGGCCATGGCAACAAAGCCCTGGTGCGCTGGTATAAGAAAGAACATCGAAAGCGCCGGTCCACAAACCACGAGCGCATCGACGATAAGCGCGAACAGGAGTGAGGGCCAGTCCACAATTACGGGTTCAGGGGTTTCCACACAGTGATTCTGCCATGCGGCCGTCGCCATCGCTGCCAATAACTGACAAGATCCCAGGGCAGGCCGAAAATGCCACATGACACCCCCTGGGGTCTCGTCTCGTGCCCCAATGGGCGCATCGCCGAGGGGACTATGGACTAGACCTATGGAACTGTGCTATGAAGGGTTCCTTCTATAGGCCCGGGCGTGGCAGGTTGTATCGAGTTGTTTGCCAGAAAAGTACCTAATCCCCGAGTCGGCGGCGTTGCGGCTACCGGCGGCGCAGGTGAAGAGCCTTCCGAGCTATTCGAGACGGTATTACTCCCGCCCGCGTTAGGCTGACGCCATGGATTTCTCCTTTGAGTACACCTATGACACCCAGTACATGCCGGAGCAGCCAAAGGAACTTCACGAGAAGATCGCCACAACGGGCACTCATCACGAGAAGTGGGATCTGGCCGGCCGCGACGACTTGTCGCCGGAAGTCATTGCCATCCTGTCCCAGGACTCTGACCCAAGCATCAGAGAGAGCATTGCCACCAACCATCTGACCCCGACCAACGTACTGGCCTCGCTTGTCAGTCAGCACGCCGATCAAATTCCGGCCGCCTCGATACATGAGAACGCCCCTGCCACACTCAAGGACCTGGCTCCGATTCTCTGGCAGACAGACGGGTCAATCTACCAGTACCTCAAGGACAAGGAAGCGACGGAGGACGAATCCACCCGGTTCCGGAAACAGCGTGATCGCTTACTCCGTCAACACGGGAATCGACTGAAGAAGGCCCAGAAGGGGTTGTCGCCGGAAGAGTGGCCTGACATCGATCAGCCGCGCACGCCTCTGGTGGGCGAGGTGTGGAGGTCCATACGTCCTGACGGCGACGAGCCGCCATCGCCATACAGCCAAGAGTTCCTCCAAGCCGCCGCCTACTATTGGGACCGCTGGTCCCGGTCCGTTGGGTCAGAGAGATAAACCTGAGAGTGTTCTGACAGCCCGGCATCCAGCCTTTCCCAGAACGCTAAACGAACACTCAACGGCTACCACGGCCTGCCCATCGATGACACCCCCAATTCAGGGTGTTGCGCTCACCACCTGAACTCGCCGCGCAGAGGTTTTGAGACAGATCCAGTCGAGTCTGGAGACCAAGGTTCAGCTGACTTCATGAGCCGCTGACTTCCAACCGGCTGCACCTCTGGTCCCAAGGTCGGCCAAAGGCCCCTGATCCCGTTCCGGTAAGGGTTCCGGACATGGGATAAGCTCCACCTCTCGCGGTCTTGCTCCACTCCCGGCTATCGGGAGAGACTCACGGCATGACCTTAACGTTTCAGCAGGGCCTGCTGTTCTGGCCGGGAATTATTCTTGTGGCCGTCAGCTGCTGGCTATTGGCTAGGGCCACACGGCGCGGACCGGAGGCGTATACGTCGGATGACAGGAAAAGGACATTCATGAAAATTGCGCTCGTTTGTACGGCGGGTGCAGTGTTGCTTCTAGCCTTAGTGTTTGTTAATTAGGGTTGACCGCGGTATCTGTACCAGGAATCACGCTCGATTAGAAGGTTCCCAACCAAGGCGCGCGGTCGCCGCCGCTGCAATCACCACATAACCACGGTTTGCAAGTGAATTTCTGGGACATGACCTACTTCACTGAGACGGCTAGCGTTGCAGAAGTCTTCATTGCCGTTGTCTGCCCATCTTCCTCATGTTCTGGGGATTGCTGATCTGGTTTTACCGCAGGAAAGGGGAAAGCCCGTTTCGAGCGAACGCCCCAAAGCTTTTCGTATACGGCGCAAAAGGCCTTCCCTGGCTCATTGGGGTGGTCTGCCTATTTTGCACTGTCCGGGCTTTCACTCCCGGGAATCTTTGGTGAACGTTGATCAGGGGTCAGCGTTCCCGCAGGAGAATGGACTAGACCTAACGACTTGTGCCGTGAGGGGTTCTTCTTTCGGGGACGATGGAACCGCCGGACTGAGCCTATGAAAAAATCGGCCATTCCAACCTTCATAGGTCGCTGCATCAACTGAATTACTGAATGAGGTTGGCGGCTAGACTCCCAGCTTCTCACCGACTCGGCGGGCCGTTTCTAGCTTCGAACGCCACCGATCTGGCCAGCCTGCCGCTATCCACTCCGCCTGGGGGTGGTGACCGAGTTCGCCGAGATAGACCACCTCATCAATGGCAGTCTGTTGCCGGGCTGTGACTGCCGCAACCATATCGAGCGGCCCCTCCCACCCGTATCCGCCGAGGAATGCCTCGATCCGAGCCCGCCGGTCCAAAGTCTCGTCGAACCCGCGGTTTCGTAGCTCGGTCGGGTCATCCTCGAACGGAGCGAACCACTCGAGGGCATATGCGACATCGCTCAATCTGTTGCCCGGCCGGGCAACGTCCCAATCGAAAAGGCCGACGGCGAGACCGTCACGCCAGGCGAAGTTCGCAGGCTGCGGGTCGCCATGGCAGACTATCTCGCCTGGTGAGAAAGGGACCGCCCAGTTCGCATCTGTCGGTGGCACCCAGCCAACTGTTGCATCATGAACTCTGCGCAGCAGTTGACCAGCTGAACGAACCGACTCGACTTCCAGCTGATGGGCCCATGCATCCGATCCAGCGTCACCGGGAATGAGCCTCACATGCTCGACCCCGGCGGAGATATAAAGGGGTTCTGGAACGGGCAACCCGGAGGCGTGCAAATGCTTGAGAAGGGCATGTACCGTCGGTGTCCATGGCTTGGCCGGTCGCTCGACGACGTTCTTATTGATGCGGACCTCGCGCATTTGTCCCATTCGAAAAGCGTAGCCGCCCCGCACGCACACGAACGCAGCGTTCGGTGGGGTTCTTCGAACGGAACGTCTCCTCTACAGACGAGTGGATGAGGCAGAAGCCACCGGTCTGACAAGATCGATGCTCTGTGTGCTCCTGTCAGCGCATCGTCAAGCGCATGACATCTCCGCCGTCTCCACTTGCCTTAATACGGGTGATGAAGCCGAACTGACGGTAGAGCGACACAGCGGAGATTCCGTCCTGATGTGGCTCCTTCTCCAAGAACCGGATCATTCTCACAACATCAGAACGCTTTACTTCTGGCACTCTGAAATATGCATAGGCGAATGCAGGCGAAGAGCCGGTAGTCAGAACCCGGATAGTGAATTTCTGATCCGGCAGCTCACTCCTCAGTAGCGCACTAAGGTCGGGGACATGTGTCAGTAGAGAACGAAAGGACCGTGCGGCTTCCTGTCGGGAGTCTTCTCCCTCGCCTCTGGTCCGCACACCCAGCTCAACGACGAACGAAGGCTTATAGGATCCAGGATTTGGGCTTCCGTGCGCCATTTCAGCCGTCGCCATTTTTCACGGACATTGGCCACCCGAGCCAACACGACCGAGGCTGCGCCTGCTAGGAACTCCCAGTGCTCCTGAACCCAGATCAGAGTTTCAAGAAATGCCGGACCGCCGGCTGCGGCACCGAATCCGGATCGAAAGCACCGCCTAGAAGAAAGCCCTTCCTTCTTCAGAAAATCACCGATGATGTCCAAAACCCGATCGGTGAGTCCTTGAACGTCGTAGACGGCTGAGCCCCGGAAGTAGGCCGTATAGTCGATGCCTTCGAAGTCGCTTGGCGCACTGCCATCCACTGGAATCATGTCTTGAATATAGAGCAGCCCTGAAAGACAGCCCGACTAAAAGCTAATGCTTACCCGGCATCCCAACCACGGGTCTGGAACGTCCCCGCAGAGGTTCGGCTCCTGGTAATCCGATCGCCAGAGTATGCGAATCAATGGATAGGATTCGCGGATGAGGATGTCGTACCCGCACTGGGTCCAGTTTCAAGGTCAGAGGATTGGTCTCGTATGGCAAACGGACGATGTGGCTGGCGACGAAGGCGGTGCTGATGGCGTTCTCGTCTGCAACGGCCAGATCGTGTGGGCCGGCACCGAAGAGGATTTTTCGTTGGCCCGCCTGCACAACCTCACCTTGGAAGCAGGCAACGAAGAACCTCAGAACCTTGACGGGATCGAAGGCCTTCTGCAGTTGCCGGCATCAGATGACACCTGTGCGCAGCTCCTGAATGCGTGGAACCTCCTAGGCGACATTGCACGCATTGTGAATGCATCGCTTGATGATCGCGGACCGGAGGCGGACAAGTGTTGCGACAAACTCTTCTACGGCAATAATCTCCCCAGCATCACTCCACCAGGTGAGCACTACGGCCCGTATTTCGATGACCATGAGCAGCGTGTTATCAGCGAGATCCTGGACCGCGGCCGGGTGATCCTGGCCAGTCGCCTCGATCGCCGAGCGACGACGCCTGGAACTGGGCTCGGGTGACCGGCTCCGGTTGGGCTAGTCCATCGGAATCGCTCCGGTTGCCGTTCTCCCAACGGAGCAGTTGCGATTCGGCATGGCCGCGCGGCGGTTCCGAGCGGCCCCTGCCCTTTGCTGCCAACGCAGGCCTAGTTGCCGTTGAGCGAAACCGGTCCGAGTGAGTTTCTAAACATGACCATGTCACCGTAGCGCTGGGCGATTTCAAGAACCGTCGGGTTGTCTTCCAAGCGAGGGTCCCCCGGTTCTATCAGGACGGTGACGACCACGGTGTCCCGAGAGGTGTCTAGTCCGACGGAATCGATTCCTCCTTTGGCCTCTTTGAGATACTCCTCTGCCAAGGTGTCTTTGAGTGCGTCGAGCTCGGACCAACACCACTTGGCGTCAGTTGTGACAACCTGCCTACGCCCAGGATCAAGTCTGTCTGCCAGTTTTTCGAAATCTGAGGCTGCCTTGTCGCCTGGCTCCGCTACGCCGACGAAAATCTTGGAGGAGTCGGCGGAGAAGTAACCGCCGGAGAAAGTGTCCGGATGGGCGGAGACGTAGTCGTTGATCGTGTTGCCGATCTCATTTAGCTCGCCACTGGCCTGGCCGGTGTAGATAGGGTCGGTGTAGATGCGGACAGGCTTTTTCGTTCCGGGCGTTTCCTCGGGCGATCCTGCGCCCGAGCCTGTGTATCCCTCCTGGTTTGCGCATCCCGACAAGCAGATGAGTAATCCAAGAATTCCCACAAACAAGGGCCTGAGAACACGTTTCACTTGTCGCCATTCCCTAGTCGATAACCGTTGAATCGTTAAGTGAACTCTTCGCTGGCAACAGGGCCATGTCAAGGAAGTCAATGTCAGTTGGCGACATTGATTTTAGTTATGAACGAAGCCGAGGTACTCGATCAGCTGGGAATGTAGAAGGCCATCGCTCCGCTTACCTCCGGACGCCAAACCATCCAAGCGACAATGATGGCGACAACAACAACCACCATTAGCAGGGCCGTGACGAGGACTCCCCGGGGCTTCATAGGTACAGCCTAATCTCAGGTGTGCCTCTCAGACATTACTTTTGGATCACACTGGGCGCATGGGCAGAGCATCTCGCGAGCCATTATGCCATTCAGCGTTCCTTCATGGGGTGAGGTCCAGCTCGAACATACCGCGATCCTTGGCCATGAATCCCGTTCGGGAATGGCGAGGGCTACCACCCACACGTCTAGAAGGGTACGCGGCTACTCTGGGCGGCTTCGCCTTGGCTTAAGGCGGTACCAGAGGACAACCAAACCAATGAGGTTGGCAGTGGCAAACCCAAGCGCCACCACGATTATGACGATATTGAAGGTGATCCAAAATGGCGAGGAGAATTCATTGAACAGTGCGGCTACCCCGGGGATGAGTCCGCCAACGATGCCTGGTACGGACGGAAACCACCGCTTCTTCTCGGGACCGGCTTTCATCTCATCGTCCATGTGTGAGCTAGACCTCTCTTCTCATCCCAAGGCGAGGATACGGTGAATTTCCCGTTCCATTTAGTCTCTCCGGAGCGGCCATGCGACAGCTTTGATGCGCGGTTGTTCCGGAGCCTTTTCTCATTCGGCCCCAATTGAAACGGGTGTATCGCGGCTTCGTCCAAAGAACGTTCCCGCAGGAGAATGGACTAGACCTAACGACTTACTTGTGCCGTGAGGGGTTCAGCAGCCGGCCCAAATCAATGCCTAAGCGACTCGGCAAGGGAGCTTAGGGGATAAGTATTCACGTCGGTTTACGGTTCGCCGCGGTGCTCTCGTTCACTACTGAAGAAGAACATGGCTACGAATCCTAAGCCAAGCAGTGCCAGGATGACCAGGATCCAGTTGGACTGAGTAACAACGAAGTAGATTCCAATAATCAACATGCCGATGAGCCCTTGGAGCGCGAGTCTAGGCCTTGCGTTCGTTTTACATCAAGAGCCCCCGACTGAAACCTTCTATAAGGGAGCGCTCTCAGAATCCCGAGGGCCGAGACGGTTGTAGTCTCTTCGCAGATTTCATCCCGTTACGGCTTCCCGAGGGAGAAATATGGACTAGACCTAGCGAACTGTGCCGTGAAGGGTTGCGTTTCGGCATCTGGTTATAAACAAGGGTGCGCTTACGTGCTCCACGTTAGGGCTCCAAGGCCCGTCACGACGGGAAGGCGATATTCATGGCCATCAGTGAACCGAGAACGATGCACACCACACCGAAACAAACAGATGCCACCGCATACCAACGCAGAAACGTCTTCTCTCGTTTCCGCACTGCCGGCCGTTGGTAATCGAAGGACAGCATGAACCTGGCGCTGAAGTCTCGAGCCAGAATGAAAAAAGCGCCTACAAGGATAGTGAAAATGATCGCGACAGCCCTCATTGTCAGTGGCCTGTCACTATGCCGTAAACCGCAATAAGAATGCCTAGGACAATCCAAGACATCCCGATGATGCGCGCCCCTCGCACGTTCTTCCGCTTCCAGGCCTCCTTGTCCAGGCTTGGACGGAAGTACGTTTGGCTATTTACAGCCGCGTTAGTCAGAGGGCGAGCTACGAGGAAGGCTAGGATGCCCGTTGCGATCAGAGCCAAGCCGAAAATCGTTCCGGGCGACATGTGCACTCCCACTCTCCATGTGGATTGAGGTGAGTCTAGGCTTCGTTGTCGTTGCCCTCAAGGCGGTCGAGTCTCCGCAGACCGTTGCATTCAGAGGCGGAGGCAATATTCCGCCCGGTGAAGGTTCCCGCAGGAGAATGGACTAGACCTAACGACTTGTGCCGTGAAGGGTTGGTGCTGTCAGCCGCCGGAGTAGAGCGTTATCTCCCCGGTCGACTTCCGGAACATGACCATCTCTCCGTACTGCTGCGCGATTTTCAGCACCGCCGGGTTGCTTTCTAGAGGAAAACCTTCGCTCCGCACTGTGACTACAACCGTGTCTAGAGCAGTGTTGAGCCCGATGGATTGGATGTCGCCCTTGTTCTGCGCGAGGTATTCCTGGACCAGGATGTTCTTCAGTTCGTCGAGTTCAGACCAAGACCATTTCGCGGGCTTTGTGAGCACGCGTTGCCGTCCGGGGTCCAGCTTATTGGCTAGCTCCTCAAAACCTGACGCCGCCGGATGATCAGGCTGCGATACACCAATCATTACCTGTGAGGAATCGGACGAAAAGGAACCTCCTGAAAAGACCTCCGGATACTTAGCGATGTAGTCGCGGATCTTGTCACTGATCACATTCAATTGCGAACTGGCTTGTCCCTTGTACGACGGTTCTATATAGAGTCGAATGCCCAGTTCCTTCGCCGACTTCGTCTGAATCGGTTGTTCCTGTTCGTGGCCAGATGTGTTCGTCAGGTACGGCTCAGAGCATCCGGTCAGGGACAAACCGACGAGCGCCGCTACCAGGAGCGGCGAAAAATTCCGCATGTCGACGAGACCTCCTTTGCAACCTTGCAAAACGGATCGGCTCCCGCCAAAATTCAGCGCTTACAACGCAGTATCAAGCCGACCCAGCTGGTTGTCAACGCAATGAAACGTCGCCCGGAGTAGGGCGGCTTCCCAGCTTAAGAATCTCTTCAAATGACGACGTGGCGGCTCAACATGGACTAGACCTCTCCAACTGTCCCAGCCGAGGTTCCCCGAAGGCACGAACTCGCGGCACTGTGTTTTGACTATGGAGCGTCCGGCTTGGCAGGGCGCCAAGGGTGCTTGGGGTCCTTGCCTTGTTCGCGCCAGTATTCGTCCCTTTGCCACAGTGAAAACCGGGTGGCCCAAACGCCCAAAACGATGACTCCGGCCCCGAGGATGGCAACCTTGATCCAGATCCACGGCTCGGTGGTGAACGGCAGTAAGTTCAAGGCCAGCACGATTGGCATGAAGAACATCATGTAGTAAGTGAGCCGGCGGAATCTCCGCTGGACTTCCGGGCTGGCACGGACAGGTTGAATATCTACCGGACCTAAGCGTACCTGCTGCCACCGTTTGTACGTGTAGGGCAGCATTAATGTGAACAGGACCAACGTGCCAACACCTGGAGCAAAGTCCCACACGCTTGTCTTGGAGTCGGCTCCATAGAAAATGAGAACCACGGCCACAAGACTCAGCATCCATAGCGTGACTTGAATCCAGAACATTGCGCGCAACAACTTTTGGTCGCTCTTTCGACCGGCCGTTTCCCAGTCCACCATCTCATCAGCGTAGGTGGGCAGAAACACTTACGTAAGTAGCTCCCTCCGCCACCTCTGCCCTAGGAAATGATGGCCGCTCGTCGTGCTCGCTCAAGGTTCTGTTGATGGTCCTAGCCCCGATTTTTCATGAGGTCGGGTGATGGCCGTTGGTTGCGGTTGGCGGGTTGGTCGGTGGTTGTTTTCTGTTTTCGGGCAGTGTGGTGTGGCCCGTTGGTTCGCTTCGGGGTTGGCGCCGGTTCCACGTCCGGTGATGGGCTCTCCTCGGGACAGGATCAGCGGGGGCTCAGCCGGGGGCGGGCAGGAGCTCTCTCAGGAGGCCGGTGTTTTCCAGGAGCAGTTTCAGGAGGTCTTTCTCGGGCGCTGATTCCGGTAGAAGCAACTGGTTGCGGCGGGCGCGGGTGATGATTTTCCCGGCTGTTGCGAAGAGCCGGTAGCGCCAGCGCTTGATGTCCCAGGCTTTGGCGTGGTGGCCGTCCGGGAGGGCGGCGAGCTGGAGCCAGGAGACCAGGTTGAAGGCGAGGGCGGCGATGTCCGCCCAGGCCTGGTTCGCGGCGAAATCGAAGAACGGCAGCTTGCCCAGGCCGGTGTTTTTCAGGGTCTTAATCCTGTTCTCGCACCTGCCGCGGGCTCGGTGCCTGGCGTCCAGGAACGGTCCGTGCCAGCGCGCTGAGTTGGTCAGCAGTGCGGTGATCCGGTGCCCGTCGGTATCGAGCAGCGTGGGCTGCGCGCCGGGGTGCAGCGGCTCGGCCCGGAGGAACAGTTTGGTGCCGGGCGGGTAGGCGGTGAGCGGGATGACGTCGGTGGCGTTGATGACCCACGCGTCGGTGCGTTCGGTCCCGTGCTGGTCCAGTGCCGGCTGCCAGTACTGCTTGTTGGTGATCCAGTCGATCATGTGGGTTTTGCCGAACGGGAGGGTGTAGCTGGTGGAGAACTGCACGCCGAGGCTGTGCAGGTGCCAGAGGAACTTCCGTGAGGCCCCGGCACTGTCCGTGCGGACCAGGACCTTCTCCCCGGCCAGCGCCCCGGTGCCGTTGAAGAACCCTTCGGGCAGCTGGGCGGCGGCGGTGTGGAAGACCCGGATGTGGTCCTCGGCGCTGTTCGCCCCGGCGTTCCCGGGGCGCAGCACCGTCGCGAGGATTTCCCCGGACCCGTGACCGGCACCGTAATCACAGGACGCGATAAACGGGGCGAACCCGTAACCGCCTTTATAGGTGCCGGCGACGTTCTCCTTATCGGAATGCGAGGTCACCAAGGGTCGCGTCGATGTCGATGATGAGCGGGTCCTGCCGCCGTCGCGGACAGGGCCGGGTTCCGGTCCCCGGCAGCGTCCCAGACCCTGCTGCGCAGTTCCCGAGGGAGGGTCTCAAACCCGTAGCTGACCAGCTCCGGATTGGCCACGGTGCGTTCAAAGAACCGGGACACCGTCGCATTCGAGGGCAGCTGCCCGAAGACCGCGGGTGAGGAACGCAGGATGTCCAGGTCCGAGGCGTGCTCGCCTCCGGCGGCGAGCATAGCGGCCAGAGATCCGATGACCCTGCCGGAACGATGCCTCGCGCCGGAGGGAACGAACTGGCCGAGGCGCTCGTCGCAGAGCCTGCCGAATCCCAGGGCGTCCATGAACCCGGTGAGGACGCTGACTCCGGCGTGGGAGATCAGCGACTGGCCGGTGAAAGTGACCGGAAGGGACGGAAAAACACGGGTAGACTTTTGCATCGAAAGGGTGCTCCCTCGCTCGGCAAATAACGGTCTCGACAACCACTATTTTCCCAGTTCAGAGCACCCTTTCCCTGCTTAAACACGCACGCCAAGCGATGCGCCATGAAAACCCCGGGCTAGTCAGCCCAGCGTTGCCAGTAATTATCGGCGGCCTGCAGGAATCGCCGCGGATGCGTTCGCAGTCCGATGATGGGATGGCTGTCCGGCCTGCCAAGATAACCGGAAGCGTTGTTACCCGGGGTGAAGCTGACAGCAAGCAGAAATCCAAGGGCGAGGACGGGTGCGAAGCTCAGCAGCGTGAGGACCAGTCCATAGGTCAGCCCTGGCGCTTGCCGGCGTCGAGTCTGTAGTCGGAAGCCGCCAAGATAGGTGCCCAAAGTGTTTCCGCGGGCATATAGGACCCAATTAGCCACCAGCAACAAAAGCACCATGGCCACGGCAGCAAAGCCCTGGTGCACTGGTATAAGAAAGAACATCGAAAGCGCCGGTCCCCAAACCACGAGCGCATCGACGATAAGCGCGAAAAGGATTGACGGCCAGTCCACAATTACGGATTCAGGGGTTTCCACACGGTGATTCTGCCATGCGGCCGTCGCTATCGCTGTCAATAACCGACAGGATCCCAGCGCAGGCCGAAAATGCCACATGACACCCCCTGGGGTCTCGTCTCGTGCCCCAATGGGCGCATCGCCGAGGGGACTATGGACTAGACCTATGGAACTGTGCCATGAAGGGTTCCCCACCTGGACCCCGGTGAATCACCACGCAGGCGGGGCCGCCTCTGTGTGGCGACCGCTGGTCGGTGCGGTGGTCCGACTTCTCGCCAGTACGATGAGCGGCATGAGATTGAAGCGCACCCGTTCGGAGGGGAGGGGGCCGCGGCGATGAGTGATAAGGAAGATGCACCTGGTGCTTTATTAGAGATGGTGTCCGAAGTGCAGCGAATCATTGCGGAATTACCGGCGGGTTTGAAGGGCGCCGTTGATCTACGCGGACGTCACGTGTACATGGAAATTCAGGTTCGTGATTCGCCCGCTTTCGAGGTGGTACTGGGTAGTGAAGCGCCTGAGATTGTGTACGACGAACAGTTCATTCAATATAAGTTGATCGGCGGCGAGATAAGTTGATCGGGGCGAGCTGGAAGATCAATTCGAGTTCGCGAGAACAACCGCGTATCAAATCGTTGAGTTCCTTCTGAGTGGGAGGAAGGCCACTCTGCGCAAGAGCCGCATCTTCCGCCGGACCTACCTCTGCGTGCCCTTGTCAGATGGCACTGAGTGGAGGATGAAAAAATTCTCTGCGGACTAGTCTTTGACCCGCTTTTTGCCTCTTCAGTCAGCGCGCCCGGCGGTTGACATGCTCGACAAGCTTTCCACGCCCTAGCTCCTAGGACACTCGCGAACGGAAGGGGCGGCCCTGCCAAAGACTGGACCGGTCGACGTTCCCCGCAAGGGCCGACGAGCCGCCAACTCGCGAGGCTGAAGCACAGGCCGGTACGGGATCGGCTTGTGGGCCTTCGACCCGTACACTCCCCGTGGTTCCTCAGGACCACAAGAGCGATACTTTAGGCATGAGGAGGCGCGGAATTGCCAGAGGCGCGTTAATTGGCGGTCTCGCCGTTGTGCTTGCTGGCTGCACCCCAACCGTTCAACCAGGCGACCGTACCACCGGCACTGTCGAGGCGTCGAAGTCCTCGACCGCAGGAGCGGAACTCATGGGCCAGGGAACGGTGCTTCAACGGCGACCCGCAGAGCCCGAATTCTGTTTGGGCTACATAGCGGCGTCTGATCCTCCCACGTGCAGGGGTCCAGTCATCGACGGCTGGAACTGGGACTCGGTCAGCGGATCGGCGACCGTGGGGACGGTCACGCATGGTGATTACCTGCTGCAGGGAACATGGGACGGCAAAACGTTCACACTCGGGCAAACACCTCCACGGCCGCTCGGCCTCAATGAATATGTCCTCCGCGGGCCAAGTGACCCACGCCGGGATGCAGCGCATCGAGGGGCTGGCACAGCGGATCAGCTAAGGAAGATCCGGCATGAACTGTTGAACTCCGCCGAGCCGACAAGGCTTTCTGTGCTAGCCGAAAACGGCTACGTCTTTTTGAAGGTCATTTACGACGACGGGAGCATCCAGAAAAAGATGGACCGACGCTACGGCGAGAAAATTGTCGCCGTCGAATCGGCGCTTTTACCCGTCCCTTAACACGTCGTACCACCGGATTCACAGCAAGGACAAGCCGCTCCCGCCGGACTGTCCCGCAGCGGGGACAGTGCTAGAGCCCACGCTGGCTTCGTCTTCGAGGGAGTCTCGCAGCTGATCGACTAAGGGCGGGACCACCTCGACTAGCCCAAGTTGTACTCCCGGGCGAGTTGGAAGGCCTGCGAGAAATCACTGTTAATCGGATCGCCGTGTGGCGCCGGCGAGGATGGAGCATGACGGAGGGCTCCACGAGAGCGCAGGCAATCCATGCGTTCTTCGACTATCCGAAGCACGTCCGCTGCATTGGCCAGATTGCTACTTTTCAATTCGATGTATGGAAGGTCGCCTTCCTCGTAGGAGTACTCGATGCCCCGCGCGTCAACGACCAGAGTGAACTCGCCATGGATGAACATCTCAGCCACGTCTTCAAGTGTTTCCCGGTCATTGAAGAAGTGCACTGCTCCTTCCTCGTCGACGGCCAATACGGGGTAGGAAATAAGCGCCGGCACCGGGCTGTCCCCGGCCTGACGGCTTGCAATTCCTTGCCAGCGACTCAGCGCCTGTGCCAGGACTGATTCGTACTGGTTGCGGGCGAACATGATGGTCCGAGGGCCCCGAACTGGCTTGACGTCATCGGCGTCACCGGTGTCATCCTGCCAGCCGGCTTCCGCCCAGATGACCGTGTTTTCTGTTCGGCGAACCTCAACGCTCAACGCTCCGCATCCTGCTTCCAAGCAGCCAGGACATACCAGCAACGCAACCCGCCCGTCGCTGAAATCAGGTTCCGCAAGCCCCAAAAGACGTTGTACCTGAGCCAGGGCATGACCAGGGTTGTCTGTTCTAAGGGCCGTTCCCTCCGCCGGTGGCATTGCTTGATCCAAGTCATAGACATCCGAGAGGATCTGTCCGTCAATCAGGAACTCCTGCACGGATGATGACTGCGGCTCGAGGTGCCAAAAACGTGGAAACTGACGGACAGACCAGTACCGGACCACGTCCCGGAGTTCGAGCGTCGAAAGAATTCCATCCATGATCGCAATTATGGCCGCAAGGCTCTCAAGGCTCTCAAGGCTCCGCAGATGACCCGATAGACGTTAGCTGGCGGGCGTGACAGGTAAGCTCCTCGCCATAGTGCACAGACTCATCGACCGACGGAAACAAAGTAACCGGCAAGCACTCTGGTGGGGGTCATTTGGAGGGGTGCGGGCGTCGGATTCTGCATTGTTCCGTGGTCGGCAAGGTGCAGCAGCTCTCGGTCGCCCAGCGGCTTAGCCAAGTTGATGGTGCTCACGGGTGTTTTCAGGATCGCGTTACAAGGCGTCGCAAGTGCGTTCTGATAGAGGGGAAGAGGGTCCGGAGTTCCCTGGTTCCAAAGGTTGGCCGGGATATTTCCCGGCAGCGCACTTTCCGACGTGGACGGAGAGGGCGGCTCCGCAGTACAGCCTGCAGCCGTCAGCGCCATCACGGCGCTCACCGCCGTTACCGCCAGCTTTCTCACTGGCCGCGAGAGGACGCCCATGCCCTGAAGCTATCCCCAGAAGCAGCTACTGTCTACGCACCCAGACATTCGGGAACGTGCCTCCCGTTTAGCGTTCCTCGAATCGCATAGCGGAGCCGCTGACCGACATCGGGGCAGCAAACCCTCGCTAATTTAGTAATCCTCGGCGACGACTTGATCGCTCGCTGACACTCGGATGCTTTCGAGCACGCGTTGCTGGATTATGTCGTCGATGCACTCCGCAGATCCCCCTACGTACACGCTGCGTGCATAGATGTCGTTGCCGACTGCCCAGGAACCGTCCTCGGGGATCCACCAGAGAGGCATGTCCGTCCCGCGAGCCGCTGCAACTGCGCCCACATCTGCAAGCGAACCATGCCGCACATGCATTTGCCTGCCGTACGGGCCAAGGATAGTGCCCGCGCCGCGGTAGGCATCGTTCAGATCGGCGTAACCCTCCCACGCAAGAAAATAGACAGAATCTGGAGTCTTGGTGCGTTCACCCAGAATGGAGGCCAATGTGGTCGCTACCTCCAAGTCAAGGCCGCCCATTATCGGGTCCACGCGGGGCAGTTCTGAGGGTCTGGGCTGCATGGCTACATCCTGCCATTGCGTCCGACCGGTAATCGTGGCGGCCGTTCCAGCCACTTCTGTCCACCTCCTGGCGACTCCGGTAGCGCGGGCAGGGTTGAAGACCCGGCAAAATGCCGGAAAGTCCAATGGAAAGAATTCAGACACAGTGAGTTCAGTTCTTGCATTTCCACCGGGCATTTCAGAAAGCCAGGAAGGGAGAGTTGATCGCGCCGGCGTCTTCATTCCCACATGGTAGTCCTACTGTCCTAAGTCGAATGGCAGGAGTTGTCATGGCATCGGACGAGATCATGTCCGGGTCAGCGTTCCACATTGGACTGGACCTTCCAAGTTGGCCCGGTTGAGGTTGGTCGCGAGGGACCTTGGAGCCCCACTCGTGCTGTGCGACGGGCGCGCCCGGCAGTCAACGCGGACTCTTGTTCGGAGTGTCAGCTGGCGATATGCTCCGCATACATTTCTCGGCCATCCGGCATGTGTGGCCATCGTACGAGGGGACTAACCGAACATGAGTCGCCGTTACCGCTCCCCCGAGTTGCTCAGGGTCAACAGGCGCCATGTGAGAGCAATCGCCTGGATGATTGCACTCATGGGTGTACTTGCGGGCTGTGGCCCAGCCGGGAATGCTCAAGCACCCGCATCGGATGCCAAGGAAGCAGCGTCAACTCCCGCAAGCATGTCGGGAGTTGGTGGGACGAACGGAACCGATTGCTTTATCCGGGACGACTCGAGCCGCCAAATTTGGTTTGGCGAGGCAAAGCCTAGCGTGAGCGCCTTGGGGAACGCGCTTCAAGCCATCGCTGATGAGCACCAGGGATCAGACAACGGGGGTTGCGCTGTGCCCGCACTACGAAGGAGCAGCGATTTTTGTTGTTTCGCCCGGTGACGGCGTGCGTCAAAAAATCGCAGAAGTAGCTTCGAAGTTTCCCGATCTGCAAGTGATCACCCGTACAACCACGGCTTCTATTTCCCAGTTGTTCACCGTCGGTAGGAAGCTGCTCAAGCGCCCAGACATGCAGGGCCTCGTTACAGGTGTCTCTCCCGACATTTACTCCGGGGGCCTGCTTTTAACCGTCGCCCAGGACGAATGGCCATTATCGGAGAATGAAAAACGTCGAATCAACGATGTCGTCGAAGCCATAAATGGTTAATCGCGCCTAGGGAAGAACCGACGTCACCCTGGCCTGGGAAATGCACCGCTTCGCCTTCCCGAGGGGACTAGACCTAGCGAACTGTGCCGTGAAGGGTTAGCTTTGGAGACCGCACCTTAGGAGGGCTAGGAGACCACCGTAGCGGGCGTCCTCTTCGCTCAGGGTCAGGGTGGAATCGAGAGGCCCGCGCTGGCGCAAAGGTTCATCGGGAGGGTGCGGGCGTCGGATTCTGCATTGTTCCGTGGTCGGCAAGGTGCAGCAGCTCTCGGTCGCCCAGCGGCTTAGCCAAGTTGATGGTGCTCACGGGTGTTTTCAGGATCGCGTTACAAGGCGTCGCAAGTGCGTTCTGATAGAGGGGAA
>NZ_JBFTLC010000041.1:0-40874 GCF_056396245.1 Arthrobacter sp. 05T423
GGAGTTGTTTGAGGCGGCCGGTGTTCTCCAGCAGCAGTTTCAGAAGGTCCCTTTCTGGGGCTGATTCCGGCAGCAACAGTTGGTTCCGGCGGGCGCGGGTGATGATTTTCCCGGCAATGGAGAACACCCGGTAGCGCCAGCGTTTGATGTCCCAGGCCTTGGCGTGATGGCCGTCCGGGAGGGTAGCGAGCTGGACCCAGGAGACCAGATTGAAGGCGAGGGCGGCGAGGTTCGCCCAGGCCTGGTTCGCTGCGAAATCGAAGAACGGCAGTTTTCCCAGCCCGGTGTTTTTCAGGGTTTTGATCCGGTTCTCACACCGGCCCCGGGCACGGTGTCTGGCATCCAGGAACGGGCCGTGCCAGCGCGGTGAGTTGGTCAACAGTGCGGTGATCCGGTGCCCGTCGACATCGACCAGGGTTGGYTGCGCKCCGGGGTGCAACGGCTCGGCCCGGAGGAACAGTTTGGTGCCCGGCGGGTAGTCGATGAGCGGGATGATGTCGGTGGCGTTGATGACCCACGCGTCGGTGCGKTCGTTCCCGTGYTGGTCCAGGGCSGGCTGCCAGTACTCCTTGTTGGTGATCCAGTCGATCATGTGGGCCTTGCCGAACGGGAGGGTGTAGCTGGTGGAGAAYTGCACGCCGAGGCTGTGCAGGTGCCAGAGGAACTTCCGTGAGGCGCCGGCGCTGTCCGTGCGGACCAGGACCTTCTCTCCGGCCAGCGCCCCGGTGTTGTCGAAGAAGCTCTCGGGCAGTTGGGCCACGGCGGTGTGGAAGACCCGGATGTGGTCCTCGGCRCTGTTCGCTCCGGCGTTGCCYGGCCGYAGCACGCAGGCRAGGAYCTCCCCGGAGCCGTTRCCGGCACCGTAATCGCAGGACGCGATGAACGGGGCAAACCCGTAGCCGCCTTTGTAGGTTCCGGCGACGTTTTCCTTATCGGAGTGCGAGGTCACCAGGGTCGCGTCGATATCGATGAYRAGCGGGTCCGCGGCGGTCGCGGACAGGGCCGGGTTCCGGTTCCCGGCGGCCTCCCAGGCCCGSGTGCGCAGTTCCCGGGTGAGGGTCTCAAAGCCGTAGCTGAAGAGCTCCGGATTGGTCACCGTGCGTTCGAAGAACCGGGACACGGTCGCGTTCGAGGGCAGCTGACCGAAGAGCCCGGGTGATGACCTGAGGATGTCCAGGTCCGAGGCGTGTTCGCCTCCGGCGGCGAGCATCGCTGTCAGGGAACCGAGGATCTTGCCGCAACGGTGCGTCGCGCCGGGAGGAACGAACTGGCCCAGCCGGTCGTCGCACAGCCTGCCGAAACCCAGAGCGTCCATGAAGCCGGTAAGGACCTTCACCCCGGAGTGGGAGACGAGCGACTGGCCGGTGAATGAGACCGGAAGGGACGGGAAAACACGGCTACGATTAGACACCGGAAGGGTGCTCCTTCGCTCGGCAGAATAACGGTCTCGACAACCACTATTTTCCCAGCTCAGAGCACCCTTCCCCTGTTTAAACACGCACCCAGAAACGCCGCCTCATGAAAAGCCGAGGTGTCCGAGACCAGCGCGATGGCCAGGAACGTGGCACCGAGCAGGGCAAGCTGGGCGGGAATGGTGCCGGCTGAATGGTCCACGAACTGGGGGAGGACCGCCACGAAGAACACCACGGACTTCGGATTCGTGGCCCCGACGATGAAGCCTTCGCGCAGAATCCGGCGGGTGGTCGCCGGCTTGGACGGATCCGGGCTCGCGGGGCCGCCCCTGCGGTGCAGCACCGCCTGGATTCCCAGATAGATGAGGTAGGCCGCACCGGCAAACTTCACCAGAGCAGTACCGACTCAGCCAGCACCACGCCGAGCCCCAGGGCCACTCCTGCGATTTGCAGCAGTTCCCCTGCCGCATTGCCCAGGACGCTCAGTAGGCCGCCCCGCCGCCCCAGGGCCAACGACCGTCCAATGACGAACAGGACGCTTGGACCCGGGACGGCGATCAGCAGCGCGGAGACCACGGCAAAGGCCAGGAGATTCTGGAGCGGAAGCATGCCTGATCGTAACGCCGTCTGCAGGCAACCAGCCAGCACCGATGCGCGGCAAACCGCTGGCAGGCTGGAGCACTCGCCTGCACTAACCGCGTGGACCCTGTGGGTTCTCCGCAGCCGGATTGCCTGAGGCCCGGATGTACTCCTCCACAGCCGATTCCGGCACGCGGTAGGACTTGCCGAACCGGTCCGCGGCAAGGGTTCCGGCCCGGACCATCCGGTAGACGGTCATTTTGGAAAGCCGCAGGGCTTCGGCGACCTCCGCAATGGTGAGGTACGCGGTGGGCAGGTTGGCGATGGACATGGGATGGGCTCCTGGTGCTCGTCGGCTGGACTGGCGGGATGACCCGCCTAGTCCGGCCGCCTCAGTTGCCGGTAGTCGTAGAAGTACACCCGGTCCGAGGACCGGATCCCGATCGAGCGGCCGTTCTTGACCACAACGGTGCCTTCGCGCCTGCCGCTGAATGGATCGTCGCCCACCAGGACGTCGCCAACCTTGTAGGGAACGGCGGCTGCGAGTGCCCGCTGCAGAGTCTGGGCCAGGAAGCCCGGTGACCGCCCCGATTGAATATTTTCTGCCGGCGCTCCGGCATGGATTTCCAGCATGAAGACCACTCCTTCGCAGTGTGACCAGTCGTCGAATCACTGGCGGCGCGGGTCCGGGTCATCATCCGGGGGCTGTGCCCCAGCCGGCTGGCACCGTGTATATCCACTCTATGGAGAAATCACATGCGTCACACGAGTAACATCTACCTCATTTATCACACTAAGCACTCGTGTAACAGCCGAGAATTACCTGTCTTTGCCCATTTTTACTACTTGTTTTGCTCCATTCCAGCCGGGCGCGCCGTATTCGTGGAGATGCTACTCATTTCGGCGACCACCGGCAGGGGTGAGGTCTCATCCTCAAGGTGGGCCCGCCGTCGTCCGTTGCCTTTGACCCAGAGCCGGTACGCGACCACCAGCAGTCCCAGCCACACCGCTCCCACATACAGCGCCACGCGCGTGTCCTCGAAGAGACCAAGCACCGCGATCACCACGCCCATGAAGCCGATGGTGAGGACCGAGGCCGCCGGCCACCACGGGGAGGGGAAGTCCGACGCCGGCAGGCCCTTCCGGGCGATCTCGCGTTTCATCGCCACATGGGAGGCGAGGATCATCACCCACACCCAGACCGTGGCGAAGGTGGCGATGGAGGCGATGAGCAGGAACACATCCTCGGGGATGACGGCGTTCAGCACGACTCCCACCAGCAGGATTCCCGTCATCATCACGACGGTCATCCACGGCACGCCGTGCCGCGAAACCCGGCCGAAGCTCTGCGGGGCGTGGCCCTGTTTTGCCAGGCCGAAGAGGATCCGGCCGGCGCCGAAGATGTCGCTGTTGATGGCGGACAGCGCGGCGGTAATCACCACGGCATTGAGGATGTGGGGAGCGGCGGGAATGCCCAGGCCGCTGAAGATCTGGACGAAGGGGCTGCCGCTGCTGCCGATCTCGTTCCACGGAAAGAGGCTCATGAGCACGCCGAGGGTGAGCACGTAGAACAGCAGGACGCGGACCGGCACTGTGTTGACGGCCTTCGGAATCACCTTCTTGGGGTCGGCGGCCTCGCCGGCGGTGATGCCGATTGTCTCAATCCCGCCGAACGCGAACATGACGACGGCGAACGAGGCAAGGAGCCCCTCGAAGCCGTTCGGGAACAGGCCGCCGTGCGCCACCAGGTTGCCCAGGCCCGGGGCGGCCGAGGCGTCGCCGTTCTGGAAGCCGAACACCAGGATGGCCGCGCCGCCCGCGATCATCGCAATAATGGCTGCGACCTTGACCAGCGTGAACCAGAACTCAAGCTCGCCGAAGACCTTCACGCTCAGCAGGTTCAGCGCCGCGAGGAGGAAGATGATGGCCAGAATCCAGACCCACCGCTCCACGTCCGGGAACCAGAAACCCATGTAAATGCTGAAGGCGGTGACATCGGCGATGGCCACGATCGCCATTTCGAAGACGTACGTCCAGCCGGTCACGAAGCCTGCCAGCGGGCCGAGGTAGCGGCTGGCGTACTGTCCGAAGGATCCCGAGACCGGGTGCCGCACGGCCATCTCGCCCAGGGCGCGCATCACCATGAACACGGCGGCGCCGCCGATCATGTAGGCGAACAGCACGGCGGGGCCGGCTTTTTGGATTGCCGAGGCTGAACCGTAGAACAGGCCGGTGCCGATGGCGGAGCCCAGCGCCATGAAGCGGATGTGGCGAACGCTGAGGCCGCGATTCAGGACGGTTTCGACGGCAGTTCCGACGGCGGTTCCGACGGCGGTGCGCGCGGCTGCGACGGCGGCCGTATTTTCGGTGGTGATGCCGTCAGGCGCCACCGTTTCGGCTGTTGTTTGGGCTTGTTGCATGCCAATACCTTCTCGTCATTGGGAGGGGGATCGCTATCCAGCAGACCATGCCCGGAGGAGCTGTGATGAGGCTCACGGGCTCTTGGTGTCTTCGATATCAGACTGTGGGCGCAGCCTGGGGGCTGTGGTTCTCGCAGGCAGGTTGGACAATGTCCGGTATGCCAGACACTGCGCCTCCTGAATAGATCCGAGGGGTGCGGAGAAGGCGCAAGCTTAAGTACGGGATACCGGACACCTTTGGGGGGTATCCCGAAAACACAGCCAAATGACGAGGCTTGGAGGACACATGGCAGGCACGATGACCGCGACGGCGGCTAAGCGGCCGGAAGCAGCCGCAAAAGCGAAAGTTCCCGCCGCGGAAAACACCCTGCGGATTCTCAAATTGTTGGCTTCCAAGCGCGGGCCGATGGCGGCATCGAACATTGCCACCGCATTGGGGCTGCCGCGCTCGAGCGTCTACCACCTCCTCGGCGTCATGGAGGCCAACGGCTTCGTCCTGCACCTGCATGAGGAGCAGCGTTACGGCCTCGGCATCAGCGCCTTCGAACTGAGCTCCGCCTTCTCGCGGCAGGAACCGCTGTCCCGTCTGGGGCGGCCGATGCTGGCATCCCTCGTTGATGTCATCGGCGAAAGCGCACACCTGGCGGTCCTGCACGGCCGGGATGTGCTTTACATCGTCGAGGAGCGCGCCAAGAACCGGCCGTCCCTCGTGACCGACGTCGGCGTCCGGCTGCCGAGCCACCTCACCGCCAGCGGCCGGGCCATCCTTGCCGCGCTGCCGAAGTCGCAGGTCCGCGCGCTCTATCCGAACGCCGCCGCCTTCAGCGCGCGGCATGAGGTGGAGGGCGCCATCATGAAGTACTCGGCCCTGTCCTCGCACCTTGACCAGGTGCGGCAGCGCGGCTACGCCACGGAACACGGGGAGGTGACACCGGGCTTCGGCTCCATCGCCGCCGCTGTCACGGATCACCTGGGATGGCCGACGGCGGCAGTCGCCGTTACGTTCCTCGAGGACAAGCTGCCGGAGGACCAGTGGCCGGTGCTCGCCGCCCGCGTGCAAAAGGTCGCCGACGAGCTCTCGGTGCGCATCCACGGCCGCCCGGCGAAATAGGACCCCAAGTAGGTCGCAGCACAGGGCGTTCTGGGCCGCGAGAACGCCCGGACCTGCTACCGAGTTGGGTCTGGAATACCGGACAGCACCCGGTGGAAACCCCTGTTTGAGCCGGTCCGGAGGGGCTTTAGTTGATACAGAAGCACTTTCGCTCAAACCAAGAATTCCGCAACACGCAACATTTCCCCTACACCACAATCCCGCGACACAAAGGAGCCACCATGGCACCCGCCGATTTCACCACCGGTGCCCGCCCGGTCAAAGCAGCCCGCGGCACCCAGCTCACCGCCAAGTCCTGGCAGACCGAGGCACCGCTGCGCATGCTCATGAACAACCTCGACCCCGAGGTGGCAGAACGCCCCGATGACCTGGTGGTCTACGGCGGTACAGGCCGGGCCGTGCGCTCCTGGGCCGCGTTCGATGCCATCACCCGCACCCTGGAAACCATGGACAATGACGAGACACTGCTGGTCCAGTCCGGCAAGCCGGTGGGCGTCTTCCGCACCAACGAATGGGCACCGCGCGTGCTGCTCGCCAACTCCAACCTCGTCGGCGACTGGGCCACGTGGCCCGAGTTCCGCCGGCTCGAGGCCGAGGGCCTGATGATGTACGGGCAGATGACGGCCGGCTCCTGGATCTACATCGGCACCCAGGGCATCCTGCAGGGCACCTTCGAGACCTTCGCCGCGATCGCCCGCAAGCTCACCGGCGACAGCAACGGCACACTCGCCGGCACGCTGACCCTGACCGGCGGCTGCGGCGGCATGGGCGGCGCCCAGCCTCTCGCCGTCACCCTGAACGAGGGCGCCTGCCTGATTATCGACGTCGACGAGACCCGCCTCCGCCGGCGTGCCGGCAAGCGCTACCTCGACGAGGTGGAGACCGACCTCGACGCCGCCATCGCCAAGGTTCTCAAGGCCAAGGAAGAGCGCCGCGGCTGGTCCGTGGGCTACGTGGGCAACGCCGCCGAGGTCTTCCCGGAACTGCTCCGCCGCCACAAAGCCGGCGAGCTGACCATCGACATCGTCACTGACCAGACGTCCGCCCACGACCCCCTGAGCTACCTGCCGGAGGGCATCTCCGTGGACGAATGGCACCGCGAGGCCGAGGCCGACGCGGAGGGCTTCACCAAGAAGGCCCAGGCCTCGATGGCCAAGCACGTCCAGGCCATGGTCGAGTTCCAGGATGCCGGCGCCGAGGTCTTCGACTACGGAAACTCGATCCGCGACGAAGCCCGCAAAGGCGGCTACAGCCGGGCATTCGAATTCCCCGGCTTCGTCCCGGCCTACATCCGCCCGCTGTTCTGCGAGGGCCTGGGCCCGTTCCGGTGGGTCGCACTCTCCGGCGACCCCGAGGACATCGCCGTCACGGACAAGGCCATCAAGGAGCTGTTCCCGGACAACCAGCATCTGCACCGCTGGATCGACGCCGCCGGCGAGCGCGTCGAATTCGAAGGCCTGCCGGCGCGCATCTGCTGGCTGGGCTACGGCGAACGCGCCAAGGCCGGCCTGCTGTTCAACCAGCTGGTGAAGGAAGGCAAGGTCAAGGCCCCCATCGTGATCGGCCGCGACCACCTGGACTCCGGCTCCGTCGCCTCCCCGTACCGGGAAACGGAAGCCATGGCAGACGGCTCGGACGCCATCGCCGACTGGCCGCTGCTCAACGCCCTGCTCAACACGTCCTCCGGCGCCACCTGGGTTTCCATCCACCACGGCGGGGGAGTGGGCATCGGCCGCTCCATCCACGCAGGCCAGGTCTCCGTCGCCGACGGCACCGACCTCGCCGCGCAGAAGCTTGAGCGGCTCCTCACCAACGACCCCGGCATGGGCGTCATCCGGCATGTCGACGCCGGCTATGACCGCGCCGTCGACGTCGCCAAGGAGCGCGGTGTCCGGATCCCCATGGCAGAGTCGGCAGACTCCGCAGAAGCAGAGAAGTAGGAACATCATGTCTGTACTCACCCACGAACCGCTCACCGTCACCCTCGGCGCCAGCGGTGTCACGCCCGAGGACGTCGTCGCCGTCGCACGCCACAACGCCAGGGTGACCATCTCCCAGGACGCCCTGGACACCGTTGCCAAAGTCCGCGCCCACATCGACGAACTGGCCCACAGCGACGTGCCCGCATACGGCATCTCCACGGGCTTCGGGGCGCTGGCCAACCGCCACATTCCCGGCGAGCTGCGCACCCAGCTGCAGAAGTCGCTGATCCGCAGCCACGCCGCCGGCATGGGCCCGGCGGTGGAACGCGAAGTGGTCCGCGGGATCATGTTCCTGCGTGCCAAGACGCTGGCATCGGGCCGCACCGGTGTCCGGCCCGTGGTCCTGCAGACCATGGTGGATGTGCTCAACGCCGGCATCACCCCGGTGGTCCGCGAGTTCGGCTCGCTGGGCTGCTCCGGCGACCTCGCACCGCTGTCCCACTGCGCGCTGGTCCTCATGGGCGAAGGCGAAGCAACAGGGCCCGACGGCGGACTGTACGGCGGCGCAGGCCAGGGGACGGTTGCCGAGCTGCTCGCCGAACACGGCATCGAGCCGGTGACCCTGGCAGAGAAGGAGGGCCTGGCGCTGGTGAACGGCACAGAGGGCATGCTGGGCATGCTCCTGATGGCCATCGCTGACCTGCGCATGTTGCTGACGACGGCGGACGTCACCGCCGCGCTCAGCGTCGAGGCGCTGCTCGGCACTGATCAGGTGTTCCTGCCCGAGCTGCACGCGGCCCTGCGGCCGCACCCGGGCCAGGCGGCCAGCGCCGAGAACATGCTCCGCGTGCTGTCCGACTCGGCGATCGTGGCTTCGCACCGTGTGGGCGATTCCAGGGTCCAGGACGCGTACTCACTGCGCTGCGCACCCCAGGTTGCCGGCGCCGTCCGGGACACCGTCGACCATGCCGAACTGGTGGCCTCCCGCGAACTCGCGGCAGCGATCGACAACCCTGTGGTTCTGCCTGACGGCCGGGTCAGCTCCAACGGCAACTTCCACGGCGCCCCGGTGGCGTATGTGCTCGACTTCCTGGCCATCGCCGTCGCGGACCTCAGCTCCATTGCCGAACGGCGGACGGACCGCATGCTGGACCCGGCCCGCTCGCACGGACTGCCGGCGTTCCTGGCTGCCGATCCGGGCGTGGACTCCGGCCTGATGATCGCCCAGTACACGCAGGCCGGGCTGGTCTCGGACAACAAGCGGCTTGCGGTGCCCGCCTCCGTCGACTCCATCCCCAGCTCTGCGATGCAGGAGGACCATGTGTCCATGGGCTGGCACGCTGCCCGCAAGCTCAGGAAAGCCGTGGAGAACCTCCGCCGCGTGCTGGCCATCGAACTCGTGACGTCCGCACGGGCGATCGACATGCGCACGCAGCTCTCCGGCGGCCAGCTCACGCCTGGCCCCGCAGGGGCGGCCGTCCTGGAAACGCTGCGGGCCGTCGTTGGCGGTCCCGGCACGGACAGGTTCCTCTCACCCGAACTTGAGGCGGCCGACCGGCTGGTCGCCTCCGGTGCGGTGCGGACGGCAGCCGAATCCGCCGTCGGCAACCTCGCCTGACGGTGAACAAAGTGCACCGCCGGCAATCATTTGCCGGCGGTGCCGAAATACTCTGCAACGCGCCACACGCAGGCCGAAGAGTGTAGTAGAACTAAAGGTGTAGTGAAAGTCACATCAAAGAGGCTGTGGCGGAAGTAGAACATCCACAAAGGGGTAGAAGTTCAAATGAAAGCACGCGGGGCAGTCCTGTCCAGACGCATTGCACACGCAGCTACGGTTTCCGACTGGGGATCGCTGCACGTGGGCGAGCGGGTTGAGATCATCAAGCATGCGCACGTTATTGCGGCGGGCGAGGTGGAAGAAGTCTCACGGAGCGGAAACGTGTTGTGGCTTATCTGCGGCGGAGCGGCGGAATCCCAGCTCTTCCTGAAGTCCGACGGCGTGCAGGTGCGCCGGATGTAATTGGCGGGCTGAAGCCGCGCCGCAGGACGCGAACCGGAAATCAAAAAAGCCCCCGACCTTGGATCATTCGGCAGTTTGGCCGGAATGAGTCCAGGATCGGGGGCTTTTTCGCGTGTTACGCGGCGATGTCCTCGTGTGTTTCACCGAAGGGAACAGACTCGTCCAGCGCCACCGTGTAACGGCCTGGCTCAAGGCGCGTGACCTTGATGCCGCAGGTGCCTTCGCGGGCAGCCGCTTCGATCAGCGTCCCCACCGCGCTTTCCAGGCCGTCGTGGACCTGGTCGGCACTGGTGAAGGCCAGGTGGATGGACCGGGCATCCGCGGAGCGTGAGTCGCTCGTAGGAGCGGTTGGGCGCTCCATAGTTGCTGTGCTCATGTACTGACTTTCTATGATTTTCGCCGGGGGGCAGTAGACCATTCTACCGGTTGACGGCCCAAAGGTAAGATGACTGTCATTTGACAACGATGTTGACGTTAGTTGTCTCATAAACCATTCTGCCGTCCCGAGCCCTGTAGAAGCCATCAGGAGCAGCGCCCGGAGACGCCCCTCTCCTGCTCCCCACGCTAGTGTTGGTCAGGTCTGAAACCGACGGCGCAGGAGGCGACCGTGTTTGAAGGTGCCAGCATCATGTTCGCCGCGGCGGGCGTAGCCGTCTTCGTTGCCGCCATCCTGCCCAAGGCGCTGCGCAATGCCCCCATTTCCATGCCGATGGTCTTCCTGGGCGCCGGGGTTGCGGCCTTCGGCCTGCTGAAGAACCTCCCGGATCCGAGCCCCCTCCGGTATCCGGACCTGACGCTGCACCTGACCGAGGTCTGCGTGATCATCTCGCTGATGGGAGCAGGGCTGGCCCTGGACCGTTCGGTCGGGCGGCGGAACTGGGCCACCACCTGGCGCATGCTCGGAATTGCGATGCCGCTGTGCATGCTCGGCCTGACGCTCCTGGGACTTTGGCTGCTGGGCCTCGGGCTGGCCGCCGCGCTGCTTGTGGCCGCCGCCCTGGCCCCCACCGATCCGGTCCTCGCCTCCGAGGTCCAAGTGGGAGAGCCGGCCGACGAGGAAGAAGGCACCGACCAGGAGGACGAAGTGAGGTTCGCCCTCACCTCGGAGGCGGGGCTTAACGATGGGCTGGCCTTTCCCTTTGTGTACCTGGCCATCGCCATGAGCCTCGTGGGGACGGCGCCGTCGGCATGGTTTCCGGAATGGTTCGGCGTGGACGTCCTGTGGCGCATCGGAATGGGCGTGCTCCTGGGCTACGGAACGGGCAAGGTGCTGGCCCGGCTGTTCTTCTCCGCCAGGCACGACAGCATCCGGCTGTCCAACCACTCCGAGGGCTTCGTTGCGCTGGCCGCCACTTTTCTGGCTTATGGCGTGACCCAGATGATCGAGGGCTACGGCTTCATCGCGGTGTTCGTCTGCGCCGTGACCATCAGGGCGGCGGAGCGCACTCACGGCTACCACCGCATTCTTCACTCCTACGTGGAACAGCTCGAGCGGCTCCTGACAGTGGTCATCCTGGTCCTCTTGGGAGGGGCGATTGCGCGGGGCCTGCTGGCGGACGTCGGCTGGGCCGAGGTGGGCGTGGCGCTGGCCTTCCTGGTCCTGGTCCGTCCGCTGTCCGGCTGGCTGGCACTGGCCCGCGGCAAGACCGGTCCCCGGGAACGGATCGCCATTTCCTTCTTCGGCATCCGGGGCATCGGGTCCCTCTATTACCTTGCCTACGCGCTCGGCCAGGGCGGCTTCGGGGACCAGGCGGAGCGGCTGTGGAGCATCATCGGCCTCGTCGTGGCGATGTCCGTGGTGCTGCACGGTGCCACCACGGCGCCGGTCATGAAGCGCCTCGACCGGCTCCGCGAACGCAGGGCTGCCGAGAAGTTCGGCGACGAGGGCAAGGCGCCGCAGACGCCGGTCTGACCGTATGCGGGGTGAATCGTGCCGGGAGCGGCCAGCATTCTGCTTTCCGTCCGATCGTGTGGTGAGCTTGGATCATGGCAGGCAAAAGATTGATAACCCGTACGGCTCTTGCGTTGGCAAAGTTGCTGGGGTTCGTGCTTGTCAGCTGCCTCTGCGGCGTCCTCGCGGCCAGCTTCCTGGTGCCGGGGGCCGCCCTCGCCGGCACCTCGGTCAGCAAGTCGATTTCCTACTTCAACAGCCTGCCTACCGAGCTGGCGGTGCCCGCCCCGTCGCAGACCACCCGCATGCTGACCGCGGACGGCAAGCTCATCGCCACGTTCTACTCAGAGAACCGGGTTCGTGTGCCCCTGAAGCAGATGTCCCCGTTCATCCGGAAGGCCGTCGTCGCCATCGAGGACAGCCGCTTCTATGAGCACGGCGGCGTGGACACGCAGGGCGTCCTGCGCGCACTGACCAGCAACCTGACCCGCGGTGACCGGCAGGGCGCCTCCACCCTCACCCAGCAGTACGTCACCAATATCGTGAACGAGTCCCTGATTGCCGAGGGCCGTGAGGACCAGGTGGTGCTCAGCGGGCAGAAGACCATGGGGGACAAGCTGCGGGAGATGCGGCTCGCAATGGCACTGGAGAAGAAATTCACCAAGGACCAGATCCTCGAGGGCTACCTTAACATCGTCTTCTTCAACCGCAGCGCCTACGGTATTGAGGCGGCTTCCCAGTATTTCTTCAGTGTTCCGGCCAGCAAGCTGACACTGCCCCAGTCGGCGCTGCTGGCCGGACTGGTGAACAGCCCCAGCTTCTACGATCCGGTGGCCAACCCCAAGAACTCATTGGTGCGCCGCAACCAGGTGCTCGGCGAAATGCTCAAGCAGAAGATGATCACCAAGAAGCAGCATGACGCCGCGGCGGCGTCCGGCGTCGGCGTGAAGGTCAAGCCCTCCCGGCAGGGGTGCGCCGCGGCCACCATGGCCCCGTACTTCTGTGACTACGTGACCCATCTCTTCCTCAACAACCCGGCTTACGGCGCAGACACCGAGGCCCGGGAAAAACGGCTCTTCCGCGGCGGGCTGACCATCACCACCACGCTGGACAGCCGGCTGCAGGCCAAGGCGCAGGCACGGGTCAACGCCACCGCCGGCGCCAATCCGGACAAGTGGGGCGCGTCGCTGGTCACCGTGCAGCCGGGCACCGGCAAGGTCCTGGCGATGGCGCAGAACACGGTGTACCTGCCCCAGCCCGGAAAGTTCGATACCCAGCTGAACTTCAACGTGGACGCCAAGGATGCCACAGGCAACGACCTCAACGGCGCCGGCGGGTTCCAGCCGGGCTCCACCATGAAGCCCTTTACCTTCGCCGAGTGGCTGCACCAGGGCAAAACCATGAGTACGGTGGTGGACGCCTCGAAGCGCGAGTATCCGCTGGGCTTCCACTGGCGGTCCTCGTGTGGCAAGGTGGCCGGCGGCTACAGCACCAAGCAGCGCAGGGCAGGCATGGAAACGGCTGACGACCTGCAGAACGCCTCGGAGGGCTACTACCGGAAGATGCCGGCCGATTACGGGCTCTACAACTCCATCAACACGGCAACCTTTGCCGAGGCCGCGCAGCTGGACTTCTGCGGGATCCAGAACATGGTCAACGCCGTGGGGCTGCGCAGCGGGCTGGATGGAACGCCGGTCAACATGCACCAGCTGGGCAACCTCTTGGGCGGCACCGGGGTGGCTCCGCTGACCATGGCCAATGCATTTGCCACGTTCGCGGCAGACGGACGGTACTGCGTGCCGGTGGCCCTGGCGGGGGTGGCGGACATGGCGGGCAAGAAGCTTCCGGCGCAGGCCCAGGAGTGCAGCGAGACGGTGGAGAAGAACGTGGTCCGCGGCGTGAACAAAGCACTCCAGGACATGCTCAACAAGGGCTCCGGCATCTACATCAATCCCAAGGTGCAGAAGACTGTGCCGGTGGCGGCCAAAACGGGCACCAACAACAGCAACGGCGCCACCTGGGTTCTGGGCTACACCACCGGCCTGGCCACGGCCTCGTTCTTCGGGGACGCCCTCGAGGGCCAGCAGCGTCCGGGACGGAACCTGACCATCAACGGCAAGTTCTACGACCGCATTGACGGCTACATGATCGCGGGCCCGCAGTGGGCGAACTACATGCTCCAAGTGGCGCGGCTGTATCCCGCCGCGGCCTTCCCCAAGCCGCCGGAGTCGATCGTCAGCAAGCCGGCGGCGAAGCCCAAAGCGCCCGCCCGGCATACCCCGAAACCCAAACCCAAGCCCAAGCCCAAGCCCAAGGGTTAGGCGGCACGGGCGACTCTTAGCCCAGCAGGATGCTGAGCAGCCGCGCCGCCACCCGGGCGGTCCGGTTGTCGATGTCGAAGGCCGGGTTCAGTTCGGCCACGTCTGCGTGCAGTAGCTTGCCGCTGGCCACCACCTGGCGGCAGACGGCACTGATCACCGGCAGCGGAACCCCGTACGCCGCGGGGGCGCTGACCCCCGGGGCCACGGCGGCCGGCAGCACGTCCAGGTCGATGGTGAGGTAGAGGACGTCGATCCCGCCGAGGAAATCCGCCACAAAGGCCTCGGCTGCGCCGGCTGTGCAGTCCTCGTCCAGCAGGTATTTCACGCCCAGCTCGTCGGCGGTGGTGAACAGCGCCCGGGTGTTGTTGGGTTCGGAAATTCCGACGACGGCGTACTTCAGTTCGCGCCCAGCGGCCGCTTCCGCACGGGCCATCTGGAGGAACGGGGTCCCGGAACTGGGGGCGGCCTCATCCCTGAGGTCGAAGTGGGCATCGAGGTTGAGGACGCCCAGCCGCTGGCCGTCGCGGACCGCCCGGGACCCTGCCACGCCGAGGTAGCTGGCATACGCGGTCTCGTGGCCGCCACCCAGCAGCACGGTGAGGCGGCCGGCGTCGAGCAGCGCTGCCACGGTGAGGCCCGCGCGGGCCTGGCCGGCTTCCAGTTCGCCGTCGCGGACCACCACATCGCCGGCATCGGCGACCGGCCGCTCCGAGTGGCAGGCGAGGGGGCCCAGCGCGCTCCGGATGGCGGCGGGGGCGGCCGCGGCTCCGGTCCTGCCCTTGTTCCGGCGTACACCCTCATCGCTGCAGAAACCCAGGATCACCGCGGGGAGCTGGCTGGGCACCGGGGTGTTCGGGGCGGCGGGGGTGTTATCGGTGGCCGGGGTTACGGCCTGCCACCACCGGCGGTGGGCGTCGCCGTCGCCGTCGTAACGGCCTGTCCAGGGGCTGGGGTGAACGTCGACCGAAAGCGCGGGAAATTGCATGCTTCAAGCTCACCGCACGGATTCAGCGAAAGCCAGCAGCGCCGCCGTCGTGATGTCTGAAATACCGGAAACCCGGTATTCGGGACGTCCCGGGCTCCTACATGCCCAGCGACTGCTCGATCGGGCCGATGCCGAAGAACAGGACGAAGGCGGCCGCGACCGCCCACATCAGCGGGTGCACTTCTCGGGCACGGCCCTGGAAGGTGCGGATCAGGACGTAGGAGATGAAGCCCGCGCCCAGGCCGTTGGCGATCGAATACGTGAAGGGCATCAGCGTGAACGTGAGGAAGGCGGGCAGGGCGATGCCCCAGTCCTGCCAGTGGATCTTGCTGATCTGGGCCACCATCATGAAGCCGACCACCACCAGGGCGGGGGCCACGGCCTCGAACGGCACGAGGTTGATCAGCGGGGTGAAGAACATGGCCACCAGGAACAGCAGTCCGGTCACGATCGAGGCCAGGCCC
Organism: Arthrobacter sp. 05T423; assembly: GCF_056396245.1. Lineage (NCBI taxonomy): Bacteria > Bacillati > Actinomycetota > Actinomycetes > Micrococcales > Micrococcaceae > Arthrobacter > Arthrobacter sp. 05T423. The sequence continues at coordinate 15,126 of NZ_JBFTLC010000041.1, forward strand.
GTCCGCGCGCCCTCGCCGATGCCGGCGCCGGATTCGACAAAGATCTGGTTGGAGGACACGGAGGCGCCGCCGCCCACGATGGCACCGAGGGCGTCCACCTGCAGCACGCGGTCAACGTTGGGGATGTTGCCGTCCTTGTCCACGGTTCCGGCCTCGTTGGCCAGGCCCACCATGGTTCCCATCGCGTCGAAGAAGATGCTGAGCAGGATCACGAACGCCAGCAGCGCCGCGGCCACTACGCCCAGATGGCCGAAGGCGCCGATCGGGTTGGCCTTGCCAATCAGGGAGAGATCGGGAGCCGACCATTCGGTGAACTTGGGGGCCACCAGGGACCAGCCCTGCGGGTTGAAGTTCTTGCCGTCGAAGCTGGGTCCGATGTGCAGCGTGAACTCGAGGATGACGGCCAGGATGGTGGAGGCGACGATGCCGATCAGGATGGCGCCCTTGATGTTGCGCACCAGCAGGGCGATGGTCAGGATCAGGCCGAACACGAACACCAGCGTCGGCCATCCCAGGAGCTTGCCGTCGAAGCCGAGGCCCACCGGAACGGTGGTCCCGGCTGCGTCCGGAACGCGCCGCACAAAGCCGGCGTTGACCAGGCCGATGAGGGCGATGAACAGGCCGATTCCCACCACGATTGCGGTCTTGAGCCCGTCCGGAACGGCCCGGAACACGGCTGTCCGGAACCCGGTCAGGACCAGGATCATCATGGTGACGCCGGAGAGGACCACCAGCCCCATCATGTCCGGCCAGGTCAGGCCGGGGTTGGTGGCCACAGTCACGGCCACGAACGCGTTGACTCCCAGGCCGGTGGCCATCGCGAAGGGGTGTTTGGCCCACGCGCCCATGAGGATGGTCAGGATGCCGGCAACAAAGGCGGTGACGGCAGCAACTGCCTGGAAACCCAGTGTGGCGCCGGAGGAATCCGCAGCGGACAGGATCAGGGGGTTCAGCACCACGATGTAGCTCATGGCGAAGAACGTGGCAAAACCGCCACGGATCTCGCGGGAGAGGTTCGACCCCCGTTCGGAAATTTTGAAGTACCGGTCCAGTGCAGAGCCCTGCTTTAACATTAGTCCTCCGGTGAGAGTGTGGGGATTACTTGAATCCTAGTAGGTTGCAAGGTTCCGTTCAGGCAAATTCGCCTAGTCTGTAAGGAAGTCAACACAAGGAGTAGTCCGCCCATGCGTCTCACCCGCCAGCTGCTGTCCGCCCTCGTTGGCGCGCTTGCACTCGTCGCCCTGGTCCTTACTGCCGGGCCTGCTTCTGCGCACGATGTCGCCGAGTCCAGCAGCCCGACGGACGGTGCCACCGTGGCAACGGCTCCGGCCAAGGTCTCGATCACCTTTAACAACACTCCGCTGGGGCTCGGCTCCGAGGTCAAGGTGACGGACGCGGCCGGAACCGACTGGACCGACGGCAAGGTGGAGATCGTGGACAACGTGGCCACGCAGAAGTTGCGGGAAGGTGCGCCTGCGGGGAAGTACACGGTGGTGTGGCGCGTGGTGAGCTCGGATTCCCATCCGATCGAGGGCACGTTCGCCTTCACCGCCACGGCCGCTGCTGCGGGGTCGACGGCGGCGCCGGTCCAGACGCTGGGTACGCCCCAGCCCGGGGAGACCCAGGCGGCGGGGACAGTCCGGGATTCCTCAGAGCCGTTCCCGTGGAGCATCGTGGTGTTTGCGGCCGTGGCTCTCGGTCTGCTCATCACCCTCGGCGTGCTGGCTCGCCGGAGGCTCGGCATCAGTGACGGCGACGAGCCTGAAGATGAGGGCGCCGGGAGCTAGCGCCCCCCTCAGAGAGCCGCGGCTGGAAGTGCCGGGAAGCTTCCGGTCAGCACCGACGGCACGCTGTCCGGGTAGACCTTCGCCGAGATGGCCTGGCCCACCATCTTGGCCTGGCGCAGCACTTCCTTCGGCGTAGGCGTGATGAGCTCGCCCACCCCGACCAGGTATATGCCGATGGCGCGCATGGCCGCGACAAGGTTTGCACCAACGGCGATGCCGAGGTCCGTGAGCATGCGCCGCAACTGGCTGTGGGCGCAGCGCGTGAGGACGATGTGGTCAGCCAGCAGCACACCGTCCGGGGTATGCACGGCCCAGCGGTGCAGGTAAGCCTCCGCCGCCGGGGGTCCCATCTTGTCCAGCGACACCGCAGAGGTGTCGCTGCGGATGTCCAACTGGTGGCTCGACGCGTAGTTGCGCAGGTGCCGGAGGATTTCGTTCCGCTCCTGGTGGGACGCCGCCTCGGCGTCGTCGCACCGCTGCGGCGCGGGCTTTTGGAACCCGCTGCCAGGGGAGTCAAGCCGGCTGACGATGATTGAATCAACGCCCCGGCGTCGGAGTTCGGTGGCGATGGCCAAACCGGGAAGTCCGGTGCCGATGACCACGGTGGTGGTCCGTTCTGCGCCGCTGAGACCAGGCATGCGTGACACTACAACTTCCTCCTCGAGATTTTCGAAGCGCAGGGCATCATTGCCCGTGCGCCGTCCACTGCCCCAGCAAGCAGACACAAGACATCTCCGGACGTGCGGTGAAGCACAATCCGGACCGATGGTGCCTCGACATTACAGAATTTTTTGGTTGCTGGATACCCCTGCCGAAACATTGGTTTGCAGGGCTCTGCGCGGCGTCACCGGGCCGCCTCGGGGAGTGCCGGCAAGGCAGCCAAAGCAGTGCCCGCAGGGTGCCGGGAAGTGGCAGGAAACAGGCTTCGGATAGGGCAGTGGCGCCCCTCGGGGGCCGCTTGCTAAGACGTTGACGACCGAGAATAGTTGGTCTTAAGCGCAGGCTGTGCATAACCGGGAACCGGACGGCCTGCCGGTGCCGGCTAGAGACGCTGCTTCTGGCAGAATAGCCGCATCATCAGGCAGTATCGCGAGGAGGCGGACCGAATGGACGCACACGAATTGCATCCCGACCCGGCACGGGATGGCGGTGCCCGGCGCGTGAGACCCGAAGGAATCGCGGTCGGCGTCGACGGTTCGGACCACGGCCAGTGCGCCCTCGTGTGGGCTGCCCGTGAAGCCGAACGCCGCCGTCGTCCCCTCCATATAGTCACCGCCTACTCGGTGCCCATCTTTGCCGCCTCCGGCCTCGATGGCGGTTATGCCACCGTGGACGACTCGGTGATCCGGGAAGGCGCCGAAGCCATCCTGCAGCACGCCGTGGACAAGGTGGCCGGCTACAACATCAACGTGAGCGCATCGGTCGAGAACGGGGACGCGTCGGGCGTATTGCTCGACCTGTCTGAAACCGCAGAGCTGCTGGTGTTCGGGACGCGGGGGCGGGGTGGCTTTGTAGGGCGGCTCCTCGGTTCCGTGAGTAGCGCGCTTCCGGCCCACGCCAAGTGCCCCACGGTGACGGTTCCGCTGATCTGCTCCGACCGTCTGGGCGAGACCACCCAGGACAAACACATCCGGGCCGAGCAGGCCAAGGCCGGGCACGGCCCCGTGGAAAAGGTAGTGGCGGTGGGCGTCGACGGGTCGGAGCAGGCCCGCGTTGCCGTCCTGGAAGCAGCAGAGCAGGCCGAGCGCCTGGGTGCGCCGCTGCGCGTGATCTGCGCCGTACCGCAGTACAGCGGATCCCTTGCCTGGGTTCCGGCCCCCCTGGACCGGGAAGCGCTGTTCGCCGATATCCAGGTCCAGCTCAAGGCCGGTGTGGCCTGGCTCCAGAGCCACTTCCCGCGGCTGGCCATTGAGACCCGGCTGCTGGACGGTTCGCCCGTGGATGTGCTGGTGGAGGCCAGCCGGCACGTTGAACTGGTAGTCGTGGGAACCCGCGGCCGCGGCGGCTTTACCGGCATGCTCCTGGGGTCGACGTCGGACGGCGTCCTGCACCACGCCAAGAGCCCCGTGATGGTGGTTCCGGACCGGGACGACCACCGGCTCGCGGACCGTGCCAGCTTCGGACCGATGCTCGGCGCCTCGTAGCGCATGAGCGGGCTGGTGCTCGGCCTCGGGGACCTCAGCGCCTCCATGTTGCCGCAGGTTGGCGGAAAAGCAGCCAACCTCGGCGAGCTGATTGGGGCCGGCCTCCCCGTGCCCGACGGGTTTTGCCTGACCACCGAGGCCTACGTCCAGGCTGTGGAACCGCTGGGGCTCGCCGAGGTGCACCGTGCCCTCCAGGACACCCCGGCCGCTGACCTCGAGACGCTCGCCGGCCTGGCTGCCAGGGCCCGCAGCCTGATCTCCGCGGCAGAACTCCCGACGGCGATTGCCGGGGACGTGCTCACGGCCTACCGGACGCTGGACGGCGTTCCGGTCGCAGTGAGGTCCTCGGCCACGGCCGAGGACCTTCCCTTCGCCAGCTTTGCCGGCCAGCAGGACACCTACCTGAACATCATCGACGCCGTGGCACTGCTGGACGCCGTCCGGAAGTGCTGGGCGTCGCTCTGGACCGACCGGGCGGTGGCGTACCGAGCCAGCCGCAACATCGACCCCGCAACGGTGGCCCTCGCCGTCGTCGTCCAGCGCATGGTGGACGCCGAGGCAGCGGGGGTCATGTTCACCGCCAACCCGGTCACCGGCAGGCGCCGGGAAGCTGTGATCGACGCGAGCCCCGGGCTCGGCGAGGCCGTGGTGTCAGGTGCCGTCAATCCCGACCACTTTGTGGTGGACACCGCCTCCGGTACCATCCTGGAGCGCCGGCCGGGGGACAAGCGGACGGCTGTCCGGCCGCTGCCCGGCGGGGGCACCGAATATGTCGATCAAAGTGCGGCGAACCAGCCCTGCCTGACCGACGCGCAGATCCGGGAACTGGCGGCGCTGGGGAGCAGGGCCGAGGCCCACTACGGCGCCCCGCAGGATACGGAGTGGGCGCTCGACGGCGCCGGGAAAGTCTGGCTGACCCAGTCCCGGCCCATCACCACGCTCTACCCCCTACCGGAGAATGACCCTCTCCCGGAGAGCGACCTGGAAGCCCGGAGCCGGGACGGGGGTGTTCGGGTCTACCTGTGCTTCAGCCTCGCCCAGGGCCTCACCCGGCCGCTGACCCCGATGGGACTTGCCGCGCTCCGGCAAATAGGATCTTCGGTTGCTGTCGCTGCGGGTTTTGACGTTCCGGATCCCCGCACCGGGCCGCCGCCGTACGTCGAAGCCGGACAGCGCATCTTCATCGACCTGACCGCGGCCGCACGTAGCACTGTGGGCCGCCGGATTATCCCGAACGTCTTCGACGTCATGGAGGCCCGCTCCGCGAAAGTCCTGCGCAGCGTGTTCGACGACCCGCGACTCTCCATCACCCGGCGCACGCCGTGGGACCTCCTCAAGCATGTGGTCCCCATCGCTGCCCGCGCCCGAGTGCCGGAAGCAGCGATCCGGGCTCTGGTCCGTCCGGAGGCGGCACTCAAACGCCTGACCCGCTTCACCACGGAGTTCAACGCGACGCTGGAACTGCCGCAGGGTGCTTCCCCGCGCGCGCGGCTAAACCACGCCGAGGGGATACTGGGGCGGCTCTTCCCGAACCTTCCGGCCGTGCTCCCGCTGGCGGGCCTGGCCTTCGCCATGCTCGGCTTTGCCGGAAAACTCCTTGGCGCCGGAAAACTCTTTGGCGCCGGGGAGGACGGAACCGCAAGCGGCGGGGCCGGCGCCGGGCGAAGCAAAAACGTCGACCTCCAGCCCGTGCTCCGCGGACTGCCCAACAACGTGACAACCGAGATGGACCTCGAGCTGTGGCGGGTCGCCACCAGGATCAGGGCCGACGCCGAATCGCTGGACGTGCTCACCTGCCATCCTCCTGCCGTGCTGGCGCAGCGCTTCGCCGCCGGCGAGCTGCCCGTCGCGGCCCAGGCAGGTCTGGCAGGATTCCTGGCGAGCTACGGCCACCGGGCCGTCGCCGAGATCGACGTCGGCATGCCCCGGTGGCGGGACGACCCCACCCACATCCTGGGCGTCCTCGCCAATTATCTTCGGCTGGAGGACCCTGAGCGCGCGCCCGACCGCCAGTTCGCCGAGGCAGCAGCCGAAGCGGAGGAACAAATTGAGCGGCTCGTTGCCGAGGCCCGTTCCAGGGGCCGCCTCCGTGCCGTAGCCGTCCGGGCGGCACTGCGGCGGGCAAGGCTTTTCGCCGGGTTGCGCGAACTTCCCAAGTTTCAGATCGTCCTGGCGCTGGCCGAGGTCCGGAAGCAACTGGCCGAGGTGGGCGCCGTGCTGGCGGAACAGAAACGGATCGCGCGGGCAGAGGACATCTTCTTCCTGGACTTTGCTGAAGCGAACCAGGCGCTGGATGGTGCCGACATGCAGGATCTCGTGGCGCAGCGGCAGGGGGCCTATTACGTGGAACTGGAGCGGCGGCACATTCCGCGGATGCTGCTCTCCGACGGAACGGAGCCGGAGACGCTGCTGACCGCCGCCGGAACCGCAGCCGGGGCACTGACCGGGAGCCCGGCGTCGGCGGGGACGGTGACGGCGCCTGCCCGCGTCATCCTCGACCCTGTGGGCGCGCACCTGGAGCCGGGGGAGATCCTCGTGGCGCCGTCCACCGATCCGGGCTGGACCCCGCTGTTCCTCACTGCGGGCGGCCTGGTCATGGAGATGGGCGGCCCCAACTCCCACGGCGCGGTGGTGGCCCGGGAATACGGCATCCCGGCCGTTGTCGGCGTTGCTGACGCCACTTCAGCGCTCAAGACGGGCCAGGAAGTGACGGTCGACGGCGGAGCGGGCACCGTGGTGCCGCTGGCTTAGGGGCGGTCGTTTGCAGGCTTCCCGCGCCGGCACCGGCTCTCCGTGCGCTCGAAGTCCTCCCGGTCCATCAGCGGCAGCCTGTACAGCCAGCGGATCGAACGCTCCAGCCCCACCTTCGCGCCCAGGAACTACAGCGCCATGGCGCCCAGATAGGCCCCCAGCGTCCTGTCTGGCCCACCAGCCGGTACTGCGAAAGCGGGCGGCCCGCCGGGGGCTGCCACATGCGGTGCCGAGGCGTACTCTGAGGATATGAGCTGCGACGTCGGAGCGGAGTTGACATGACTGCCATCTGGTTGCGGTGGACACCTGCCGTGGCCGTACCTGCTGTTATAGCGGCCGGAGTCCTGGCGGGGTCCTTGCCCGCGAGCGCCCGGAATCCTCTGCCTGAGAAGACGCCGGCCCAGGTGCTGGCGATGATCGGGCAACACCAGACCAAGTCCTTCTCCGGCACGGTGGAGCAGTCCTCCGAACTCGGACTGCCGGACGTTCCCCAGGTGGGGCCCACTTCAGGCGCCGGCACGGGCTCCCTTGCAGAGCTGCTCACAGGGCCGCACAGCGCCCGCGTCTACGCCGATGGATCAACCAAGGCCCGCATCCAGGTGATGGACCGGATGGCCGAGCGGGACGCCGTCCGGCACGGCAATGAGCTGTGGCTGTACAACTCCAAGGACAACACGGCCACGCACGTCACGCTTCCAACATCGGCGTCGAAGGAATCCCGCAGCCAGGACATGCCGGCGGGTGTGGCAACGCCGGAGGACCTGGCCGCCAAGATACTTGACAATCTGGACAGCAGCACCGACATCGCGGTGGCCGGGGACACCACGGTGGCAGGCCGGGCGGCCTACAACCTGGTCCTCACACCGCGGTCGGAGGTGACCCTGGTGGGGTCCGTGGCCATGGCCGTGGATGGTGAGAACGGCATGCCGCTGAGCGTGGAGGTGCGGGCCCGCGGTCAGCAGGAGCCTGCGTTCCGGACGGCATTCTCCAGCCTGACGGTGGGCGCTCCCGACGCAGCCCTGTTCAACTTCTCGCCGCCGCCGGGTGCCTCTGTGAAGGAAGTTGCGGTGCCGGCAAAGGCGCATACGAAAGACTTGGCTGACAAGGATCGCGCCGATAAGAATCTGCGCGCCCATGCCCCGAGCGTCACCGGCTCCGGCTGGGAGCGGATCGTCGGCATCCCGGCCCCGTCGGCCTCCACCCCGTCCGCTTCCCGCGAGTCTGGAAAGCAATCGGCGGACAGGCTGCTCAATGATCCCCTGCTTCGCCAGGCGACCGTCACCGTCCAGGGTGGCCGCGCCATCTCCACGTCGCTGGTCAATGTCCTGCTGACCGACGACGGCCGGACGTTTGTTGGCGCCGTACCCTTGGAGCGGCTCCAGGCCGCCGCTGCCGCGAGGTGACAGCCGCTGGCCGCGCTCTAGCGCTAGAAACCCATGGGCTGAGCAAGCGGTTCGGCCACCAGCTGGCGGTCAACAGCATCGACCTCGCCGTGCCCAGAGGCTCGGTCTTCGGCTTCCTCGGGCCCAACGGTTCCGGCAAGACCACCACCATCCGCATGATGCTGGGCCTGGCCGCCCCGACGGCGGGTGAGGTCAGGGTCCTCGGGCTGGACATGCCGCGGGAGCTGGATGAGGTCCTGCCCCGGGTAGGCGCGCTGGTGGAGGGACCGGCCTTCTATCCGTTCCTCTCCGGCACGGCAAATCTGCACCGCCTGGATGCGGCAGACCGCCACGCTGCGCCATCCACCCGCCGCGCGCGGGTGGCTGAAGCGCTGGAACGCGTGGGGCTTTCCCATGCCGCCCGTAAGAAGGTGCGGGCCTACTCGCTCGGCATGAAGCAGCGGCTGGGGATCGCCAACGCGCTGCTGGCACGCCGCGAACTGCTGGTCCTGGACGAACCCACCAACGGGCTGGATCCCCAGGGAACCCGGGAGGTCCGCAACCTGGTGCGGTCCCTCGCCGCCGACGGCGCCACCGTGTTCGTGTCCAGCCACCTGCTCGCCGAAGTGGAGCAAATCTGCACGCACGCGGCGATCATGAGTGCCGGCCGGCTGGTGGCCCAAGGACCGCTGGCCGAACTCCGCCAGGCGGGCACCGCGCAGCTCCGCCTGGTGACGCCCGACGCCGGTACCGCCTCGGGCGTTTTGGCGCGGTTCGGTTTTTCCCCGGTTGTGGGGCATCCCGATGGCGCGGACGCCGTCATCACCTCCAGCCTTGCCGTTGGTGCAGGATTTGACGGCACAGCAGGACTTTCGGGTATTGCACGGCTTTCAGGCGGGGCGGGGCTCTCGGCTGGGGCGGGTGCCCCGGCCGCAAACGGAGGCGTGGCCCCGGAAACTATCGTCGCTGCCCTGGTGGCGGACGGGGTGCGTGTCCGCGGGTTCACGGTGGAGCGTGGCAGCCTCGAGGACCGTTTTGTGGCTTTGACGGGGGAGGGCTTCGATGTCGCACAGTGACCAGCCGGCGGTGCATGGATCAGCCATGCAGGAACCGGAATCACAAGGACCGGGAGCGCAGGAGCTCGGATTGCAGGAACCCGGATTGCAGGAACCCGGATTGCAGGAACCGGGAGCGCCGGAACCGGATGGACACGAGCCCGCGGCGGAGCGGCTGTCCGTTCAGCAAGGCGCGGCGCCGGGCATCACGCGCCGGCCGTCGAGCGGCTCGCTGCTCGCCTCCGAAATGAAGCAGCTTTTCCGGCGCCGCAGGACCCAGGCGATGCTGCTGGCGCTGGCCGCTATCCCGGTGGTGATTGCCGTCGTCGTCCGCGTTTCCTCTGCCGTTCCGCCGGGGAGGGGGCCTGCTTTTCTGGACCGGATCAGCCAGAACGGGCTGTTCGTGGCCGTCACCGCCATGCTTGTTTCGGTTCCGCTGTTCCTTCCCCTGACCATCGGCGTGGTCGCGGGGGACACCATTGCCGGGGAAGCGGGGCTGGGCACGTTGCGGTACCTGCTGGTGGCTCCGGCCGGCAGGGTGCGCCTGCTGCTGGTGAAGTATGCCGGGGCGGCTGTGTTTTGTATTTCCGCCCCGCTGGCAGTGGCGCTCGCCGGAGCAGGCATCGGCTGGGCCCTCTTCCCGGTGGGACCGGTGGCCCTCCTCTCGGGCGACCTGGTGGAACCGGACGAGGCGCTGGTCAGGATGCTGCTGATCGCCGCCTATCAGGCCTTGTCGCTGCTGGGCTTGTCGGCCATCGGGCTGTTTCTGTCCACGCTGACCGATGTGCCGGTAGGCGCCATGGCCGCCACCATCATCCTGTCCGTCGCGTCACAGGTGCTCGACCAGTTGCCACAGCTGGAGTGGCTGCACCCGTGGCTGTTCACGCATTACTGGTTCGGCTTCGCAGACCTGCTCCGCCAGCCCATCGGCTGGGACTCATTCGGTGACAACGCCCTGCTGCAAGCGGGCTACATCGCGGTGTTCGGCGCGCTGGCCTACGGCAGGTTCGTGAGCAAGGACGTGCTGTCCTAGGGATCCCTGCCAGCAGGCCCTGCGTCAGTAGCGCGCCGCGACCGGGTAGAGCTGCATGCCGGCCATCATGCTCAGGTCCGTCACGGTGATGCCCGCCGACGGGTTCAGCGCCTGGACCACCCTGCCGCCGCCCAGGTAGATGGCCACATGGTAGAAATCCGGGGCCGATCCCCAGACCAGGAGATCGCCGGGCTGGGCCTGGGACAGGGGCACGTGGACGGGCGCCTGGGCGAACTGCTCGGCGGCCGTGCGCGGAAGTGGCTTCCCGATGGCTGCGAACGCGTTCTGGACCAGGCCCGAGCAGTCAAAGCCGTACGCGCCGGTGCCGCCATATTGGTAGAAGAACGGGGACCCCACCTTGCCCATGGCCACGGAAATAGCCCCCTGGTTGGAACCGCCCGTAGACGGGGCAGGCTGGACGGGGACCGGGACGGGCGCTGGCGCCGGCTGAACCGGTGCGGGCGCTGGCGCGGGCGCTGGCGCCGGCCGAACGGGCGCCGGTGCCGGGCGGGCCGGAGCGGGAGCTGCCGGAGCCGGAGCGGGGGCTGCCGGAGCCGCAGGAGCCGCCGGTGCGGCCCGGGCAGGTGTCCGGGCCGGCGTTGAAGCGGTCTGTTCCGCCGGAGCTCCGCTCCTGGTTCCGGCCGCCGGGGCCGCATTCCCGCCGTCGGCAGCCTGAGCATTAGCTGCCGCCGCCTTGTCTGTTTCCGCCTGGGCTGCTGCCGCACGTTCTGCGGCAGCGGTTACGGCGGCGAGGCGGGCCTGCTGGCGCTGGCGCTCCAAGCCGTCCACCCGCGCTGACTCGAGTGCCGCCGTCGTGTTCCGCAGCGAGGCAAGCTGCCCCACGAGGACGGTGCGCTGCGCCTTGGCGTCCGCCACCGCCTTCACCTGGGCCGCATTGGCCTGGTCGGCCTGCGCCTTGAGCGTCTCGGCCGTTTTCGCGGCGTCATCTGCCGCCCGGCGGGCGTCGGCGGCAGCAGCAGTGAGTGACTCCGCAGCCGCGGCGGTGGTTTCTGCGGCGGCGAAGGCCCTGCTGCGGCCAGCGGTGAGGGCCTGCAGCGTTGCGGCCTTGCCGAGGACGTCGCCCGTACCCGCAACGAGGCCGCTCAGCTCCGGATTCAGGCCGCCGTTCCGGTACAGGTCCCCGGCCAACTGCCCCACGGCCTTGCGGCTCTTCGACTGTTCCTTGTCCGCGGCAGCTGCCCTGGCCGTGGCCACCGCAGCCGCGTCCGACCTCGTGTGCAGCTCCACCAGGGCGTTGCTGTAGGCGTTGTTGGCTTCGAGCGTCCGCGCGAACGTGGCCTCCTGGGCGTCGGCGGCGTCGGCGAGGATGCCCTCAATGTCGGCCACCTTTGCCGCCGTCGCGCTTTCACTCGACTTGGCGGCAGCGATGTCCCCGGGGGAAGGGATTTCCGGCGACGCCGGAACCGTCAGGGCCGCTGCGAGAAGGCTTGTCGCGGGGGCCATTGCCGCAAGGGGCCGGTCGGCGTTCGCGGGGGCTGCGAGGGTTCCACAGAGGACGACGGCGGTGCACAGGACTGCCGCTGTGCGGCCGGGACCGGTCAAACTCATTCATAACCTCGCATGTCAGGGCGGGGCGAACGAGTTGGGAGGCAGCACGGAAGTGCTCCTCTGAAGATGCCCAGCCCTCTGAGGTTAGGGGCCAGATTGCCACTTTGGCAACACTGGTCACATGAATAACATAAACAACACCAGTGTCATTCGGGTGCAGATGCAGCGGGCGTGTCGCAGGACCGTGGACCCGCCGGGGGAACGAAACAAGGAACGGGCAACGGGACCGAGTGCCACACCAGGAGGCGCCGTCAGGCGTGCTGAGGCGATTCGTGCTCGTAATGGCTGGCCGGCTCCAGCTGGAAGGTGCAGTGCTCGGTGTCGAAATGCGATCCCAGGCAGGTGGTGAGTTTGTCCAGGACCTGGTCCGCACCCTTTGCGCTCAGCATCTGGTCCTCCACCACCACATGGGCGGAAAACACCGGCACGCCTGAGGTGATCGTCCAGATGTGGATGTCGTGGACGGCAACCACGCCGGCCACGGACAGGATGTGCTCGCGGATCATGCTGACCTCCACGCCTTTGGGGGAGGCCTCCAGCAGGACATCGACCACCTCGCGGAGCAGGTGCCAGGCCCGCGGCAGGATCATCAGCGCGATGAGCACGGACGCGATGGTGTCCGCCGCCAGGTAGCCGGTGAACATGATGACCAGGGCAGCGGCGATGACGGCGAACGAGCCGAGGAGGTCGCCCAGCACTTCCAGGTAGGCGCCACGGACGTTGAGGCTTTCCTGCTGGGCCTTGCGCAGGATCAGCAGTGAGACGAGGTTCGCGGCTGCACCCAGGATCGCGGCGTACAGCATGATGTCGGTGTGCACGTCGGGCGCGGAGCCGATGCGGCGGATGGCCTCGGTGAAGATGACCGCCGAGACGACCACCAGGATCAGGGCGTTGGCGAGGGCGGCCAGGACTTCCGCCCGCTGGTAGCCGTAGGTCCGCAGATCGCTGGCCGGCAACGCTGCGATCCAGGAGGCCATCAGTGCGATGAAGACCCCGGCGGCGTCCGAGAGCATGTGGCCCGCATCGGCCAGCAGTGCAAGGGAGCCGGAGAGCAGGGAGCCGATCACCTGGATGAGCATCACTGACAGGGTGATGGCCAGAACCGCAATCAGCCTGCCGCGGTGCCGTCCCGTCGCTGTGAGGCCGTGGCCGTGGTCGTGTCCCATGCCTACAAGGCTAGTCCCAACCCAGTTCGTGAAGCCGCTGGTCGTCAATTCCGAAGTGATGGGCGATCTCGTGGATCACTGTCACCGCGACTTCCTCCACCACGTCCTCGCGCGAGGAGCAGATGTCCAGGATGGGCTGGCGGTAGATGGTGATGCGGTCGGGAAGCGATCCCGCGTCCCACCACGAGTCGCGCTCGGTCAGCGGAACGCCCTCGTACAGTCCCAGCAGTACCGTGTCCGGGTCCTCACCGGGCTGCGGGACGTAGTCGTCGTCGATGAACACGGCCACGTTGTCCATGGCCCGCGCCACCTCGGCGGGAAGCTGGTCCAGCGCGTCCCTGACGGCGGCTTCGAAGTCGGCGTCGGACATGTCGAAACCGGAGGGGTCGCCGGCACCCTCCGGCACGATGGGGAGGCCGGGCGGAAGGTTTGCGGGCATATCCAAACTTTAGCGGGATCTCCGGCGGGTCAGGCCGACGCCGAGGAGGCAGATGGCGCCGCCCACGAGCCCCCAGACCGTGGGTATTTCGCTGAGCACCAGCCATGAGATGAGCACCGTCGTGCCCGGCACCAGGTACGTGGTGGCAGCGAGTTTGCCGGCATCGATCAGCGAAAGGGCGTACGCCCACGTGGTGAAAGCGATGGCAGTGGGGAAGATGCCCAGGTAGACCAGGCCAAGGGTGGCGGGCAGCGGGGCCGCCTGCAGTTCCTGCCCCAACTGGCCGGCGAAGGGCAGGCAGCAGACCAGGCCCACCATGATTCCGAACCATGTGGCCTGCGCGGCCGGAAACTTCCGCAGCACTGGCTTCTGGATGATGACGCTGACCGCGGCGAGTGCAGCAGCGAGGAGGCAAAGCAGCACGCCTGCCACGTCCGCCGTCGAACGCGTCCCGGAGCCCAGCGCGATGACCGCCACTCCGCTGAACGCCACCAGGCTGCCGATAATCAGCCAGCGCGGAAAGCCCTCCTTGAGGATGATGCCTGCCATCACGGCCACCAGGATCGGGTTCACGTTGATGAGCAGGGCGCTGGTTCCGGCGTCAAGCGAGTGCTCTGCGGCGTTGAGTGCCACGTTGTAGCCGCCGAACCACATAACGCCGTAGGCGAGAATCGGCCACCACTCGCGGCCCCGCGGCAGCGCCCGCAGTTTGGGAAGCACCACTGCGCCAAGCACGACGGCGGCAATTGCCAGCCGCCCCAGCGTCAGTGCGCCGGGGGAGAAGCTTGGGCCGACAGCGCGGATGCCCACGAAAGCGGAGGCCCAGAGCACCACCGTCACAACGACGGCGGCGACGCCGAGCCTGTGCACGGAAGTGGCGGGTTTCTTGGTAGCGGGGACTTCTCGCACTGTTCCTCCAGAGGGAGGGCCATCGGACTCGGGTCCGTCGGAGGAATGGGGCTGGATGGGGCTGGTGCCCGCGGTGGATGCCATGGTGCCAATCTAGTTCCGATACCCGTCCCGTGGCTGGCGGAAATCGGCCATGTCTAGCCAATAATCTGCCATTGTGGCGGCGCCTGATTTGCCCGCCGTTCGGGGGCCTGCAGAGTCGATTTTGGATAATCCGGGGATAGGCTCTATAGTTTTACAGGTCCAGTTCGGAGGAACGCCAAAGGATAAGAACGAAAGGCTTCGGCCCTTTATTTTTGCCCTTGTTCAGCCAGATTGAGTCCAGGCCCCCATCGTCTAGCGGCCTAGGACACCGCCCTTTCACGGCGGCGGCACGGGTTCGAATCCCGTTGGGGGTACGCAAGGAAGTGGTCAAAGCAGGCGAAAAAGTCTGGTAGGCTGGAGTCCTTGAAAAAACGCGGTAGCGATACTGCAAAGGCAAGAAAATAGCAAGGCCCTGTAGCGCAGTTGGTTAGCGCGCCGCCCTGTCACGGCGGAGGTCGCGGGTTCAAGTCCCGTCAGGGTCGCTTTGATTGCCGGGAGAAATTCCGGCTGTCATGGTGACATGTCACCTAGGCTCTGTAGCTCAGTTGGTAGAGCGTTCGACTGAAAATCGAAAGGTCACCGGATCGACGCCGGTCGGAGCCACCAGCTAAAACCCCGCTGTTCCACTAGGAACAGCGGGGTTTTTTCGTCTCCGGATTTTCGCTGCCCCCTGCTTCCCTGTTTTGGCTCCGCTGTCCCGCTTCCCCCCGTCGCCGCGCAGATGGCTCCATCGTGGGGCACTTTGGCGGCTTCGGCGTCGTAAAATCCCGGCGATGGTGGCGTGCCGGGTCAAAGTGCCACGTTTTGGCCGCGCACCCCCCAGGTCGCCCCCGAGCCCCGGCCCCGGAACCAAGACACCGGAGCCCCAGGCGGCCAGAGGGTGAACCGTCGTGGGGCACTTTGGGGGCCTTCGGCGTCGTAAATCCCGACGGCGGGGGGCGTGCCGCGGGTCAAAGTGCCTCAGTTTGGTCGGTCGAGTCACGGGCCAAGGGTGTGATCAGCGCCATTGATGACTCGATTGTGAAGACGCATTTGCTTACCTTCCTGAATTACGGCACGCGCGCGCAGACGAGATGTAAGCGCTTGCACCACCATGGGGCGCCGCAGCGTGGAGTCCGAAAACCGTGTTGAACTCGGCTGACAACGTTGTCTAGCGTTGAGTGTGGGCCGCGAAATGTATGACATTTCGCGGCCCACGGCGGGGTCCTACCCAAACCCCGTTTTCTCCCCCGACACAACGGCGTCCTCGATGACGCATGCCGTGTCAGCGGGGTCTCCGGAGTGCGGGGACAAGGGCAGCTGCCCGTCTTCCACGAACGTAACTCCGCGAGAAGAGCAAAACATGCACAAGCACCCCAACACCCCCCGGATGCTGCGGTGGCGCCCCGCCGCCGCAGCTCTGGTGGCAACTGTCGCCGCCACGGCATTCCTCGCCGTGCCCTCGGCGCAGGCCAACGAGCCGTCGGATCCGCCGTCGAGCACCCAGATGCCGGCGCCCACTCCGGGCTTCCCCCTCCCGACGACACACACCCAGGCGGCGCACGATCCCGCGGCTGACTTCACCTCCAAGTGGACCCGTGCGGATGCCAAGCAGATCATGGCGCAGAGCGATTCCAAGGTTAAGCCGGGCCAGAACTCCATGAGCCCCGACGTCACCATGCCGGAGATCCCCCAGGACTTCCCGGCCATGAACGATGACGTGTGGGTGTGGGACACCTGGTCGCTGACCGACGAAAATGCGAACCAGATCAGCTACAAGGGCTACGACGTGATCTTCTCGCTGGTCGCTGACCGGCACGCCGGCTACGGCTTCGACCAGCGCCACTGGAACGCCCGCATCGGATACTTCTTCCGCAAGACCAACGCTAACCCGGCCAAGGACAAGTGGAACTACGGCGGACACCTGTTCGTGGACGGTTCCTCGATCGGCAACACTGAGTGGTCCGGCTCCACCCGCCTCATGAAGGGCGACCAGGTGAACGTGTTCTACACGGCCACCACGTTCTACGACATCAAGGAGCGCAACGCCGGCGGCGGCGGCATTGCCCCCGACGCCGTCATCGCCAAGGCGCTCGGCAAGATCCACGCCGACAAGAACGGCGTGACCTTCGACGGCTTCCAGCACACCAAACTGCTCGAACCGGACGGAAAGCTGTACCAGAACAAGGCACAGAACCCCGGTTTCGCGTTCCGCGACCCGTACACCTTCGCTGACCCGGCTCACCCCGGCAAGACCTTCATGGTGTTCGAAGGCAACACCGGCGGCAAACGCGGCGACTACCGCTGCAAGAACGAGGACCTGGGCTACGCCAAGGGTGACCCCAATGCCGAGAACGTCGACGCGGTCAACAGCACGGGTGCCTACTACCAGACCGCCAACGTGGGCCTGGCAGTGGCAGACAACAAGGACCTGACCAAGTGGCACTTCCTGCCGCCGCTCCTGTCCGCCAACTGCGTCAACGACCAGACCGAGCGTCCGCAGATCTTCATCCAGAATGAAAACGGCAAGAACAAGTACTACCTGTTCACCATCAGCCACCAGTTCACCTACGCCGCAGGCATGCGCGGACCCGACGGCGTCTACGGCTTCGTTGGCGACGGCGTCCGCTCCGACTACCAGCCGATGAACAACAGCGGCCTGGCCCTCGGCTCCCCGACGGACCTGAACCTGCCGTCCGAGTCCCCGGAAGCCCCGACGCCGAACCAGAACGGCCGTCAGTTCCAGGCCTACTCGCACTACGTGCAGCCCGGCGGCCTGGTCCAGTCCTTCATCGACAACGTGAACGGCGTCCGCGGCGGCTCCCTGTCGCCCACCGTGAAGATCAACTTCCGGGACGGCGTGTCCAAGGTTGACCGCAGCTTCGGCCAGAACGGCCTCGGCCCGTTCGGTTACCTCCCCACCAACGTCCACGTTGGCGGCAACGGCCTCTACAAGTAAGCCGGACTGAATCACTGAGCCAGAAGGCGCCCGGAACCTGGTCCGGGCGCCTTCTGGCTGTATATATAAGGAGCCATTGGCGGACGGGACAGCAAAAGTGGGCGCGGGCTGTCAACTTGGAAAGAGGCACGCGGGCCGGGCTAGACTCGCACGCCGGGGGAAGGGCGGCCGGTCTGCGGCTGCCCAGCCAGGCCGCCCAGGGCGGCAAAACCACTCCAGGAATGGAAATCGTGAAACATCTTGCCCGTCCGCTGTACGCCGTCGCCCTCCTTGCCGTAGTGGCACTTACCGGCTGCTCCGCGCCTGCCTCCGGCAGCGCGCCGTCGGCGTCTGAAACGTCCCCGACGGCGGCCCGCAGCGCCGCGCCGACCGCGTCCGCCAGCGCGGTGTCCGGTCCGTACGGCCGGTACGCCTCGGCAGCCGAGGCGTGTGCCGCCATTTCCACGCAGGCCACGGGGGCGTCCCTGCTGCCGCTCTCCGCAGCCCAGGGCAAGACGGCGGAGCTGGAGCAGAAGAAGGCGGAACTTGCCGAGACGGCCCAGCGGGTGCCGAAAGCGCTGAAGGCGGACTTCGCGCGGCTGAACGAGGTGGCCCTGGCGGGGCTCTCCGACCAGGGCGTCTACTCCAACGGCAAGTTCGAGGCCGCCATGGCTCCCGTGACCAGCTGGCTGTCCGCGAACTGCCACTAACCCGACGGGGTGGCGGGCACCGAGGAGGAACGCGGTGCACCGGCCCCTGACGTTGTCCTGCCTAGGGGATAGGGTTGTGTTCAACAGAAGGGGAGTGCTGATGGAATACCAGAATCCACAAACCGCCGCCGTTCGAGCGGACCCCGCCCTGACGCCGGCCGTGGCCGGCGGCCGGACCGTGATCTCCGAGACCGCCGTGGCCAAAGTAGCAGGGATCGCTGCCCGGACTGTGCCCGGCGTGTACTCCCTGGGAACCGGCTCCTCCCGGGCGCTCGGAGCCATCAGGGACGCCGTGGGCAGCTCCGATCACGCGGCAGGGGTGCATGCCGAAGTGGGCGAAACCCAGGTGGCAGTCGACATAACCTTGGTGGCGATCTACGGCGCTCCGTTGCATGCCCTGGCCAACCAGGTCCGGGCCAGTGTCTATTCGGCGGTCGAGAAACTGGTGGGCCTGCAGGTCATCGAGGTGAACGTGGAGATTAACGACGTCTACATTGCACCGCCGGTGAAGCCGACGGGCGCGCCCACCGTCGCTGAGAGGGAGGCCGTCCTGTGAGCCCCACCGTCGTCGGAATCGCAGTCGGCGCCTTCGTGGCGTTCATGTCACTACAGTTCGGACTTTGGGGCTTCCTGATCTCCCTGCTTTTCATGGGCATCGGTGCGCTCCTGGGCCGCGCCGCAGAAGGGAAACTGGACCTGCGCAGCGTCATTGATGCCATCAGCGGCCGGCGCTCATCCTCATGAACCGGGCATCCTCATGAACCCGGCAGCCGACATGAACCAGGCAGTCGAAGCAGCGAGGCCCGGCCGGCAGTACAGCGGCCACAACAGGATCAGCACGCAGGCGCTGACCAGCCTGGCCAAGGCTGCCGCCGCTGAAGCCTTGGGCATTCACGCCCATGACGTGCGCGCTGACTGGTCGGACGACGACGGCCTGCTGGCTTTGTCGCTCGTCGCCCCCATCAGGATTCCGAGCCTGACCGCTGTCCTCCGCGATCCGAGACGCGTCCAGGCCCTGGGCGGTTCCATCTGGGACCGGACCGTGCATGCCAAGACCGACATTCTGACCAAGGTCACCGAACTCAGCGGTGCGAGTTTGAGCAGGGTGGACATCCGGATCAGCGGTGCCCACGTCACGGAAGAGGGCAGGGTGCGGTGAGTTCCGTCGTCGAACAGCAGTATGAGGCCGGCGGGGACCCGGCGCAGGGCGGCGCCGGGGCAGCGCACGCCGCCGCCATCGACATGCGGCGCGTCCTGCACCGCGAGACCCACTCCTCCCGGGCCGTGATAGCAGTCATCGCCGGATCCCTGGTCATAATCTTCTGTCTGTACGCCCTCCTGGAATCCGTGGTCCGTGCCATTGGCCAGCCGCCGTGGCTCATCGATCCGCAGACGGCTGCCGAACGGATCGTGGCGCTCCCCTCGGGTGTGCCGCCGCTGCTGCTGGGTGCTGCCGGCGCCGTCACCGCGGGGGTAGGCCTCTTCTTTTTCCTGAGCGCGGTCCTGCCCGGTCGCCGGGCCAGGCATCTGCTTGCTGACCGGAGGGTCGCCGTGGTGGTTGATGATGAGGTCATCGCGGCGGCACTCGCCCGGAGCGCGCGCCTGGCGGCCAACATCACGCAGGAACAGGTCATGGTGGTGGTTTCCCAGCGCCAGGTGGTGGTTAACGTGCGCCCCACGTCCGGTGTGCCGATCAGCGAAAACGCCATCCTGCAGGCGGTGGAGGACGAGCTTCAGGCGATGGGGCCGTCTCCCATGCCCCAGGTGACCGTCAATTTGTCGACCTCCGGGGTGGTGGGCGCATGAACAGCACACCCAGGCTTCTCAACCGGATCCTGCTCGGCATCCTTGGGTTCAAGCTACTGGTGATTGGCGTGCTGCTGGTACTCCTGGCGGCGGTCCCCGCCGTCGCCGCGTGGTGGCACTCCTGGTCGAGGAGCGTGTCGGACAACGCCACCGCGGTCTTCGAGGGGACCCAGTTCCCCGGCCGGCAGGGGAGCTGGCTGTGGATTGTCCTGGCCCTTGCAGTGGTGCTGCTGATCGGCCTCATGGTTGCGTGGATCGCCCAGCAGGGCAAAGGCCGCACCGACCTCCTGCTGGCAGCGGAGGACCCGGGCGGCGTTCCCGGCGACGTCCGAATCGGCGGGGGAGTGGCCGAGCAGGCGCTGAAGAACGCCCTGGCCGACCGTCCTGACCTCGCCGGAGCTACAGTCTCGATCTACGACGTCAAGGGCCAGCCGGCATTGAAGCTCCGGCTGCACCCACGGCCGGGTGTGCCGCCGCAGGCTGTCGCGGCCGAAGCGGCAGACCTCGTTGACGCCCTGAGCGCCGTGGTTGGCCAGCGGACGCCGGTCCTGGTGCACATAGCGGCGGGCGCGCGGACCCGCTTCAGCCGCGCTGAGCGGGTCCGCTAACTCCGTTTGCCGAGAATTCCCTTAGCCCGGAGCCCGCTACCAGGACTGCCGGGCCGCCTATCCGGCCACCAGATAGGCCGCGCTGTTGGGCGTAATGACGGCTTCATCGGTCCCTGATTCTTCTGCGCTAGATAATGCCAGCCGGTAACCGTCGGGGACCGGCGTGGACTCCGTCCCGGTGTTGGCGACCACCAGCACGTCACGGTTCTGGAAGGCCAGGACACCCAGTTCGGGGTCGTGGTTGTCCGCCCAGCAGAATGTTCCAGAGCCCAATCCGTGGCTCCGGCGCGCCGCGAGCGCAGAGCGGTACAGCTCCAGCGTCGAGCCTTTGACGCCGTCCTGCCGATCCGCGGCAAGATCCCCGAAGGCCTCGGGTTGCGGCAGCCAGGGCGCCGCAGGTGCAGTCGCCGTGGATGCCTCGGCGAAGCCGTACCCGGGCGCTTCGGA
This sequence comes from Arthrobacter sp. 05T423, assembly GCF_056396245.1. NCBI lineage: Bacteria > Bacillati > Actinomycetota > Actinomycetes > Micrococcales > Micrococcaceae > Arthrobacter > Arthrobacter sp. 05T423. The sequence goes on from NZ_JBFTLC010000041.1 coordinate 35,933, forward strand.
TTTCCAAGGCAGCGGCACCCGGCAGCCGTCGCGGCCGCGCTCGACGCCGTTGGTCCGGAAAAACGTCGGGTCCTGCCGAGCCTCGGCGGGCAGGGCGGTGTGCTCGGGGAGGCCAAGCTCCTCGCCCTGGTAAATGTACGCGGAGCCGGGGAGCGCCAGGGACACCAGCGTGGCTGCCCTGGCGCGGGCCAGTCCCAGCGCGGCATCGGGCTGCTCGTCCTCCGCGGCAATGCCCTTCGGGAAGGTAGTGGGGTCCTGCAGGCCGAAGCGGCTCGGATGGCGCACTGTGTCGTGGTTGCTCAGCACCCACGTGGACGGCGCCCCCACGGACGCGGCCGCCTTGAGGGAGTCCTCGATGGCCACGGCCATCCGCTGGGCATCCCAGCCGGCGAGCAGGAAATCGAAGTTGAAGGCCTGCTGCATCTCGTCCGGGCGGATGTACCGCGCCAGTCGCTCCGCCGGTTCAACCCATGCTTCGGCCACCAGCATACGGTCGCCGTCGTACTCCGCCAGGACCCGGTTCCAGTCGCGGTAGATGTCATGAACGCCGTCCTGGTCAAAGAACGGCGACGGCGGATACAGCGGCGATACGGGCTCGTGTTCCCCGCCGGCGGCTGCGTCCACGGCGTCGGCGTCAGCCGAAGAAAGCTCCCCGGCGACTGCGTCAGCCGGGGACGCGTGTGCCGTATGCGGCTCAACCGCCTCCAGGCGGGCGCCCGGTGGATCCGTGACGCGGCCTACTTCTGCGGATCCTTCCACCATGGCAGCCATGCCATCCCAGTCCGGAAGGCCGGCCTCCTTGACCATGCCGTGGGCCACGTCCACCCGGAAGCCGTCCACGCCGCGGTCCAGCCAGAAGCGGAGCACAGAACGCATCTCCTCCCAGACCTCGGGGTTTTCCCAGTTGAGATCCGGCTGCTTCGTGTCGAAGAGGTGCAGGTACCAGCCCCCGGGGGAGCCGTCCGTATTGGTGGTCCGCGTCCAGGCCGGTCCGCCGAAAATGGATTTCCAGTTGTTCGGCGCAGCGTTTCCGTCGCCTGAGCCGGCAACCTCGTCCTTCCCCGGCCGGAACATGTAGCGCTCCCTGGCGGCCGAGCCCGGTTCTGCTGCGAGGGCCTCCTGGAACCACACATGCTCATCGGACGTGTGATTGGGAACCAGGTCGACGATCACCTTCAGCCCGCGGCTGTGGGCCTCGTCAAGCATGGCGTCGAAGTCGGCCAGTGCACCGAACGCCGGGTCCACCTGCCGGTAATCGGCGACGTCATAGCCGCCGTCGGCCTGCGGGGACCGGTAGAACGGCGAGAGCCAGACGGCGTCGACGCCGAGCTGCTGCAGGTAGGGCAGGCGTGCCGTGACGCCGGGCAGGTCACCCATGCCGTCACCGTTCCCATCAGAAAAAGAACGTGGATAAATCTGGTAGACAACCGCGTGGGCCCACCACGCTGCTGTCTCGGAAGCCGGCAGGCTGATCGGGCTGTGGGTCATAGTTGCCTCTCGGGTAACAATTAGGTGTAAACGCTTGCATATCTTCGGGCAACGTTACTAGTGTGACAGTCACCACATCAACCGCACGAATGATTTTCATGTCACTCAGCGAGGAGTCTCCAGCCAATGAAAACCCCTAAGTTCTTACTCCCGGTTGCCGCTGCCGGTGTGCTCGCCCTAACCCTGTCTGCCTGCGGCGGCGGCGGGGGCAGCACCACGGGCGGCGGTGCCGGGGGAGGCGACGCCGCCAACAACCTGGACGGCCGCGGTCCCATTACCTATGTCCAGGGCAAGGACAACAGCAACGTCGTCCGCCCCTTGATCGCGAAGTGGAACGCCGCCCACCCGAACGAGAAGGTGACCTTCAAGGAGCAGACGGACCAGGCGGACCAGCAGCACGATGACATCGTGCAGCACTTCCAGGCCAAGGACGCCAGCTACGACGTCGTTGACGTTGACGTTGTGTGGACTGCGGAGTTCGCGGCCAAGGGGTGGCTCCAGCCGCTGAAGGACAAGATGGCCCTGGATACCGGCGCCATGCTGCCGCCGACGGTCAAGAGCGCAACCTACAAAGACACCCTGTACGCGGCACCGCAGACTTCCGACGGCGCCCTGCTGTACTACCGCAAGGACCTTGTCCCCACGCCGCCSAAGACGTGGGACGAGATGATGGGCATGTGCTCCATTGCCAAGCAGAACAACATCGGCTGCTACGCCGGCCAGTTCAGCAAGTAYGAGGGCCTGACCGTCAACGCGTCCGAGGCCATCAACTCTGCCGGCGGCTCCGTCCTCGACAAGGACGGCAAGCCGAGCCTGACTACCGACCAGGCCAAGGCCGGCCTGGCGAACCTGGCCAAGGCCTACGCCGACGGGAACATCCCGAAGGAAGCCATCACCTTCCAGGAGGARCAGAGCCGSCAGGCCTTCCAGAGCGGAAAGCTTCTCTTCCTGCGCAACTGGCCCTACGTCTACAACCTKGCCACCACTGAAGGMTCSTCGGCTGTGAAGGACAAGCTCGGCATTGCACCGATTCCGGGCGTGAACGGCCCCGGCGCATCCTCGCTGGGCGGGCACAACCTTGCTGTCAGCGTCTACTCCAAGAACAAGGCGACTGCCCTGGACTTCCTGAAGTTCATGACATCCGAAGAGACTGAGAAGTTCTACGCCACCCAGGGTTCACTGGCTCCCGTGCTGGGCAGCCTCTACACTGACGCTGCCCTGGTGAAGAAGCTCCCGTACCTGCCCGTGCTGAAGACGTCCATCGAGCACGCCGTGCCGCGTCCGGTCAGCCCGTTCTACCCGGCGGTCACCAAGGCGATCCAGGAAAACGCGTACTCCGCCATCAAGGGCGAGAAGCCGGTGGACACTGCACTGTCTGACATGCAGAAGTCCATCGAATCCGCCGGTGCAGGATCGTAGTTCTGCCATGGCTACCGAAGTAGGCTCGACGCCGGTCAAGGCACCGGCGTCGGGCGGCACCCCGGTCCACCACGGCCCCAAAGGCGTGGGTGAGGACAACAAGATTCTCAGTCAGGGCAGGTGGGCCGCGTGGCTCCTTGCCCCGACCATCATCGCCCTTGCTGTGGTGATCGTGTACCCGATCATCAGCGCTGTCGTGATGTCCTTCCAGAAGGATGCYGGCCTGGATCCCGCGACCGGCCTCTTTACCGCGGGCGGRCCGGCCGGSGTTCAGAATTACGTCAACTGGATCGCCCAGCAGTGTGCCGCCCCGTCKGGCGGCACGGTGGCCTGCCCGCCCGGCACGCTTGGKGCGCAGTTCTGGTCGGCCACGGCCACGACGTTCTTCTTCACGGTGGTTACCGTMGCCTTCGAGACCGTCCTGGGTTTCTGGATGGCGATGATCATGGCCCGCACYTTCAGGGGCCGGAGCCTGGTCCGTGCTGCCGTGCTGGTGCCGTGGGCCATCCCCACCGCCGTCACCGCGAAGCTCTGGTTCTTCATCTTCGCCTTCGAAGGCATCGCCAACAAGCTATTCAACACCTCCATCCTGTGGACCGGCAGCGAATGGCCGGCGAAGTGGGCAGTGGTCATTGCAGACGTCTGGAAGACCACCCCGTTCATGGCTTTGCTGATCCTCGCCGGSCTCCAGATGATCCCGGCCGAGGTTTAYGAGGCCGCCAAGGTCGAYGGCGCCACCGCCTGGCAGCGCTTCCGGCTGATTACGCTGCCGCTGGTGAAGCCSGCCCTGATGGTGGCCATCCTGTTCCGCACCCTGGACGCGCTGCGCATGTTCGACCTCCCGTACATCCTGACGGGCGGCGCGAACAACACCACCACSCTGTCCATCCTGGTGATCAACCAGATCAGGCAAGGGTTCAATGTCGCCGCGGCGTTGTCGACRATCACSTTCATCATCATCTTTCTTGTCGCGTTCATCTTTGTCCGGTTCCTCGGCGCAAATGTTGTTGAACAGAGCGGCGCCACCGGTAAGGGGAAGAAATGACCGCCGCGACATCCACCGCCACRACCCTGCGCGCGGAGCAGGACCGAGGCCGCCGCAAGGCCCAGAACAAGGAGAAGTGGGCGCAGGGCCGGACCTACATCAGCGCCGCCGTCGTCCTGATCTGGTGCCTGGCACCSGCGTAYTGGATGGTGGTGACGGCGTTCCGCGACGTGGGCTTCACCTACGACACCTCGCTCCTGCCCAGCCATATCACGCTGGACAATTTCAACACCGCGTTCGACACCTCSTTCGGCAACCGGTTCGGCCAGGCCCTGCTGAACAGTGTCTTCATCGGCGGCGTCGTCACGGTCGTGTCGCTGATCATTGGTGTTTTCGCGGCGTACGCGCTTGCACGGCTGAACTTCCGGTTCAAGTACCTGGTGCTCGGCTTCATCCTGGGAGCATCCATGTTCCCGGGCGTTGCCCTGATCACCCCGYTGTTCCAGCTGTTCACCAACATCGGCTGGATGGGTACCTACCAGGCGCTGATCATCCCGAACATTTCATTCGTCCTGCCGCTGACGGTCTACACCATGACCTCCTTCTTCCGGGAGATGCCATGGGAGCTKGAGGAGTCGGCCCGGGTGGACGGCTGCACGCAGGGGCAGGCCTTCCGCAAGGTCATCATGCCCCTGGCCGCGCCGGCGATCTTCACCACGGCGATCCTGGCGTTCATCTCCTCGTGGAATGAATTCCTGATCGCCAGCCAGCTSTCCAGCGATGCGACCCAGCCGGTGACGGTGGCCATCGCCAACTTCGCCGGAGCCCAGCCMAACCAGGTTCCRTACACGGCCATCATGGCTGCCGGCACCATCGTCACCATTCCACTGGTCATCCTGGTGCTGGTGTTCCAGCGCAAGATTGTGGCCGGCCTGACGGCAGGTGCAGTCAAGTGACGGAAGGAGCAGCACCACAGGGCAGGAAGCCGGCACCCATCGCGCCCAAGCGCGTACGGTCCGGCGAGGACTTCGACATCATCATCGGATTCCT
>NZ_JBFTLC010000042.1:0-38487 GCF_056396245.1 Arthrobacter sp. 05T423
AGCACATCACCGGAAGTGGAACCGGCGCCAACCCCCAGGCGAACCAACCGGGCCACACCACACTGCCCGAAAACAGAAAACAACCGCAGATCAACCCGCCGCCCCGCACAAACGACCATCACCCACCGTCATGAAAAATCGGGGCTAGCTAGTATTTGCCTGACCCCAACCGTACTGTGCGTCGATATGGCGGCGCCAAATTGCTGGACGCATATTTCGGGTGCCGAGGAAGTCCAACGCGGTGATGAAATGCGATAGGGGTTCCAGTCGCCTGTCAGGCTGTCAGGCTGTGCGGTCGACGGCGGCGAGGATCGCCGCCCCGAGTTCCGCTGGCTTGGTGAACTGCGGCCAGTGCCCGGTGGGAAGGTCCACGAGTTCAACGTCTCGGATACGGGCAAGCTCTTCGACGTAGGGGTGCCCGGCGTCCATCCACTCCGTCAGTAGGGAGGACGGGAACTCGCAGGCGATCACCGTGGCAGGGACATCGTAGCGGCGCACATCGCGGAGGTGCTGCTTGTCGCAGGCCACTGCCTTCGGTTGCGGGATGGCCCGCGCACGGAACGCTTCCCGCAGCCCGCCGTCGAGATCGGTGAGGTCGGCGTCGTCGAAAACGTCCCACGAAGGCAGGGGGATCTCGTCACCTTCGGCTGGCAGTTCATTGTTGATAACGCCGCCTTCCCCGAGCGGACCGCTGTCCACATAGACCGCCCGGACTACGCGGTCCGGGCGTTCGTCCACGGCGCCATGGACGATGGCGCCTCCGCCGGAGTGGCCAACGAGGACCAGTGGGCCTTCGATGCCGTCAATGGCTTCCACCACCGCGTTGATGTGGTCGCGGAGCCCGATGCCGGACCGCTTGGCGTCCTTCGCCTCGAGCCCCGGGAGGGTCAATGCGTGTATCTGGTGGCCGGCCTCCACAAGCGGGGGAGTGACGCCGGACCAGGATGAACCATCGAGCCAGAAGCCGGGAACCAGAATGATGTCCATGCCGGTACCCTACCCTTGCTGCCTGCCGCCTGGCCCCTATTTGGACGGGAGGACTTAAATGCGTGTGCCCCGGGAATCTCCCGGGGCACACGCATTCAGCAACGGTCAGGCGTTCGCCTCAGCGAGCTCACGCTCGACGGCGGCGGGCGACTCTTCCTCGCGGAAGGCCTCCCCGCTGCGCGGTGCGTTGTAGAGGGCTTCGTCCAGGATCCCCTGGCGCTTGGCCACAATCGTGGGCACGAGTGCCTGGCCGGCCACGTTGACCGCTGTGCGGCCCATATCCAGGATCGGGTCGATGGCCAGCAGGAGTCCGACGCCGGCCAGCGGCAGTCCCAGTGTGGAGAGGGTCAGCGTCAGCATGACGACGGCGCCGGTGGTTCCCGCCGTCGCGGCGGACCCGAGGACGGAAACCAGGGCGATGAGCAGGTACTGGCTGAAGTCGAGCTGGATCCCGAAGAACTGGGCCACGAAGATCGCTGCCACAGCCGGATAGATTGCGGCGCAGCCGTCCATCTTGGTGGTGGCGCCTAGCGGAACGGCAAAAGAGGCGTAGGCCCGGGGAACACCTAGGTTGCGCTCGGTGACGCGCTGGGTCAGCGGCAGCGTACCGATGGAGGAGCGGGACACGAAGGCCAGCTGGATGGCCGGCCACGCGCCGGAAAAGTACTGCTTGACCGACAGGCCGTGGGAGCGGACCAGGACCGGGTAGACACCGAACAGCACCAGGGCGAGGCCGATGTAGATGGCAATCGTGAACTTGCCCAGCGAGCCGATGGTGTCCCACCCGTAGACGGCCACCGCGTTGCCGATCAGGCCCACGGTGCCCAGCGGTGCGATGCGGATGATCCACCACAGCACCTTCTGAATGACGGCCAGCGCAGAGGCGTTGAGGGCCAGGAACGGCTCGGCCTGCTTGCCCACCTTGAGGGCGGCAACGCCGACGGCGATGGCGATCACCAGGATCTGCAGGACGTTGAAGCTGACGGAAGTGGTCACGGCGCCGGAGTCGGTGACCGTTGAGCTGGCGCCGAGGCCCAGGAAGTTCTTGGGGAACAGGCCGATGAGGAATGCCCACCAGTCGCCCTTCTTGCCGTCGTACTCCGTGTCGCCGGAGATGCCGGTGTTTGCGCCCGGCTGCAGGAGCACGCCCAGGCCGATGCCGATCAGCACGGCTACGAGCGAGGTGATGGCAAACCACAACAGCGTGTTCCAGGCCAGCCGCGCCGCGTTGGAGACCTCACGGAGGTTGGAAATGGAGCTCACCACGGCGGTGAAGATCAACGGCACCACGGCGGTCTGCAGCAGTGACACATAGCTGGAGCCGATGGTCTGCAGCGTGGCGCCCAGCCCGTTGGGGGTCTCCTTGGTGCTGCCGGTGTACTTGGCCAGCAGGCCGAGGGCCAACCCGACGATCAGGGCCGCGATGATCTGGAAGCCGAACGAACCTGCCCAACGGGGCAGCTGGAAGCCGGGACGCCCGGCCGTGGATGAAGTGGTTTGATTGCTCACCAGAACAAGCTAGGCCGCATAAAATACGGCTTCCAGCGCGTATTGAGAAATATTACGCGGCCCACCCGTAGTCAGGGGGCTTTTAAGTCTGGAAAACCGCCGTCGCACCAAGCTTTTATTAAGTTATTCCCGGGCCGCGTGTGGCAAACATCTCGCCTCCGCAGGGGAGTTTTTGTCCAGATATCGCGACCTAAAGGCCTCCGAAGTCGCGATATCTGGACAATAACTCGGCACCGCCAGCGGGCGAGGCAGGCTACCCGAGCATGGCGCGTTTGAGGGTGTCGAGGCCTACGGAGCCGATGTTCAGCGCCTTGGTGTGGAAGGACTTGAGGTCGAAGCCGGGCCGGGCTTCGAGCTCGGCTCGGATCTGCTCCCACAGGCGCTGGCCCACCTTGTATGACGGGGCCTGGCCGGGCCAGCCGAGGTAGCGGGCGAACTCGAACTGCAGGTTGCCCTCGCTGATGTCCAGGTTGGCCTTGAGGAAGTCGAAGCCCTTCTCCGGCGTCCAGGGACCGGATCCCCACCGGGCGGGCATGTCCAGCTCCAGATGGACGCCGATGTCGAAGACCACCCGGGCCGCCCGCATGCGCTGCATGTCCAGCATGCCCATGTGGTCGCCCGGATCCTTGAGGTAGCCGAGTTCCTCCATGAGCTTCTCCGCGTACAGGGCCCAGCCCTCGCCGTGCCCCGAGGTCCAGCAGACGTTGCGCCGCCAGCTGTTGAGCAGTTCGCGCCGGTAGACGGCGGTGGCCACCTGCAGGTGGTGGCCGGGCACGCCTTCATGGAACACCGTGGTGGTCTCGGCCCAGGTGGTGAACGTGTCCTCGCCCGCGGGCACGGACCACCACATCCGGCCGGGCCGGCTGAAGTCGTCCGTCGGTCCGGTGTAGTAGATGCCGCCCTCGTCGGTGGGCGCGATCCGGCATTCCAGCGTCTTCATGACGTCGGGAATCTCGAAGTGGACGTCGGCAAGGTCAGAGACCGCGCGGTCGGACAGCTCCTGCATCCACGCCGTCAGGGCATCAGTTCCCTTAAGCTGGCGGGCGGGATCGCTGTTGAGGATCTCCTTGGCCTCCGCGATGGAGGCTCCGGCCTTGATTTGCCCGGCTACCTGTTCTTGGGCGGCAATGATCCGCTCGAGCTCCTCAACGCCCCAGGCGTACGTTTCGTCGGGGTCGACGGCGGCGCCAATGAAAACCCGCGAGGCGAGGGCGTAGCGCTCCCGGCCCACGGCGTCCTTCTCGGGGGCCACGGGCAGCAGTTCCTCCTTGAGGAACTCGGCCAGTTCGGCGTACGCCGCCCGGGCGGCGGCAGCACCGGCGTCGAGCTTCTCCTGCAGGTCCGCCGGCAGCGGGCCGTCTTCCGTCCTGGCATCTGCCGCCAGCTTGGCGAAGAACCCGTCGTCTGCGGCGTACTTGGTGGTCTGCTCGATCACGATCGACACCTGGCGCCGGGCTGAGACCTTGCCGGTATCCTTGGCCGTCCGCAGGGACTCGATATAGCCGCTGACGGCGGCGGGCACGCTGTGCGTACGGCCCGCAATGTTCGCCCAGTGCTCCTCGGTGTCGGTAGGCATGAGGTCGAAGATCGACCGGATATTCTGCGCCGGGGAGTCGATGTTGTTCAGCTCGGCGAGATTCCAGCCCGACTCGTGGATCTCCAACTGGAGGCCGAGGCGTTCGCGCAGCGCATCGAGCGTGACGGCGTCGACGTCGTCAACGGGTTCCAGACCCTCGAGGGCCTCCAGGGTCTTTCGCTCCGCTGCGGCGAACCTGCTAAGTCCCGCAGGGGAAAAGTCCTGAAACTCGGTGTCGTGCCCCTGGATGCCGAGCGTGGTTGCCAGGCTCGGATCCAGGGCGACGAGCGTGTCGGTGTGGGCGTCGGCGACGGCGTCGATGGCGGTCCGGGGGCGCACTGGGGCGGCAGATTCAGTAGTCACCCCACGAGACTAACGGGGCGGTTCCAGTTATGAAAGACTTACTGAATTTTTCTTAGCCCCGGCTTCGTTTCCAGGCACCGGGGCCCGGCGTCGGCTCCAGCCGCAGCTGCTGCCGCCGCACCCAGTGCCGCGTGCTGGGCTTCGCTGGGCCGGCTGCTGCCGCCGGCTCCAGGGAAAGTACGACGGCGGTAAGCGCCGCCAGCTCCTCGGCTGTCGGTTCGCCCTTGGTGACGGAGAACAGGCTTTTGGCCGGCTGGGCGGGTTCGGCCGGCTCAACCGCCGGATCCGGGGCGCTCACAGCGGGATGTTCCCGTGCTTCTTCGTGGGCAGGCCTGCACGCTTGTCGCGCAGCGCCCGGAGCCCCTTGATGATCTGGAGCCTCGTGTCCGAGGGGGCGATCACGGCATCAACGTAGCCCAGCTCGGCGGCCTGGTACGGGTTGAGCAGCTCTTCCTCGTACTGCCGGATCACCTCGGCGCGTTTGGCCTCGACGTCGCCGCCGGCCTCGGCCTCGGCGGCGAGGTCGCGCCGGTAAAGGATGTTGACGGCGCCCTGGGCACCCATCACGCCGATCTGGGCGGTGGGCCACGCAAGGTTCAGATCGGCCCCGAGCTTCTTGGAGCCCATCACGATGTAGGCGCCGCCGTAGGCCTTCCGGGTGATCACGGTCAGCTTGGGCACGGTGGCTTCGGCATAGGCGTAGAGGAGCTTGGCGCCGCGGCGGATGATGCCCTGGAACTCCTGGTCCTTGCCCGGCAGGAAGCCGGGGACGTCCACGAGGGTGATGATGGGAATGTTGAAGGCGTCGCAGTGGCGGACAAACCGGGCCGCCTTTTCCGAGGCCGAGATGTCCAGTGTGCCGGCGAACTGCAGCGGCTGGTTGGCCACGATTCCCACCGTGTGGCCCTCGACACGGCCGTAGCCGATGATCACGTTCGGGGCGTACAGCGACTGCATCTCCAGGAAGTGGGCGTCATCGACGATCTGCTCGATGACCTTGCGCATGTCGTACGGCTGGTTCGCGGAGTCCGGGACCAGCGTGTCCAGGGTGAGGTCGTCGTCGTCGAGCTCCAGCTCCTGCTGGTGCTCCTGCGCGGGCGCCTCGGAGAGGTTGTTGGAGGGCAGGAAGTCAAGCAGTTCCCGGACGAACTCGATGGCGTCGGCTTCGTCGGAGGCCAGGTAGGTGGAGGTGCCGGTGTTGGCGTTGTGCTGCCGGGCGCCGCCGAGGGTCTCCATGTCCACGTCCTCGCCCGTGACGGTCTTGATGACGTCCGGGCCGGTGATGAACATGTGCGAGGTCTTGTCCACCATGACCACGTAGTCGGTCAGGGCGGGGGAGTAGGCTGCGCCGCCGGCGCACGGGCCCATGATGAGGGAGATCTGGGGGACCACTCCGGAGGCGTGGACGTTGTTGCGGAAGATGTCCGCGAACATGGCCAGCGAGGCGACACCCTCCTGGATCCGGGCTCCGCCGCCGTCGTTTATGCCCACCACCGGGCAGCCGTTGCGCAGCGCAAACTCCTGGACCTTCACGATCTTTTCGCCGTTGACCTGGCTCAGCGAACCGCCGTACACGCTGAAGTCCTGGCTGTACAGTGCCACGAGCCGGCCGTCCACAGTCCCGTAGCCGGACACCACGCCGTCACCTAGCGGCTTCTTCTTTTCCATGCCGAAGGCCGTGGAGCGGTGGACCGCCAGGGCGTCGAACTCCACGAAGGAGTCCGGGTCCACCAGCAGGTCGATCCGCTCGCGGGCGGTGTTCTTGCCGCGCGCGTGCTGCTTCTCGATGGCTTCAGGGCCGGACGGCTGCTCTGCACGGGCCTGGCGGTCGCGGAAATCGGCAATCTTTCCCGCCGTCGTGGTCAGATCGTGGCTCATGAAGTGTCTCCGACTCTGTAGCTGTTGTGCTGTAGCAGTTCCGCTGTGGCAGCGTGACGCGGGGCCTCTGGCTGCCGGTTTAAGTAGCTTCCGTACAACTCCAGGGCCCTGATGGCTAGTCTAGTGACGCAAATTCCCGGGACCGCTGTAGGTTTCCTACAATTTTCGTCCGTTGCGGCGACGGAAGCACCGATGTTACTCGCTGGTAACAAATTGCGGCTAGAGTGTCCCTATGACTTCGAGCAGCGACGCTTACCCTGTTCCCGCCACGCCCTACCGGGCCACCGGCAGTCTCCGGGGCCGGACCATCCTGATGTCCGGGGGCAGCCGCGGCATCGGCCTGGCCATCGCCAAGCGGGCAGCGCGCGACGGCGCCAACGTGGTGCTGCTGGCCAAGACCGGAGAGCCGCACGCGAAGCTCGAGGGTACTGTCTATAGCGCCGCCGAAGAGCTGGAGGCTGCCGGGGGCAGTGCCCTGCCCCTGGTGGGGGATGTAAGGAACGACGACGACGTCGCGCGTGCCGTGGACGCCGCCGTCGGCCGTTTCGGGGGAATCGACGTGGTCATCAACAACGCTTCCGCCATCGACCTTTCGCCGACCGACGCCGTGGACATGAAGCACTACGACCTCATGCAGGACATCAACGTCCGCGGAACGTTCCTGCTGTCCAAGCTGGCCCTGCCCGCTCTGCGCAAATCCTCCGGCGGCCACATCCTCACGCTCTCGCCGCCCCTGAACCTCGACCCGAAGTGGGCCGGCAGGCACCTGGCGTACACCATGTCCAAGTACGGCATGAGCCTGACAACGCTGGGCCTGGCGGAGGAGCTCCGGAACGACGGCATCTGCGTCAACTCGCTCTGGCCCCGGACGCTCATTGACACGGCCGCCATCCGGAACATGGCCGGCGGCGAGTCCTTGGTCCGGGCTGCCCGCGGACCCGGGATCATGGCCGACGCGGCCCACGCCGTGCTTACCGGGCAGGCAATCCCTGCTGACAGCTTGAACGCCAGCACCAGCAACACGGGCAACTTCTACACTGACGAACAGGTCCTGGCCGCCGCCGGCGTGACGGATTTCCGGCCGTACAGCCTGGGGGCCGCCGAAGCGGACCTCGTCCCGGACATCTTCCTGTGAGCTGACGGCTTTCTGTTTGCCGGCTTCTGTGAGCCGGCATCTTTCCCTGAGCTGACAGCTTCCTGTGAGCGGACTGCTGCGGGAGGCTTTCCCGGCCGTGCGGCCGGGCGAGTCGCTAGGATTCAACTATGGATGCCGCACGCCCTGACGATAGCCGTGGACCGCAGGGGAACCTGACCGGAGCGAAGGGCCTGCCCGAGCGGCCGGCCCTGGACCGGGAAGCCCTGTCCGACGCCAACTTCCTCGCCGCCACCGGCATCCCGCAGCTGACGGTCGTGGACGCCACCGGCTCCACCAATGCCGACCTGCTGCGGGCCGTGACCGCGGACTCCAAGGCCTGGCCCGACCTGGCAGTCCTGACGGCGGAGCACCAGACGGCCGCCCGGGGCCGGCTGGACCGTGCCTGGGAGGCGCCCGCCCGCAGCTCCGTCCTGGTCTCGCTGGTGCTGCGGCCCGTCAATGCTGACGGCCGCCCCCTGCCCACGCAGACCTATTCATGGCTGTCCCTCCTGGCCGCCGTCGCCCTGCGCGACACGTTGAATGAGACGGCGGGAATTCCCGCTGAGCTGAAGTGGCCGAACGACGTCCTCGTGCGGGGCGGGAAAATCGCCGGCATCCTCGCCCAGCTCGGCCCCCTGGGCGACGGCGCGGTGCCGCCCGTCGTCCTGGGCACCGGGCTGAACGTCACGCTCACCGAGGACGAGCTGCCGGTGCCCACTGCCACGTCCGTCCAGTTGCAGGGCGCCGGAACAGTGGACCGCACCGTGCTGTTGAAAAGCTACCTGTCCCGTTTTTGCACGCTGTACCGCAGCTTCTGCAATGCCGACGGCGACGCCACGGCCGGCCTGGCCGGCGGGCCGTCGCTGCACAAGCGCGTCGAAACGGCGATGGTCACCCTCGGCCAGCAGGTCCGCGCCCAGCTTCCCGGCGACCACGAGATCATCGGCCACGCCTCGCGGCTGGATGACTCGGGCTCCCTGCTGGTGGTGGACGCCTCTGCCCACGAGCACGTCGTGACTGCGGGGGACGTTGTTCACCTGCGGCCGTGGTCGCCAGGCAGCGCCGCCAAGCACGGTTCTGACAAGCACGGTTCTGACAAGCACAGCCCTGAAAATCACGGTGGTTCCGACAAACAGGGGTCCGGCGAAAGCGGTTATGCGTAAAGAACTCCTCCCGGGCGAGCAGGTCATTGTGGTGACCCGCCCGCAGCCCAGGGTGCTGTTCCTCCCGGCGGTGGTTTTCATTGTGGTGCCTGCCCTTGCGGCGTTCGCGAGCGCGTGGATTACCCGTGGCGGCCTGACCGCCCTGGCCCCGGCCATCAGCGGGGAATGGACGTCCTGGTCGGTGGCCGGCTGCGTGCTGGCCGGCCTGTGGATCCTGTTGGGGTACTGCCTGCCGCGGCTGCTGCGGTGGCAGGCCACCCGGTACTTCCTGACCAGTCAGCGGGTTCTGGCGCGCTACGGCATGCTCCGCCGCCGGGACCGGCAGGTTTTCCTGGAGTCAGTGCGTAATGTCACAATCAGCCAGTCGATGCTCCAACGGATGTTGCGTTCGGGGAATATATCCTTGGATGCCGGGCACCATTTCGGCACCGTGCTGAAGGATGTGCCGGAAGTTGCCACCTTCCACAGGTTCTTGCTGGAGGCCCTCGATGAGCTTCCGGACGATGAACCATTTGGATTGGGTCAGGCACCGGATGAGCCCGGCGCCGGGTTTCCGCGGGATGTGAGAGAAGGTGGAAGAGATGAACGATGAGGATCAGCGCGGCCACGAGGCCGATACGCATGAGGCCGGCACCAACGAGGCTGGAGCGCAGGGCGCCGGTCACCGGGAGGTGACGGACGCCGTCGTCGAAAATCCGGCCGCCGGTACCCTGTCCGCGGAACGAATCGCGGCAAAGGCCCTCGAATCACGGCTTCTGGGCGGTGATCGCAAGCTGCGCCGGCGCGAGGTGGCGGGCGGCGTTGGCCTGTCGCTGCTCTCGGCGCGCAAGCTGTGGCGTGCACTGGGCTTCCCCAACTTCGGTGACGATGACGTCGCCTTCACGGAGCGCGACCAGGCCGCCCTGTCCACGGCTGTGGGCATGGTCCGGGCCGGAATGCTCACCGAGGAAGCCGCCATCTCGGTGACCCGCGCCATCGGGCAGATGACGGACCGCATGGTGGTGTGGCAGATCGAGGCCCTGGTCGAGGACATGGTCCACGAACAGGGGCTCACCGACGCCCAGGCCCGCAAGCGCCTAGTCCACGAACTGCCCACGCTGGTGGACCCCCTCGAGGAAATGCTGGTCTACTCCTGGCGGCGTCAGCTCAACGCCGGAGTTCAGCGGCTGGCTGTCCGGGCGGAAGCCGGGCTGCAGGCCAGCGAGGAAGGCCGCGAAGGTGACGAGGACGACGCGCCGCTTCCCCTGGCGCGCGCCGTGGGTTTCGCCGACCTGGTGTCCTACACGAGCCTTTCCCGGCGGATGAACGAGAAGACGCTCGCCAAGCTGGTGCAGCGGTTCGAGAACAAGTGCGCGGAGATCATCTCGGTGGGCGGTGGCCGGCTGGTGAAAACCGTGGGCGACGAAGTCCTCTACATCGCCGAGACGCCGGCGGCGGGCGCGGAAATTTCGCTTGCCCTCGCCGAGGCCTTCACGCGCGATGAGATCCTGCCGGAGGCCCGGGTTGCGATGGTCTGGGGACGCATCCTCTCCCGCTTGGGCGACATCTACGGGCCCACCGTCAACCTCGCCGCCCGCCTCACCACGTTGGCCGATCCGGGGACCGTGCTGGTCGATTCGATGACCGCGGCGGCGCTGGACCAGGACGAGCGCTTCGTGCTCATTCCGCAGGACGTGGAGAACGTCCGGGGTTTCGGTGAGATCCAGCCGGTCACACTTGCACGGGGACGGGGCAAGGGCCTGGTCCTGGACTAAGCGTGGGCAGTCCTCCCCATCGCCCGGGCCGGGATGCGCGGGTAGGCTGGCCGGGTAACGGACGGCCTGCAGGGCTGTTCTTGGACAAGCCGCCAGCGCCCATGTAATAGTCGAGGCTCACAATTGTTCCGGCGTCTCTACGGGGGAGTGGCGGAGTGTCACCGGCCCGTGATGGACATCAGGGGCTAGCTAGCCGCGCTCAGGCGGCTGTGATTTCGGGGGAATAATAACGCTGTGTCA
Source organism: Arthrobacter sp. 05T423 (assembly GCF_056396245.1). Classification (NCBI taxonomy): domain Bacteria; kingdom Bacillati; phylum Actinomycetota; class Actinomycetes; order Micrococcales; family Micrococcaceae; genus Arthrobacter; species Arthrobacter sp. 05T423. The sequence continues at coordinate 10,606 of NZ_JBFTLC010000042.1, forward strand.
ACTTTGTTCGGCAGGCTGGGGCTGAGGAACCGCCGCAACAAGATCGTCTCCGGCACCGTCTTTTCCGCTGCAGCTGCGGCGCTGGTGGCCGGTGCCATGATCTACCCGGGGTTCAAGACAACCGAGGTTGACCTTAACGACGGCGGCGTCTGGGTGGTCAGTAAGGCCCGGAACGCCGTCGGCCGCCTGAACTACCCTTCGCGGGTCCTTGACGGGGCTGTGACTCCGGCCAGCACCACCTTCGATGTCCTGCAGAACGCCGGCAAGGTGTTCGTCGACGACGAGTCCGGCTCCACCCTGAACCAGGTGTCCGCGGCCAATATGAGGCTCGGCGGAGACAAGCAGCTTCCCGGCTCGGCGCAGGTGAGTTTCGGCGCGGACGTCATCTCGGTCACCGACCCCGCCGCCGGCAAAATGTGGGCGATGTCCCCGTCAACGGTCAACGCCTTCGACGAGGAGTCCAGCGAGCCCGCAGTGGCGGCTTCCCAGGGACTCGTGTCCGCCGTCGGCTCCGATGACCGGATTTATTCGGCCGATCCGAAGACGGGGCAGGTGGCGGTAACCACGGTGGACGCCGCCGGGGCAGCCACCGGCACCGAGTACAGCACGTGGGACGGCCTGAAGGGCGCCGGGGACCTCCAGCTCGCCGTGGTGGGGGACCAACCTGTGGTCCTGGATGCAGCCGCCGGAAAACTGTTTCTGCCCGGCGGGCGTGAAGTGCCGCTGGCCGATGCGCGCGAGGCGAAGCTCCAGCACTCAGGCCCGGCCGCCGGCTTCGTGGCCGTGGCTACGGGGAAGGCACTCCTCAAACAGCCGCTCAACGGCTCCGCCGCGAAGGCCGTGGCCTTCGGGGGCCAGGGGGTGCCGGCGGTGCCCGTGCAGCTCGGCGGTTGCGTCCACGCGGCCTGGTCAGGTGCGAACAAATACGTCCGGGACTGCGCGAACGGCACGGACAACAAGAACGTGGCAGTGCCCAAAGCCAGCGCCTCACCCAGCTACGTCTTCCGGGTGAACCGGGACCTCGTGGTCCTGAACGACGTGAACTCGGGAAACGTGTGGCTGGTCAACCAAAACATGCAGCTGGTCAACAACTGGGACGACGTTGTCCCGCCCAAGAACCAGGCCGATGACCCGGACGAGGAGTCGGCCGACGACAACACCATCAACGTCCTCCCGGACCGCACCAAACCGAACCGTCCCCCGGAAACGAAACCCGACGTCGTCGGCGTCCGGCCCGGGCGCACCACGGTCCTGAGCGTCCTCGACAACGATTCCGACCCCGACGGCGACGTCCTGACCGCCTCGCTCGGGGCGGAGGGCCCGCAGGCCGGCAGCATCGAAAGCATCTACGGCGGCTCCGCCTTCCAGATCACCGTGCCGGCCGACGCCGCGCCGGGGACCGAGACCTTCGACTACACCGCAGCGGACGGCCGCGGCCTGTCGGCCGGCGGCAAGGTGAGCCTGAGCGTCGTGGGGCCGGACGAGAACCGGCCCCCGGCCTTCAAGCGCGGCGACCCCACCACGCTCCTGGTGGAGCAGGGGAAGACCGTCAGCCAGAACATCCTCACCGACTGGGCCGATCCCGACGGCGACGACCTCGTCCTGATGTCAGCCACCGCCGACAACGAACAGGACCAGGTCAAGGTCCGCCGCGACGGCCTGCTCACCTTCCAGGACTCCGGTGCCTCGGCCGGCAAGAAAAGCGTCACCGTGACCGTCTGGGACGGCCGCGCCACCACCACGGGCAAAGTGCTGGTCAACGTCCAGCCGCCGGGCGCCCTCGCCCCAGTGGTCAATGCCGACCACATCACGGCGGTGGTGGGACAGGACCTGGTCATTGCGCCGTTGAAGAACGACGTCGACCCCAACGGCGGCGCGCTGCGCCTGGCCCAGGTGGAAGCCAGCGGAGCCGCGGAGCTCGGCCCGGTCACCGACGGCGGCACCTTCACCTTCCGCAGCCGCACCCCGGGGCCGGTGTACCTGACGTACCTGGCCAGCAACGGTCCGCAAAGCAGCCAAGGCCTCATCCGGGTGGATGTGGAATCCGGCAAGGACACCGGAAATCCCGTCGCCGTCCACGACGTCGGGCTCCTGCCGGTGGGCGGCAGCGTGCTGCTGGACCCGCTGGCCAACGACTCAGACCCGTCCGGCGGCGTCCTGGTCCTGCAGTCCGTCGCGGTGCCGGAGAACGCCACGGCGTCGGTCAGCGTGATCGACCACAGCGTCCTGCGGATCACCGACGTCGCCGGCACCAAGGACCCCTTCCTGTTCCGCTACACGATGTCCAACGGCACGGCTTCCGCCACCGGAAGTGTGTCGGTGGTTCCCGTTCCCGCCCCCGCTGTGGTGGAGGCACCCCAGCCCAAGCCCGACGAGGTCAACGTCCGTGTGAACGACGTCGTGACCATCCCCGTCCTGGACAACGACACCCACCCACAGGGCGAGAAGCTGACAGTTGACCCGGTCCTGCCGCAGGCCGTTCCGGCGGAGGACGGCACGAGCTTCGTCTCGGAAAACACGCTCCGGTTCATCGCTGGCAGCCAGCCGAAGACGGTCCGGGCCATCTACAACGCCGTGGATCCGCAGGGCCAGAAGAGCGCCGCCGCCGTCACCATCCACATCCTGCCGCTGGAGGGCGCCGAGAACTCCCGGCCGCAGCCTAAAAACCTGACCGCCAGGGTGGTGGCTGCCGGCACGGTGCGCATCCCGGTGCCGCTGGACGGCATCGATCCCGACGGCGATTCCGTCCAACTCACGGGCATCGACAGTACGCCCGGCATGGGCACTGCGACGGCGGGCAGCAACTTCATCGACTTCGTCGCCGCCGGCAACGGTGCAGGGACCGATACGTTCCGGTACAAGGTGGTGGACCGGCAGGGCGCCGTGAACACCGGCACCGTTACCGTGGGCATCGCGCCGCGCAGCGACACCAACCAAAAGCCCACGCCGGTGGACGACCAGGTCAAGGTCCGGCCCGGGCGGCAGATCGCTGTCGACGCTGCCGGCAACGACACCGATCCCGACGGCGACCTGATCAGGATCGTCAGCGACGGCATCGAAGCCGACGCCGGTCTGAAGGCCACGGTCAGCAAGCAAAGCGGCCGCATCCTGCTGCAGGCGCCGGCTACCGAAGGCACCGTCAACGTCCGCTACACCGTGGCCGACGACCGGGGAGCCTCCGCGCAGGCAGCCATCAGGATGGTGGTGGACAGCAACGTTCCGCTGCAGGCACCCATCGCCCGGGACGACAGGGTGACCTCCGCGCAGACGCTCGGCAAAACCGCCGTCGACGTCCCCGTCCTGAAGAATGACGAGGACCCTGACGGCGTCGGCGAAAACCTGAAGGTCAGCAGCACCGCCGGGACCGCGCGCTCGGGAACGGACGGCAACATGATCGTGGAACTGACAGGGGACCCGCAGCTGGTGCCGTACACGGTAGAGGACGTCGACGGCCAGAAGTCCACGGCGATCATCTGGGTGCCGGGTCTGGGCCAGCAGGTTCCCACCCTGGCCAAGGACGAAGTCCTCGAGGTGGTGGCCGGCCAGTCCGTGACTGCCGACCTCACCGAATGGGTCAAGGTGCGGGACGGCCGTTCGCCCCGGCTGACCCAGACCGACCGGATTAAGCTCATCGGCGCGGACGGCAGCAACCCCGTAGCCGGGAACGGCACCGCCGTCCGGTACACCGCGGACAAGGACTATGTGGGCCCCGGATCCATCACCTTCGAGGTGACGGACGGCTCCGGCCCGGACGACGCCGCCGGACTCAAATCCACGCTGAGCATCCGCACCAAAGTGCTGCCCGACCCCAACAGGAACAACCCGCCGGTCCTGCTGGGCGGGTCCGTGGACGTTCCGGTGGGAGACCCGGCCCGGACGGACCTCGGAAAGCTGACCACAGACCCTGACGGTGATGACGCCGCGAACATGTTGTACGAGATCGTCGGCGCCGTTCCGGCGGGCTTCAGCGTGGGCATCGACGGAACTTCCCTAAATGTCTCCGCACGGGACGGCGTGCGGCCCGGCCAGGGCGGCTCTGTGCAGGTGAAGGCGAAGGACCCGCGGGGCCTTGAATCCACCGCCACGTTCCGGCTGGCCGTCACGGCGACCAACCGGGCCAAACCCGTGGCCAGCGACGACGTCGAGGAAAACGCCGCGGCCGGCAAACCCGTGACCGTCAAGGTGCTGGCGAATGACTCCAACCCGTTCCCCGACACACCGCTGAAGATCATCGGCGTGGCCACGGAAACCGGCCAGGGCGCCGCCGCCATCAGTGGCGACTCGGTGACCGTCACGCCGTTGGCCGGGTTCTCCGGGACCCTGATTGTGTCCTACACCGTGGGGGACAAGACCGAGGACGCATCCCGGTACGCCACCGCCCGCATCCGGCTCACCGTCAAGGACAAGCCCCTCGCACCCACCACGCCACAGGCGCAGAGCGTGGGTGACCGGACCGCGCTGCTGAACTGGACTGCGCCCGCGGACCGGGGTTCGCCCATCGCCAAGTACACGGTCTACGGCGAAGCCGGCTACCGGCAGGACTGCCCGGCCAACTCCTGCACGCTGAATAACCTCGTGAACAACACCAAGTACCACTTCCAGGTGACGGCCACCAACGACTTCGGCGAATCCGAGCGCTCACCTGCCTCGGCGGAGGTCCGGCCGGACGTCAAACCCGAGATGCCGCTGGCTCCGTCGCTAAAGTTCGGTGACAAGCAGCTCTCCATTGCCTGGAAGGCGCCTGCCAGCAAGGGCTCGCCGGTCAAGTCCTACGATCTCGAAATCTCGCCGGCGCCCAGCGGCCAGAACCCGCAGATCCAGAACCTGACGTCCACCAGCTACGTCTGGAAGGGACTCACCAACGGCGTGGCCTACAAGGTGCGTGTCCTCGCCCGCAACGATGCGAAGGACCCTTCGGAGTGGAGCACCTACTCCGCGGCCGAGGTGCCGGCCGGCGTGCCCGTTACCCCGGCGGCCCCCAGCGCCGCCGGGGCCGGCTCGGTGGGCAGCCAGACCCAGCTGAACGTGAGCTGGACCGCGCCGGACAACAACGGCGATGCCGTCTCTGCCTACACGCTGACCACCATGCACGGAGGCGCGGCGGTCAAGAGCCAAAAGGTGGCCTCCGGAACGTCCCTGAACGTCACCGTGGACAATTCGGAGGCGGATTATACGTTCACGGTTTCCGCCACGAACAAGGCTGGCACGTCCGGAACCAGCGCGCAGTCCGCGCCGGTCCGGGCCGCCGGCAAGCCGGGGACGGTGAACGGCGGAACTGTGACGGCGCCCGGCAACTCCGGCCAGCTCAGGATCACGTTCACACCATTGACGGACGCGCAGCGGAACGGTTCACAGGCGTCGGAGATCGCTTACCGCTGGTCCACGGCCTACGGATCGGGGCCGATCAGCGCGGGCGGCGGCACCATTTACGGGCAGCCCAACGGCAGGAACGTTACGGTGAACATCATCGCCTCCTCCACCAAGAACAACGTTTCCGGTGATGGCAAGGCCATCGGCTCGGCCGTTCCGTACGGTCCGCCCGCCGCACCGGTGGTCACCGGCGGCACGTCCGGCGCGGGAGACAGCCAGGTGCACTGGACCTGGAGCGCGCCGAACGACAACGGCAAGGCCATCAACCGCTACGAAGTGGACTTTGACGGCACCGGGTTCAAGTCCGTGGGCCTGAGCCGGCAGTACAACCACGCGGGCGGCGGCTGGGGCCAGCGACACACGCTGGCGGTCCGGGCCTGCAACGGCACCGACGGAATCAAGGATTGCGGCCGGTCCGACTCCGCAGCCGCCACGTCAGGCGCAGACCCTGCCCCTCCGCTGACGGAGGTCAGGGTCAAGCGGTCCGACAACAACAGCTGCCCCGGCAAGCCCGGCGTCCCCGACCGGTACAACGCCGCGACGCGCAGCTGCGGCGGCAGCGACGCCAACTGGGTGTCTTATTCCGACGGCTGGATCACTACACCCTGCTGGGCCGACATCTACAACAACGGCAGCCGCTGGTACAAGATGAACGGCGGGCCGCACGACGGCTGGTACGTCAAGGGCATCACCGTGGACATCCGGGGCCCCGGCGTGGGGCAGTGCTGACCGTGCCGAGCCACCTTTTTGAGCGCCACCGCCTTGAGCGGCACCGCCTGCTGAGAACGAATATCCCTGGAATGACACAGAAGAGGAACCAACCATGACAATGACTAGCGAGCAGGCCGCCTGGTTCGCGGGGACGTTCGAAAAGCTCGTCGCCAACGTGGGCCAGGCCGTCCTGGGCAAGTCCCACGTCATCAGCCTGACCTTCACCGCGATGCTCGCCGAGGGCCACGTCCTCTTCGAAGACGCGCCCGGCACCGGCAAGACCTCGTTGGCCCGGGCCCTCGCCGCCACCGTCCAGGGCTCCAACAGCCGCATCCAGTTCACCCCTGACCTGCTGCCCTCCGATGTCACCGGCGTGACCATCTATGACCAGAAAACCCAGCGGTTCGAGTTCCACAAGGGACCGATCTTCAGCAACATCGTGCTCGCGGACGAAATCAACCGCGCCTCGCCCAAGACACAGTCGGCGCTGCTGGAAGTCATGGAAGAGTCCCGGGTCACCGTGGACGGCACCACCTATGACGCCGGCCGGCCGTTCATGGTGCTGGCCACCCAGAACCCGATCGAGCAGGCCGGCACCTACCGGCTGCCCGAGGCCCAGCTGGACCGCTTCCTGCTCAAGACCTCCATCGGGTACCCGGACCACGCCTCCACCGTCCAGCTCCTGGGCGGCACCAACCTCAAGGACCGGTCACGGGACCTGCGGCCCGTGATCACCACGCAGGCCGTGGCCGACATGGCGGACCTCGCCGCCACCACACACGTCGATACCGCGGTGCTGGAATATATCTCCCGGCTCTGCGAGGAAACCCGCAACGCTCCTGAGACCCGTCTGGGTGTCTCGGTCCGCGGGGCCCTCGCCATGGTCCGGGCAGCCAAGGTGTGGGCCGCCAGCCAGGGCCGCAACTTTGTGCTGCCGGACGACATCAAGGACCTCGCCGCTGTCGTCTGGACCCACCGTTTCGTGATGGATCCCGAAGCCGAATTCTCCGGGGCCACAGCCGAGGCCGTTCTGGGACGTGTGCTGGCCGATGTCGCAGCGCCGCAGCAGCGCGCCGCTGTCTAAAATGCCGCTGTCGAAAATGCGGCTGTCTCAAATGCGGCGGTTTAGGGTGCGGCTACCAAAGGCCCGGCTGTCCGGCATGCGGCTGCCCAAGATGCAGCTCCAAGGCCGCCCGTCCAAGGTGTGGTCGGATGTCAGCAGCACTGCACGCCTCGCGCTTGCTCCGGCCAGGCGGATAGCCGACGGCGTCTGGGGGCGCCGCGTACGGCCCGTGCTGTCAGTGGTGAGCGTCCTGGGCTGGTCCGTGCTGGCCGCTGCGATTCTCCTGTGGGTGGCCGGGAACGCCTACGGCTGGCAGGAAGCCAAAGCGGCAGCCATTGCGGCGCTGGTGCTCTTCGTCATCGCCGTCGGCTTTATCCTGGGCCGTTCCTCGTACGGGGTCCTGCTCGACCTCGCCCGCACCCGGGTGGCGGTGGGGGACAGCGCTGTCGGAAGCATCGCCGTTTCCAACACCTCTGCCCGGCCGCTCCTGCCGGCTGACCTCGAACTGCCCGTCGGTGCAGCCACCGCAGTGTTCCACCTGCCGCGCATGAAGCCGCAGCAGGTGCACGAGGACCTCTTCACCATCCCGACGGCGCGCAGGGCCGTCATCGTGGTGGGTCCGGTGCGCTCCGTCCGGGCCGATCCGCTGCACCTGCTCCGCCGGCAGGTGCTCTGGACGGAACCGGAGGACCTCTTTGTGCATCCCCGGACCGTGGCGCTGGCTGGTTCGGCCGGGGGGTTCATCCGCGACCTGGAGGGCATGCCCACCACGGAGCTCTCCAGCGCGGACGTTTCCTTCCACGCGCTGCGCGACTACGTCCCGGGGGACGACCGGCGGCACATCCACTGGAAAACCACTGCCCGGACCAACAAGCTGATGGTCCGCCAGTTCGAGGAAACCCGCCGCGCCCACCTGGCCATTTCGCTGTCCATCAACACGGACGAATACGCGTCGGAAGAGGAATTCGAGCTGGCCATATCGGCAGCCGCGTCAATCGGCCGGCAGGCCATCCGCGAACAGCGGGAGCTGGACGTCCTGACCCAGGCTGGTCCGCTGCGCTGCGGGACAGGCCGCAACATGCTGGACGATATGACCCGGATCGTCGGCACGCCGCTGCGAAAGTCCGCCGTGGACCTCGCCCGCACGCTTGCCGATACTGTGCCCAACGCCTCCGTGGTCTTCTTCGTGGTGGGCAGCCAGGTGACGCCCACCCAGCTCCGCTCGGCCGCAGCCTCGGTGCCGCCCGGCGTCCGGAGCCTTGCTGTGCTCGCTGACGCCGGCGCTGCCCCGGCCCGCGCCAACATCGGCGAACTGACCGTCCTCACGGTCGGTGACCTCTCCGAGCTTCCCTCCGTCCTGCGAAAGGCTGCAGCATGAGTGAGGCCACCGGTCTCCGCCCCCGTCGCTCGGTTCAGCCAAACCGTTCAGACCGTTCAGGCCGTCCAGACCGCCCCCGCCGTCCGGTCGCGCGGGCGGCTGGGTCCGCTTTTGCCGATGGCCGGCCGCTGTGGCATCTTCTGCTCGACGGCGGTGCCCTCACCGTTCTGCTCGGGCTGGGTGTCCTCGGGTTCAGCCTCAGCTTCGGCGGCGACCCGTATTACCTGGTTGCCGGTTTTGGCGGGATTATCCTGGGCCTGGCCACCGCTGCCTGCAATGCCCATTTCCGGCTGGGGCTGCTGATCACCACGGCCTTTGCCTTCGGCACCTACCTGGTGCTGGGGACGGCCCTCGCGGTGCCCGACGCCGCAGTCGCGGGGTTCATCCCCAGCATGGAATCGCTACGGACGCTGCTGCTCGGCGTCGTCTTCTCCTGGAAGGACATGCTGACCGTGGGAGTGCCCGTGGGCACCGCAGGCGGCGTCCTGATTGTCCCCTTCCTGAGCTCACTCATCACGGCAGCCGCCGCCGGCGTCCTCACCTGGCGGATGCGGAGCCCTTACTGGCCGCTGCTGCCGGTCCTGGTCCTGTTCGTCACTGGCATCGCCTTCAGCACCAACGCCGGGTTCCTGACGGTGGAAAGGGGCATCGCGCTGACGGTGGTGGGCATCGCCTGGGCCACCTTCCGGCGGGACGCACTGCGCCGGCGCGACACCCACAAGGTCTCGGTGAACTGTCCTCAGCACGACCCCGGAACTGCCGGAAAGGCGCGCGTGCGCCGCCTGGCGGCCGGAGCCGCCGTGCTGGCGGCGACGGTGGCCATCACCGCGGCGGTTTCGCCGCTTATCGACGGCGGCGACGAGCGGCGCGTCCTCCGCAACGTCGTCGTACCGCCCTTTGATCCCAAGGCCTACGTCACGCCGCTGGCGAGCTTCCGCAACTACGTCAAGGACAGGAAGGACGACGCCCTGTTCACCGTCAAGGGGCTGCCCAAGGACGCGCGGGTGCGGCTCGGAGCACTCGATTCCTTCAACGGCACCAACTACACCATGGATCCCAACGGCTCGGGCAGCTTCAGCAAGGTTGGTGACGCGAAATCGATCAACACACTGGCCGACTCCACGGACCCGGTGCCGACGAACGACTACAGCCTGGACATCAGCATTGACGACTACCAGGGCTACTTCGTCCCGGGCGGACGGAAAACCACCGGACTCAGCTTTGGCCCCGGTTCCTCCGCCGCCGCGTCGGGGCTGTACTTCAACTCCGGCACCGATACCGCGGTGACCACCCAGGGCCTGTCCCGGGGCGATTCCTACACCGTCCAGGTTTCGGACCCGGTGAAGCTGGAGCACGGCCAGCTGACGCAGTACGACTTCGCCAAGGTCAGCCTGCCGGACACCACCGACGTCCCGCCGGTGGTGGGCGCCCAGGCCAATGACCTGGCCGCCGACGCCCCGACGGCCGTGGATCAGGTCCGGCAGATCGAGGCCCACTTCCAGAAGGAGGGGGCCTTCAGCAACGGGCTCATCGCCGACGGGCAGCTTCCCAGCGTCTCCGGGCACGGCGCGGCGCGCATCCGCGACCTGCTGACCGCCAAACAGATGCTGGGCGACGATGAGCAGTACGCGGTGGCGATGTCCCTCATGCTGCGGCACCTGGGGATCCCCTCGCGCGTGGTCATGGGCTTTTACCCCGATCCGAAGAGCCCGGAGAACGGTGCCGGCGAAATCAAGATCCTGGGCAAGGACGTCCACGCCTGGGTGGAGGTGGCGTTCGACCGGGTTGGCTGGGTGGCCTTCGACCCCACACCGCCCAAGGACAACATTCCCATCCCGCCGGACCCGGAAAACAAGTCCAAGCCGAAGCCCCAGGTCCTGCAGCCGCCGCCACCGCCGCAGGAACCGGCCGACCTGCCGCCGGACTCCTCACCCGACGCCCTCGACGCCGACGAGAAGAAAAACAACCCCTGGCTTGTGTGGGGACCAATCCTCACGGCAATCGGCATCGCCGCGATTCCCGTCGGCGCCCTTGCCCTGCCGCTGCTGCTCATTGCGCTGCTCAAGTCCCGGCGCCGGAAGGTCCGCTTCACCGACGGCGGTCCTGCCCAGCGCGTCGGCGGTGGCTGGAACGAGGTCCTCAGCCTGGCAACGGATATGGGCGCCGCCGTGGACAACCGTGCCACCAGGCGGGAAACGGCGGCGGTAGTCGCTGAAGCGTTCCCCGCCGCAGGGACCACCACAACCCTGCTGGCGCACCGGGCTGACGCCTCCATCTTCGGGGCCGGCCAGCCCAGTGAGGATGAGGTCCGGGAGTACTGGGATATCGTGGACGGCTCGCTCAAGGAGATGACGGAAACGGTCGGCTTCTGGCGGCGCCAGCAGGCGCGGTTCTCGCCCCGGTCGCTGCTGGCCGAGGCCCGGGCTGCCCTGGCCGCGCGGGGGTTCCGGCGGTGAACGGTTTGCCTGGGACGGGCGAGCGGCCTATATCTGCCCAGGGGCCCGTAACTGCCGAGGGGCCCGTAACTGCCGAGGGGCCCGTAACTGCCGATGGGCCTGTAACTGCCGATGGGCCTGGAGGCGGCGATGGAACAGGGCCGTGCGTGCGCTGCGGACAGCCGGTCCGTACTGGGGCCAGCTTTTGCGGCGCGTGCGGGACGCCGCTGCCCAATCGGGGAGCGGTGCACCGCGGTGCCGGGCTCGACCGGGCGGTCCGGCCCGACGGAGAAGGCCCGTCTAACGGCGAAGCCCGCCCCGGCGGAGGAGTCTTGCCCGTTTGGGGAGTCACTGCCGGCCGGGGCGGGAGGCAAGCCGCCCCGATTCCCGGTAGCATCCCGGTAGGGCTGGGGGAAGGATCGGACATGTCAGGCACGCTTACGCTGGTTCCGGCGGCGCCGGGCAAGCGTCTCGGCGCCGCCGTCCTCGACTGGCTGGCACCGGTGGCCATCCTGACGGTTCTGCTGTCTTTCGGCTTCGCCGGCATCACGAGCACCCGCAGCGCCGGGCTCATCATCTACGACACAAGCATGCTGGCGCTCCTGGGGAGCATTGGAGCCGGACTGACCTTGGTGTACGCGTTCGCCGTCGCAAGTGTCGAGGGCCGCTCCGGCAACACCATCGGCAACCAGCTCATGGGCATCCGCAGCGCCGACAGGGACGGGTACGCGCCGGGCCTGGGCGCTGTGTTCCTCCGTGGCATCGTGACCGGTGCCGGCATCCTGCTGGCTGTCCTTGCCGCAGTACTGGTGGCAGCTTTCAAGTGGTTCGACGCCGCCCTGCTGATCCTGGGACCGTTGGTTCTCCTCGGGGCGGCCTGGGCTGTGGTGGTCGTGGTGTCCAGCGCCTGGGACCGGAACGGCGGCCTCCGTGGATGGCATGACCGCGCCGCCAAAACCCTCGTCTTTGACGTCGCCGCCGGCCGCAATCCCGTCGCTACCGGCGGCATCGAAGGACCGCACAGTTTCGCGCCCCTGGATCTTCCGCCGGTGCAGCAGGTGGCCTCGCCGGTTGCTTCTCCGACCAGGGTTGCTTCTCCGACCACGGTTGAGGCAGCACCGCCTGCAGCCACAATTCACCCCGTACCCCCAGTTCACCCGGATAACCAGATTCACCCGGATAACCCGATTCACCCGGACAACCCTGTTCACCCGGACGACGCCATGGACCGCACCCAGGTGCGCGCCGGGGTGCGCCAGGACGCGCCTGAGGCGTTGCTGAGGATAACGCTGGACGACGGCCGCGACTTCCGCCTGGAACAGACGGTCCTGATCGGCCGGAACCCTGCCCCCGCTGCCGGGGAATCGCAGGTGCAGCTGCTGCCGGTCCCGGATCACGGCAGGACCATTTCCAAGACGCACCTCCACCTGCTCAAGGACGGCACGGGCGTCTGGGTCACCGACCGCCACTCGACCAACGGCAGCGCCGTCACCACACCCGACGGCATGCGCACAGCGCTGCAGCCGGGCGTGCCCGCATTTGTCAGCCCCGGAACCACAGTTCATTTCGGGGACCGCACCTTGAACGTAGGACACGCATGAATTCACAGCAGGCGGCCGGCACCCCAGAGACCGGCAGCGAGCCCGGCCTCAAGCTGAGCTACGGCTACGGAACGGACCGAGGCCTCCGCCGCGAGCTCAATGAGGACTCCTACATTGCCGCGGACCCCATATTCGCCGTCGCAGACGGCATGGGCGGCCATGAAGCCGGCGAGGTGGCCAGCGGCATGTGCGTGCGGGCGCTGGCCCAGCTGCCGCAGTTGGCCACGGGGGAGCGAACGGCCACCGCCGGCGTGCTGCAGCAGTACCTGGCCGGCGCCGACGAATCCATCCGCACAGCCACCGGCTCGCGGGCGGGAACCACCCTCAGCGGCGTGGTGGTGGTGGAGCAGATGGGCGTTCCCTACTGGCTGGTGATGAACATCGGGGATTCCCGGACCTACCGGCTGAGCCGGGGCCGGCTCGCCCAGGTAAGCGTGGATCACTCCGAGGTCCAGGAGCTCGTCGAGCGCGGCGAGATCACCGCCGAGGAGGCCGCCGTGCATCCCCGCCGGCACGTCGTGACGCGCGCGCTGGGCGCGGGCGACGAGACCGAGGCCGATTACTGGCTCCTGCCGATAGAGGAAGGCGACCGGATGATGGTGTGCTCGGACGGCCTTAACGGGGAACTGACCGACGAACAGATACGGGACGTCCTCAGCACGGTCGAGGACCCGCAGGAGGCCGTGGACGCGCTCATCCAGGCGGCATTGCGGCGTGGAGGGCGGGACAACATCACCGTGATCGTCGTCGACGCCAGGAACGTGCTCAACGATGCCGGTGTGGCCACGACGGCGCCCAGGGCTGCCGCCGACGCCGAAGAGGAGGACACGCTGCCGCGTGCCGGAGGCGAGGACGCTGCCAATGGCCGCAGCTAGCTACGTCCCCGGCGGGTGGCTAGGCCTCATCAGGTCGGGAACTGTGGTGATCCTGGACCCCGCCACCCCGGTGCCGCTGGTCAGCACGGTGTGGGACATGCTTGCGGGGCGCCCGGACGCGGCCGAGGTACTCCATGCGGTGGCGGGAGGGTTAGGCGCACCGCTGTCCGCCAGCCCGTGGTTCGGGATCATCGGGTATAGCGAGTCGCTGCGGGTATTCCTGCGCGGCGACATCGACCTGACGGTCCAGCTGCCGTCGGGTCCGGTGACCCTCGACGGCCGGAACGTCACCACCTGGACCGAGCGGTGGCTGGACGCACCCGAGTGGTTCAGCGTTGCCGTGGCTGCAGCCGCGGTGCCTACAGTGCAGGCATTGCCCGTCGTGGAAGGGGCCGTGCTTCTGCAGTCTCTCTGCGTCAGCGTCACCGGACCCGGCAGTTCCCTGACAGGTGCGCCGGACAACGTTGCAATTTCTTCGGAGGCTTCTTCGGAGGCGTCGGCCGAGACCATGATGGCGCCCGGCGAGGACCTGCCCTTGACGGCAGGGGCAGGGGATGAAGCTTCGGCAGAAACTGTTGTGGGGCTGCAGGAAACCGTCACGGGATTCACCGAGGCCGGCGCCGTCCCTCCCGGGACACCGCCCGAGGACGCTCCGCCGCACGAAGCACTGCCGCAGGACGCACCGAATCAGGAAGTACCGGTGCAGGCGGCACCTGCGCTGGAGGACAATCCGGCCACCGAGCTCACCGGCTCGTACGACCACCTCTGGGACAAGACCGTGGTTCGCAGCATTGAGGACGCCGCCGTGCGGACCGGCCAGGAGGACGACGGCGGTGCTCCGGCAGTGGGGGAGACGGCTGTTCCAGGGACGGCGGGCAGGGAAACAGGCGATCCAGACACGGCCGGACAGGGAACGGCCGTTCCGGCACCCCCGTCAGCCCCTTCACCGGCGGGGCTGATCGATTCGGTGCCGTGGGCGACCGGCGGCGGCCGTGCCCCGGCACGGGAGGTCCCGGCGTCGTTCGCAGGAGCACAGACGCCGCCGTCGTTCATTGCCGTTCCCGGGTCCGGTGAGGCAGCTGAAGGGGACCACGACGGGCAGACCATCCTGAAGAGCGATCTTCCCACCTCCGGAGCGCAGCAGGCTGGACAGGGTCAGGAACCCGGCCAGGGCGTTGGGGCGGGCACCGGCCCCGTCGTGCTGGCCCGGGTGTGCCCGGGCGGCCACGCCAACCCTCCCACCAGCGGCCAGTGTTTCACCTGCGGGGCGCAGCTTCCGGACGTCGCCGTCCAAGTGCCGCGCCCCAGGCTGGGCCGGCTGCGGCTGTCCACGGGGGAGCTGATCGAGCTCGAACAGTCGCTGGTGATCGGACGGCAGCCGTCCGTGTCCAGGGTCCAGGGCGGCACCATGCCGCGGCTGGTCCAGGTGGCCAGCCCCGGCGGCGACATCTCGAGGTCGCACGTGGAGGTCCGGCTGGAGGGCTGGCACGTGATGCTGTGCGACCTGAAAGCCACCAACGGCACCGTGCTGGTCCGCGTGGGGCAACCGCCGCGGCGCCTCGCCCAGAATGAAATGGCCATTGTCCTGGACGGCGATATCGCAGAACTCGGCGATGACGTTTCGTTGCGTTTTGAGGAGATCCTGTGAGTTCCAAGCGGCCGGCGGCGCCACCGCCCCGCATCCCCGGTTTCAGCTACGTGAGCCTGCTCGGATCGGGCGGCTTCTCCGACGTCTACCTCTACGAGCAGGACCGGCCGCGCCGCAAGGTGGCCGTGAAGGTGCTGCTGTCCGGCCTCAAGACGGACGGCGCCCGCCGCCGGTTTGAGTCCGAGGCCAACCTGATGGCGCAGCTGTCTTCGCACCCCTTCATCGTCACCATCTTTGAAGCCGAGGTCACCGAGGACGGCCACTCCTACCTGGCCATGGAGTTCTGCTCGCGGCCAAGCCTGGACGTCCGGTACCGCCGGCAGCGCTTCAGCGTGGATGAAGTCCTGGCCGTCGGCATCCAGGTGGCCTCCGCCGTCGAAACGGCGCACCGGGCCGGCATCGCCCACCGGGACATCAAGCCCGCCAATATCCTGGTCACCGACTACAACCGCCCGGCCCTCACCGACTTCGGCATCTCCGGCACGCTGGCCGGCGACGTCGACGAGGACGCCGGGATGTCCATCCCGTGGTCCCCGCCGGAGCAGTTCAGGGACGGCAATGTCGACGGCGTGCTGGTGGACGTGTGGGCCCTCGGCGCCACGCTCTACACGCTGCTCGCCGGACGGTCGCCGTTCGTGCTGCCGGGAGCCGACAACTCCCAGCGCGAGCTCATCTCGCGCATCACCAACGTCCCAGTGCCCCGGCTGGGCCGTGCCGACGTGCCGGAATCCCTCGAACTGGCACTGGCAACGGCGATGGCCAAATCGCCGGCCTCACGCTATTCGTCGGCCCACGCCTTCGCCCTCGCACTCCAGCGGATCCAGGCCGAGCTCAACCTGTCCGTCACGCCGTTCGAAGTGCTCGAGGAACGCCAGCAGGACGACGTGCACGCGGACGACGGCGTGGAGGAAACGCGCGTCCGGAATGTCGCCTCCATAGACCCGGACCGGACCGGAAGCGCCCCCACCTTCCCGGCCCGCACCCAACCGCTGAACGGGGGAGGCACCGCCGCATCAACCCCTGCGCGGAATCCGGGGCCGGGACCGGTTATTGGGCGGTCGCCGGGCCCTGCTGCACCGGCGCCGGGGCCGGCGCGGGAGCCTGCGCCGTTCATTGCACCTGCCGCCGGCGACTGGGCCGATGCCACGGTCCTGCGCAGCATCCGGCCCACGGTTGGGGAGGATGACGCACGCGGCCAGCCCGGAAACCGGCCTGCGGACCACGGGAAACGCAATCTGTGGCTCGCCATCTCCGGTGGAACGCTGCTGGTGCTGGCGGTCATCGTGGGGATTGTGGTGGCATCAGCCGCGCCGCAGCCGGAGGCCCGGCCCACCGAAACGGTCAGCAAGCAGCCCGCCGACGCCGTCGACGACGGGTCCGTGCCCGACGTCGCAAAGCTCGCCGGCACTGCCGGCGCGCAGGGGAAGGTCCGCTTCACCTGGACCAACCCGCAGCCGAAACCCGCGGACACCTACAAGTGGCGGATCAAGACGGTCAAGGGCGGCGGAAGCTACCTGTCGACGTCGGCCACCCGGGTGGACGTCACGGCGAACCCGGCGGAACCCACCTGCGTCCAGGTGATCATCGTCCGCAGCGACGGATCCGCATCACCGGCCGGCGAGGACTCCATCGCCTGCCGATAGCACGCGCCAGCGATAGCACTGGCAGCGCAATGAGCCGCCCGGCATCAACTGCCCCAACAACAAGACAGGAAAACATGGGAGACCTGGCCATAGATTTCTGCGGCGAGTGGTACGAGCCGACCGAAGAGGACATCTTCAGCATCGGCCGCGAGGGCGACCTCGAGGTGGACGACAACCCGTACCTGCACCGGCGCTTCCTGCAGATTGCCAGGTATGACGGCATCTGGTGGCTCAGCAACGTGGGCAGCCGGCTCTCCGCCACGGTGGCCGACGGATCCGGCGGCATGCAGGCATGGCTCTCGCCGGGCGCCCGGCTGCCGCTCGTCTTCAGTCATACCAGCGTCATCTTCACCGCCGGGCCAACCACCTATGAATTCGCCGTCCACCTGAAAACGCCGCAGTTCCGGCAGGAGACCAGCAGCGAATCCAGCGGCGGGGACACCACCATCGGCCCGGTGGTCTTCACTGACTCCCAGAAAGCCCTCATCGTCGCGCTCGCGGAACCCATGCTCCGGCGCGAAGGCACCGGCTTCAGCGCCATTCCGTCCTCCGCGGAGGCGGCCCGGGCCCTCGGCTGGGCCCTCACCCGTTTCAACCGCAAGCTGGATAACGTGTGCGACAAACTGGACCGTGCTGGAGTGGCCGGCCTCCGCGGCGGTGGCGGCAAGCTCGCCACCAACCGCCGCGCACGCCTCGTGGAACACGCAGTCACCTCGCACCTGGTCACCGCCGGCGACCTTCACCTGCTCGAAAAGATGCGCGGGGACAGCGACGCATGAGGATCCGACTGACCCTGCGCAGGGACCCCGCGGAGGCCAAGGACCTGGCCGTCACCGTGGACGGCCGGGCCACCGTCGCGGACATCGCCACCGAACTGTGGACGGCCGACCCCGCCCGGCGGCAGGAGCCCGCACCGCCGAACCTTTCACTCCGGATCGACGAGGCATTCGTGGCCGGCGGCATGCGCGGCATCGTCCTGGACCGGGCGGACAACCTCCTCGAATCCGGGCTACGGCCCGGGTCGGTCGTTTCGCTCACCCGGGTCAGCAGCCATTTCGGTAACCCGAACGACGCCGGCCCCGCCTCGGACCGCGGTCCGGCCGCCGCGACCCTGCGCATAGTCTCCGGTCCCGACGTCGGACGGGAATTTTCGCTGCCCTCCGGCACCAGCTACATCGGCCGGGACCGGGACGTGGACGTCCGGCTCACCGACCCCCTGACGTCCAAGCGGCACGCCCGGATCACCGTGGGCGAGAGCATCGAAATCGTCGACACGAACTCCGCCAACGGCCTCCAGATGGACGGACTGCCCGTCACGCGCGCCACGCTGAATTCCTCCGACACTGTCATGCTCGGCGACACCGAGCTGACCGTGGTGCCGCTGGCACGCAGCGGCGCGGCAGCCCCGACGTCGCCCCTCGTGGACTTCAACCGCTCCCCGCGGGTGGTGCCCCGGTTTGCCCCCGGCAAGCGGGTGCCCCCCGCCGGACCTAAGCGGCAGGACCACCACCCTTTCCCCTTCATCATGCTGATCGCGCCGCTGATGATGGGCGCGGTCCTTTTCGCGGTGACCCAGAGCCTGCTGTCCATGCTGTTCATGCTGATGATGCCGCTGTTCATCGTGGGCCATTACGTGGACCAGAAGCTGCAAAGCAAACGGGAGCGCAAGGTACAGCTGAAGGAGTTCCGGACGGCGATGGCCGCTTTCCGCCAGGAAACCACAGAACTGCAGCGGGTGGAGCGGGCCGTCCGGCTCCAGGAAGCGCCGTCCGTCAGCGATACCGTCGACTCCATCTACAAGCTTGGCCCGCTGCTTTGGACCCACCGGCCGGAGCACTCCGGGTTCCTGGCGCTCCGGTTCGGGCTCGGCACGGTGCCTTCCCGGATTCCGTTCGAGGAGCCGAACACCGCGGAAACCGAGACAGAATACCGGCGCGAGATCGAGGACTGCCTGGACCAGTTCCGGCAGATCGAGGGTGTGCCGGTGGTGTCCCAGCTCCGGTCCGCCGGCTCCTTCGGCCTTGCCGGTCCGCGCGGACTGGTTGATGAGGTGGCACGGGGCGTGGTGCTGCAGCTCGTGGGCCTTCATTCCCCGGCGGAAGTTGCCGTGGCCGCCATCACCTCGGCCCGGTCCCGGGAACGCTGGAACTGGCTGCAGTGGCTGCCGCACGTCGGCTCCAGCCATAGCCCCCTCAGCGGCGACCACCTGGCGGCCGGCTCGGCAGGCGGCACCAGCCTGCTGGCCCGGGTCGAGGACCTGGTGGAACTCCGGGAGGGCGCCATGCGGTCACAGGGCGCCCGTTTGCAGGGTCCTATGCACCGGCCCGGCATCACGGAGGAAGCCGCAGACGTTCCGCCGTCGGTGCTGCCGTCGGTGCTGGTGATCGTCGAGGATGATGCCCCCGTGGACCGCGGCCGGCTGACCCGGCTCGTGGAGCGCGGACCCGATACCGGTGTCCATGTCCTGTGGGTGGCTGCCGGCGTCGAATCCCTTCCGGCCGCCTGCCGTGACTTCATGGCAGTGGACGGCGAGCACGGCACCACCACCGGCCATGTCCGGCTGGGGCGCCACACCTACCCCGTGAGCTGTGAAAGCCTCGATGCCGAACTGGCAGGCCAGTTGGCCCGCATGCTCTCGCCCGTGGTCGACGCCGGCAAACCGGTGGAGGACGACTCGAACCTTCCCCGGGCGGTGTCTTATGCGGCGCTGGTGGGCAAGGACTTTCTCGACAACCCGCAGGCCGTGGCGGAACGCTGGCAGGAGAACAACTCCGTCCGGTCGACCGCCGCCGCGAACCGCAAGGACAACGGTTCGCTGCGTGCCCTGGTGGGTTCCAAGGGTGTGGAGCCGCTGCACCTGGACCTCAAGAACGAGGGCCCGCATGCTCTCGTTGGCGGCACCACCGGCGCCGGCAAGTCCGAGTTCCTACAGTCGTGGGTCATGGGCATGGCCACCGCGTACAGCCCGGACCGCGTCAGCTTCCTGTTCGTGGACTACAAGGGCGGCGCCGCGTTTGCCGACTGCGTCCGCCTGCCGCACACCGTGGGCCTGGTGACCGACCTTTCGCCACACCTCGTGCGCCGCGCCCTCACCTCGCTGCGGGCTGAGCTCCACTACCGGGAACGCCTGCTCAACAGGAAAAAGGCCAAGGACCTGCTCGCACTGCAGCGCGAGGCGGACCCCGAGGCCCCGCCCTACCTGGTGATCGTGGTGGATGAATTCGCCGCCCTGGCCACCGAGGTGCCCGAGTTCGTGGACGGCGTGGTGGACGTGGCCGCCCGCGGCCGGTCCCTGGGCCTGCACCTGATCCTCGCCACGCAGCGCCCCGCCGGCGTCATCAAGGAAAGCCTGCGCGCCAACACGAACCTTCGGGTGGCGCTGCGCATGGCCGACGAGGACGACGCCACGGACATCCTGGGCGTGCCGGATGCCGCGTACTTCGACCCCTCCATTCCCGGCCGCGGCGCGGCGAAAACCGGCCCCGGCCGCATCCAGGGTTTCCAGACGGGGTACGCCGGCGGCTGGACCACCGAAAGGCCGCAGAACCCGCAGATCGACATCGTGGAAATGGCCTTCGGGTCCGGTCCAGCCTGGGAAACTCCAGCCCCTGACACCGCCGTGCCGGACGAACCGGCCGGGCCCAACGACATTGCCAGGATGACCGCCAACGTCATCGCCGCGGCGGACCGGCTGGCCATCGAACCGCCGCGGAAGCCGTGGCTGAACGAACTGGCCACCACCTACGACTTCTCGCTGCTGCCCAACCCGCGCACCGACGAACGGCTCCTGCTGGGTGTGGCGGACGACCCCGCCCACCAGGACCAGCCCACCGTCTTCTATGAACCGGACAAAGACGGGAACATGGCCGTCTACGGCACAGGTGGCGCCGGCAAGTCCGCGGCCCTGCGGGGAATCGCCATCGCCGCCGCCGTCACGCCCCGCGGGGGACCGGTCCATGTCTACGGGATCGACTGCGGCTCCGCCGGGCTCAAGATGCTCGAGGAGCTTCCGCACGTGGGCGGAATCATCGACGGCGACGACGTGGAGCGCGTGGGCAGGCTCCTCCGCTGGCTCAGCGAGCTCGCCGAGGACCGGGCACGCCGTTTCGCCGAGGTCCGCGCCTCCACGATCGGGGAGTACCGCGAGCTCGCCGGCCTGCCCGATGAAAAGCGCATCTTCGTGCTGGTCGACGGCATGTCGGCCTTCCGCGAGGCCTATGAATACAGCAAGCTTTCCAGCCTCTGGGACCTCTTCCTGCAGCTCGCCACCGACGGGCGTCCCCTGGGCATCCACCTCGTCGTCACCGGTGACCGCCCCAACTCCGTGCCGGCGTCGTTGCTTGCCTCCATCCAGCGGCGGCTGGTGCTCCGGCTGTCCGCCGAGGACGACTACCTGACCATGGACGTGCCCAAGGACGTCCTGGGCCAGGCCTCGCCTCCGGGCCGCGGGCTGCTCGGCGGCCACGAGGTGCAGCTCGCCGTCCTCGGCGGCAACTCCAACCTGGCCCTGCAGGCGCGCGAAGTCCATAAACTCAGCGAGGCGATGCTCCGCCAGGGCGTGGAAAGGGCTCCGCGGATCGAGCGGCTCCCCGAGCAGATCGACCTGGACATCCTGCCAGCCGGGCTGCCGGACCTTCCCGTGATCGGTGTGGACGACGAAACGCTGCAGCCGGCAACGCTCATGGCCAAGGGCCCGCTGCTGCTTGCCGGCCCGCCGGGCGCCGGCCGGACCGTGGCCCTCGTGACCATGGCGTATGCGCTGCGCCGGTCCAATCCCGGCACCGAACTGGTTTACCTGGCCGCCCGGAAGTCCGCCGTGGCGTCCCTGCCGGTCTGGGACCGCTCGCTGGTGGGGGCCGACGACGTCGAGGAGGCCGTGGAAGCGCTCGCCGACCACGCCTCGGCCAATCCCGGCAAGGTGGCCATCTTCATCGAAGGACTCACGGAGTTCACGGACACCCTGGCCGAGTCCGGCATCGAAAGGCTCGTGGCGGCGTCCATCAAGGCCGACCAGTGGGTGGTCGGGGAATCCGAAACGTCCACCTGGTCATCGGCGTGGTCGCTGGCACAGCCCTTCAGGTCGGGCCGGCGGGGACTCCTTATCAATCCGGGCGATATCGACGGCGACAGCCTGCTGAATACGTCACTCGGACGGGTGGGCAACGACTTCATTCCGGGACGCGGTTACATCGTGGGCAGGGGCAAGGTTCGCAAGCTCCAGGTCGCATTGCCGCCGGAAAACCGGCAGTAGTCAATTTGGCGCGCCGGGCAGGACTGTAGGAAGATACCCGGGACAAACACAGTGCGGGAGTGTCCTGCGCGGCTGCAAAGGTACCCATGATCCGTCTTCCTCTTCTGCGGGGCGCGCTGCTGCCCGGAATCGCCGCTGCCATGCTGGCTCTCACGGCTGTGACCGGCGCCGCCGGAGCGGCCCAGGCAGCCTGTCTTCCGGAGCAACAGTGCACGGCGTCGCCCGCTCCCATCGCACCGCCGTCGTCCGGTTCCCCGGCCCCGACGACGCCGGTTCCTGTCGCCCCGTCTTCCCCGGCGCCTGCTCCGGCGCCGCCGCCGGCCCGGAAGGCCCCCGCACCCGCTCCTGCCCCGGCGCCCGCACAGCCGGTGGCGCCTGCGGCGCCGCGCGTTGGTCCGGCACCCGTCGATTCGGCTGCCGTACCCGCGCCCGTCCTCCCGGCCGCACCGGTGGCCGACGCCGGGGTGGCGGTGCCGGTGGCAACACCCTTTGCTTCCGCGGCGGCGACGGCCTCCGCCAGCCCGGGCCCGTCGTCGTCCTCCACCCCGGCGGCCGAGTCCAGCTGGACCAAGCCGATCGCCACCCAGGCCCAGGCGAGCCAGGCCGCCGCCGTCGTAGTGGCCGACAAGGGGTCCGGCATCGGTATCTTCGGCCTGTTTGCCGTCATGGGGGGCGTCCTCCTGGTGGGCCTTGGCGGGCTGGCCTTCGCGCTGTGGAGCAGGAACCGCCTCGCCGGCCACTGGTAGGGCTCTGCAGGCACGGAAAAATGTCCGGCCTGTAGGGCAAGATAGGTCTGTGAGCACACCATCAGGCCCCACAGACAACGCAGCCACCGGAACGGACCAGCTTGAGCCGGAAGCGATTCCGTCCGGGTCGGTACGGGATGAGTACGAGAACCTGGCGGACCTCGTCCGGAAGTACCGGTTCGCGTACTACCAGGAGGACGAGCCGCTCGTCTCGGATGCCGAGTTCGACGCGCTGTTTCGCCGGCTGGAGGAACTCGAGGCGCTGCATCCGGAGCTCGTGTCCAATGATTCGCCCACCCAGGAGGTAGGCGGGGAAGTGTCCGCGGCGTTTGCCGCCGTCGAACACCTCCAGCGCATGTACAGCCTGGAGGACGTGTTCTCCATCGAGGAACTGCAGGCCTGGATCGCCAAGGCGGAGGCGGGGGTGGCCAAGTCCGGCAATCCGCAGGCCGCCTGGCTGACCGAGCTCAAAATCGACGGCCTCGCCGTAAACCTGCTCTACCGGGACGGCAAGCTGGTCCGGGCGGCCACCCGCGGCGATGGCACCACCGGCGAGGACATCACGCACAACGTGCTCACCATCAATGAGATTCCGCAGCAGCTCCGAGGCAGCGGCTTTCCTGCCGAAGTGGAAATCCGCGGCGAGGTGTTCATCCCCTCCAAGGCGTTCGCCGAATTCAACGAGGCGCTGATTGAGGCGGGCAAGGCGCCGCTGGCCAACCCGCGCAATGCCGCGGCCGGCTCGCTCCGCCAGAAGGACCCGGCGGAAACCGCCAAGCGCCCGCTGCAGATGTTCGTCCACGGGATCGGTGCCCGTGAGGGACTACAGGCCGCCAGCCAGTCGGAGACCTACCGCCTGCTGGCGGAGTGGGGGCTGCCGGTCAGCCCGTACTTCGAGGTTCTCGGCAGCCCGGCGGCGGTACTCGACTTCATCGCCAACTACGGGGACAAGCGGCACAGCCTGCTCCACGAGATCGACGGCATCGTGGTGAAGGTCGACGACTTCGCCACCCAGCGCGCACTGGGCTACACCACCCGGGTTCCGCGCTGGGCCGTGGCCTATAAGTACCCGCCCGAGGAAGTGCACACCAAGCTCCTGGACATTGCCGTCAACGTCGGGCGCACCGGCCGGGTCACGCCGTTCGGGATCATGGAACCGGTCAAGGTGGCGGGCTCCACTGTGGGAATGGCCACGCTGCACAACCAGGACGTGGTCAAGGCCAAGGGCGTCAAGATCGGCGACATTGTGGTGCTCCGGAAAGCCGGGGACGTCATCCCGGAGATCGTTGGCCCGGTGCTGGCGCTCCGGGACCAGCAGGACCCACCCGTACGTGATTTCGTGATGCCCACGGAATGCCCATCCTGCGGCACGCCGCTTGCTCCCGGGAAGGAAGGCGACGTGGACATCCGCTGCCCCAACGCCAAGTCCTGCCCGTCGCAGCTGCGTGAGCGCGTGTTCCATGTGGCCAGCCGGGGAGCGTTCGACATTGAGGCCCTGGGCTGGGAGTCGGCGATCGCGCTGACCCAGCCGACGGAGCCTGAGGTCCCGCCGCTGGTCAGCGAGGCGGCCCTCTTTGACCTGACTCCGGAGGACCTTGAACCGGTGAAGATCCGGCGCGAGAAGCGGTCCAAGGGTGTTCCCACCGGCGAGTTCGAGCTGGTGCCCTACTTCTACAGCAAGGGCACGGCCAAGACGCCGTCCAAGCCGACGGCCACCACCGGGAAGCTCTTCACCGAACTCGAAAAGGCCAAGACACAGCCGCTGTGGCGCGTCCTGGTGGCGCTCTCCATCCGCCACGTCGGCCCGAGGGCCTCCCGTGCCCTGGCCAACCACTTCGGCACCATGGACGCCATCCGGCAGGCATCCGAGGAAGAACTCGCGAGCGTGGACGGCGTCGGCCCCACCATCGCAGCCGCGCTCAAGGAGTGGTTTGCCGAGGACTGGCATGTCGAAATCATCGACCGCTGGGCAGCTGCCGGGGTCCGCATGAAGGACGAACGTGACGAGTCCACTCCGCGCACGCTCGAGGGTTTGACCGTAGTGGTCACCGGAACCCTGGAAAGCTTCAGCCGCGACGAGGCCAAGGAAGCCATCCTGGTCCGGGGCGGCAAGGCGGCAGGGTCGGTGTCGAAGAAGACCAGCTATCTGGTGGCCGGTGACAACGGCGGCACCAAGCGGGACAAAGCCGAGCAGTTGGGTGTGCCCATCCTGGACGAGGACGGTTTCCGGGAGCTGCTGGCCAATGGTCCGGCGAATGCTGACGAGGCCGGCGCCGCCGCCGTCGAGGCCGACGCCGAAACTGACGATCCCGAGGCAACCGCTGTTTCGGGTAACGGGGAGGATTCCGAATGACACTGGATACTGCAAGCCGCCTGGACGTAACGGGGCTCCTCGACGTAGCCAAGGCCGCCGCGGCGGCCGGTGCCGGTGTGCTTGCCGAACGCAGCGGCGGCGCTCTGGACTCGGGGACGGTGACTAACAAGGGCGAAGCCGGCGACTGGGTCACCGCCTTCGATGTTGCCGCCGAGGAAGCCGTGCGCACCGCCATCCGGAGTGCGCGTCCGGGCGACGTGATCACCGGCGAGGAGCACGGGACAACCCGTCCCGAGGATCCGACCGGGCTGCGGTGGTCCATTGATCCGCTCGACGGCACCACCAACTTCATCCGCAACATCGTTTACTACGCCACCTCGGTGGCGGTTGCCGATTCCGACGGCGTCTGGCTGGCCGGCGTCGTGCACGCGCCCGCGCTCGGGCGTGTGTACTACGCCTCGCGGGGCCACGGCGCGTGGCTGGAACAGGACGGGAAGCGGGTGCAGCTAACCGGTCCGGTTCCCGGCCGCACCGGCCAGCTCCTGTCCACCGGATTCAGCTACGACCCCGAGGTGCGCGCGGAGCAGTTCGCGGCGCTGGGCAGCTTCGTGGACGGCTTCGCCGATGTGCGCCGGCTCGGCTCGGCGGCCCTGGACCTGTGCATGGTCGCCGACGGAACAGTCGATGCCTTCGGTGAGCGGGGCCTGAACGAACACGACTTCGCCGCCGGTGCGCTGGTGGCCGAGGAAGCCGGATGCTGGGTGCGGCGCCCGCGGCTCACCAGCCCGCTCGAGGGAGGGCCCTCCGCCGAGGAACGGCTGTCAGCCTGGACATGCGCGGGCACGCTCGAGATGTCCGGCAAGTTCCCGCTCTAGTTCACACGTGCCGCGTTCACACGTGCCGCCGCCCGGGCCGAATGTGGCCCGGGCGGTTCACATTTGCGGCGGTGTCAGGTTGTAGCGCGCGATAATGTCTGGCAGCCAGGGCGCTTCGGCGAAGCGCAGGCCGAAGTGGGCTGCGAGTTTCTCGACCGTCTCGGGGTCCGGCAGTCCGGCTTCGATGTGGTTGGCGAGGCCCCAGAAGAAGTGCTCAAATCCGGCCGGGCTGATCACCTCAATCATGCGGGCGGGCACCTTTCCCGCGTTCCACATGGTGTGAAGTTCATTCCGTGGTTTGGTGATGTACCCGCCTGCACCCAGGACCGCCTCGCGGTCACCGGACCGGAACCCTATTTCGCCCTCGATGACGATCGAGTACTCGTCTTCGCGGGTGTGGATATGCGGGGGTACCAGCGCGCCGACCGGGAACGGGTGTTCCACGATGGACAGTTGCTGGTTGGTGTCCTCGCCAAGGAGCTTGAACACGACGCCGATGCCGCCGAGTTGCGCTTCCCTGCCTTGTCCGGGCTGCACGACGGTCAGCCGCGGAGCCCCTTCCTCGTTCATGGGCTCTTCCCTTCATTGGATGGTGTGCGGTGCAGGAATTATCTTCCCGCCGACGGTGCGGGTCTACACCGAAAACAAAGGACAGGCCACGCCGCATGTGTCAGCGCGGACCTGATAGGTCTGTCACTGAAACAGCTGTTTCGCGCGGCGCATCGCGCTGCCGGCACTACCATTGACGGGTGCAGCCGCAGATCACCGTCCGTCCCGCCGTTCCCGCCGACTTTGCGGACATCGCCCGCATCACCAGGGACGCCTATCTGGCGGCCGGCTACTTCGAGACGGCGGACCATCCGTACATGAAGCAGATCCAGGACGTGGCCACCCGCGCGGACCGGGCCACCATCTGGGTGGCGGAGCGCGCCGGCACGATCGTCGGCTCGGTGACGCTGGCGCTGGCCGGTGGGAAGTATGCCGATATCGCGCTGCGCGACGAGCTTGAGTTCCGCATGCTGGTGGTGGATCCCTCCGTGCAGCGCAGTGGCGCCGGCCTGGCCATGGTCGAAGCGATCCTTGCGCACGCCAGGTCGCTGGACGGGATCCGTGCCGTGGCGCTGACCACCGGCGGGGACTGGGAGAGCGCCCACGGGCTGTACCGGAAAACAGGCTTCCGACGGGTACCGGAGCGCGATTGGTATGTGCCCGGCACCGACATAAAGCTGCTGGTTTTCAGGCTCGACGTCCAGCCCGCCTAGAGTGGAGCCGACTTAAAACCCCTAGTGAAAGGCGCAGCAGCATGCGCAAGACGTTCGGCACCGGCTCGGTCTGGGAACAGAAGCTCGGCTACTCCCGCGCGGTCCAGGTGGACAACACGCTCTTCATCTCGGCCACCTCGGCCAGCGGCGAGAACGGCATCGTCGGCAATGACTTCTACGAGCAGACCCAGTTCATTCTGCAGAAGCTGGAGACCGTCCTGACCGACGCCGGCTTCGCCCTCGCCGACGTCGTGCAGTCCAAGCTGTACCTGACGGACATCAGCAAGTGGGAGGACGCCGGCCGTGCGCACGGCGAGGTCTTCGGCGAGATCCGCCCCACGCTCTCGCTGGTCCACGTGCTGCCCTTCCTGGACCCGGAAATGCTCGTGGAGATCGAGCTCGTTGCACAGAAGAGCGCCAGCTAGCACGTCCCCGCCCAAGCGCGAACTAGCAGCAGATGCCCTCAAATCCCGGTTTTGAGGGCGTAACCTGCCAGTTCGCGCTTTTGTTTTCCCGACGCCGGGCCGCGGCCCAATTTGCCTGTCTCGCCCGCCGCTAAATTGATGCTCCTATAGATGTCAAAGAGGTCCGGCCGCCCCGCGTCGTGCATGTGGCCGGGTCGAAGGCTCCGGCGTCAAGGGTCTGCAATCGCTGCGCGACGGCCTGGCGGCCGCCCTTGACCCCAGAGCCTTGGTGCCCGGTCATTATGG
>NZ_JBFTLC010000043.1:0-38242 GCF_056396245.1 Arthrobacter sp. 05T423
GTGAGGATCTGGTGGCCCTGGATCCTGGCGAGTCGACCATCATCTACCGCGGCTTCCGTGACTTCGTCGGACCCTACGTGGCACACTGCCACAACCTGGCACACGAGGACCACGCCATGATGTTCGGCTGGGAGATCACGCCATGACAGTCCGTTGAAGCCGGCGGCCGGGACCCGCCGGCGGGCGGGTCCCGGCGTACCAAGTCCGGTGGCCGAAGACCTACCCCTTCGGCCGCATGTCGTAGATCCGGCGCAACTTGCCGTTGGAGCGCTCGAGCGACCCTGGATCCACCACGTTCACGGTGCACGAAGAACCCACATGGATCTTGATCTGCTCGCGCAGGGTGCGGGCCGCCGTCGTGCTGTCCTCGGACGTGACGTTGTCACGGCGCTCGATTTTCACGGTCAGCTGGTCCATGCGTTGGCCCTCGGGCCGGGTGAGCTCAAGCTGGAAGTGCGGGCTGAGCTCGGGGATGCGCAGGGCGATTTCCTCGATCTGGGACGGGAAGAGGTTCACGCCTCGGAGGATGATCATGTCGTCGCTGCGGCCGGTGATGCGGCCCATCCGGCGGTGTGCCGGGCGGGCGGTGCCTGGGAGCAGCCGCGTGAGGTCCTTGGTGCGGTAGCGGATGATCGGCAGGGCTTCCTTGGTGAGCGAGGTGAAGACCAGCTCGCCGTGTTCCCCGTCGCCCAGCACGTTTTCCTTGCCCGGAGCCGGGTTGAAAGGATCGATGATTTCCGGGCGGAAGTGGTCCTCCCAGATGTGGCTGCCGTCCTGGGTCTCCACGCATTCGCCCGCGACGCCGGGTCCCATGACTTCGGAGAGGCCGTAGATGTCGCAGGCCTTGATGTTCATGGTCACCTCAAGCTCGTGGCGCATCTCCTGCGTCCACGGCTCGGCCCCGAGCACCGCGTACTTCAGCGAGGTGGACGTGGGGTCGATACCCATGTGGGCCATGGCGTCCGCGATGGTGAGCAGGTAGGTGGGAGTGGCCAGGATGGCGTCCGGTTTAAAGTCCTGGATCATCTGGATCTGGCGTTCGGTCTGCCCGCCGGACATGGGAATGACCGTGCAGCCGAGGGCCTCGGCGCCGGCGTGGGCACCCAGCCCGCCGGTGAACAGGCCGTAGCCGTAGGCGTTGTGCACCTTCATTCCGGGGCGGACGCCCGACGCGCGAAGGCAGCGGGCCACCAGTTTGGCCCAGTCGGCCAGGTCCTGCTTGGTGTAGCCGACGACGGTGGGCCGGCCCGTGGTGCCGGAGCTGGCGTGCACGCGGGCCACCTCGCTCTGCGGGACGGCGAACATGCCGAACGGGTACTCCTGGCGCAGGTCCTCCTTGGTAGTGAAGGGGAAGTTGCCGAGATCGGCGAGTTCGCGCAGGTCCGAGGGGTGGATGCCGGCGTCGTCGAACTTGCGCTTGTACAGCGGAACCCGGTCGTAGGCGTATGCAACGGTGTGCTGGAGCCGGCTGAGCTGGAGCGCCTCCAGCTCGTCCCGGGACATGGTCTCCTCGGGGTCCAGCACGGCGTCGGCTGGCTGCACGGCGTCGGCGGGCGCGGCGACGGTGGGTTCGGGGGCGTGGAGGGTCATGGTCTGCTTCCTACTTCTTGGGGATAGTACGGCTGCGTCCGCGGAACTCTGCAATGAGTTCGCCCGGCTTGACGGGACTGACCTCAGCACCTGGATCGGCAGCGAAGATCTGGATGTCATAAAGGCCGCTGCGGCCCGCGCTGGAGCGGCGGTCGGCGACGGCGGTGATCACCTGGCCCTGGTAGGCCGGCTTGAGGAAGTTGATGTCGACGCCGGCAGCAACGGTGATGCTGTCTGGGTCAGCGGGGGACGCCGGGTTGCAGGCGAGGGCGAATGCGGAGTCCGCGAAGGCGAAGATCATTCCGCCGTGGGCCATGCCGAAACCGTTGAGCATTTCCTGCCGGAGGGTCATCCGGATCGTTGCGTGGCCGTCGCTGAGGGTGAGGACTTCTATGCCCATCCACTCCGAGGCGTAGTCGTTCTCAAGGATGTGGTGGGCCACACCGGGGATTGCCATTTCAGCCATGCGTCGTTGCCTCCAGCTTTATTTACCGAATGTTCATTAGGTAATCCCATGGAGGGGGGTCGTGTCAAGGGTGCGGGCCAGCCGGAGGGGTCCTGCGACGGCGATGACCACCAGCGCCGCCAGCACGTGAAGCAGTGCCACGGTCCACCAGAGAGTGAGGTAGTCGGGCCCCAGCAAGGCAGGGAAGATCAGGGCGCCGGAGGTGTTGAATGCGCCATGGAAGACCATGCAGACGGGCACGCTGCCGCTGCTGTTGTATAGCCACGCCAGCAGCACGGACTGCGCGAGGACCATCAGCAGGAACGGCAGCGGCGGCCGCTGACCGGTGGGATCGGACAGCAGCTCGGGCAGGTGCCATGCCGCCCAGGCCAGCCCGAGGAGCAGCGCCGCAGACAGCGCCGGGCGGTTCTGCTGCAGGAGCGGAAGGGCGTAGCCGCGCCAGCCCAGCTCCTCGAAGAGGCCCACGGTCACCAGGGTGAAGGCAAACGTGCCGAGCAGCATGAACCAGCCCGGGTTCGGCCCAAGCTCCGGGGCGGGGGCTCCACCGGAGACCGTGAGGCCGGCCGAGACCGCCACCACCAGGCACGGCAGTCCCACTGCGGCAACGTACCAGCGGCCGGCAACCCGCCACCGGACAAGTTGCTGCAGGATCCGGAGCAGCTCGGCCTTCCCGCCTGCGAGGAAGGCGGTGATGGCCGCGGCCACGGCCGGCCCAGACGGTATCAGGAGCGAGCTGTTCGGGTTGAGGAGGGTCAGCGGCCGCACCAGCCAGGAAATGGCGAAGGCCAGGACGAAGAACAGCGTGAGCCGGTGGGCGGCCGGCCAGGCTACGGCCGCGCGCCGCCCTTGGTTTCCGCGCCCGGTTCCGCGCCGCCCCGGGCTTCCGCGCCCCGCCGCATCCTTGCGGGCTCGACGGCGGCCTCCGCCGTGCGCAGGCAACGGCCGGCCAGCGGGGGAGGGCTGCTCAGCGGGCAACGGCCGAACCATGGCCCGCCTCGCGCGCGAAGATCAGCAGCACGCCCCATGGAGCGGCGGATGGGGCGGAAGCATGGCCAGCGGGGTTCATCGGGACCACCATCGTTGAGGACGATGCAGCTCGTTGCTGTTCAATACCTTGCTGCGGATGGCCCGGTTCCGGGGCGCTGGCCCACTCCGGGTCCGGGACGGCGAATGTGCGCCGACGTGGCAATCAACACCATTGTGTGCTCCCGGAAGCGCGGCAACAAGTGAAAGTATGGGGGAGGACGGGCTACGGGCCTGTCCAGTCAGCACACCGGCGCGTCCAATGCAGCACGTTCCACGCAGGAGCTTCCAACCAGAGGACAGATCATGGCCAAAGGGATATATGTCAGCGCGACCACTCCTGGATCGGGGAAGTCGCTCATAGCGCTGGGCCTGGCGGACACGCTCCACCGGCACGCGGACCGGATCGGGTTCTTCAAGCCGGTGGTCCACGGCGACGACGCCGGTGCAGATCCCATGGTGGCGCTCATGAAGTCCCGCTTTGACCTCGACGACCAGCGCTGCCGCGGCGGGCTGACGTTCACCGAGGTCCGCGGCATGCTCGCCGAGGGCCGGCGCGAGGACATCGACTCCCGCTGTGTGGAGATCTTCGCCGAGATGGGCCGGCACTGCGACGTGATCATTGTGGAAGGTACCGACCTCACCGGCCATGACGCCGCCGTCGAATTCGACCTCAACGCCCGCCTCGCCAACAACCTTGCCGCCCCCGTCGTGGCGGTGGTGGGCGCCAAGGCCCGAAGCGTCGCGGAGGCGGCGGCCGCCGTCGACGTCGCCCGCAAGGAACTGGCCGCGGAGAAGTGCTCTCTCCTGGCCATGATGGTGAACCGCGCCGACCCGGAGGCCGTGGACGCGATCATTGCCGCCGTGAAGCCCGGTGCGTCCGGCCGGCCGGTGTACGTGTTCCCGGAGCTGGAGGACATCGCCCGGCCCACCACCGGGGAGGTGGCCGCGGCGCTGGCGCTGCGGCAGATCGCCGGCCGCGCGGACATGGAGCGGGACGTCCGTGACGTCAAGGTCGCCGCCATGAACGTGGGCAACTTCCTGAACGTACTCGACGACGGCGCGCTGGTGATCGTGCCGGGCGACCGGGCGGACGTGATGGTGGCCTGCCTGGCGTCGTCGTTCTCGCCCGAGTTCCCGGTGCCGTCCGGGCTCATCCTCACCGGCGGCCTGGCCCCGGACGCCAACATCTACCCGCTGCTCGCCTCCGCCCCGTTCCCGGTGTTCGCCACGCCGGACGACACCTACACCACGGCCAGGCGTGTCTCCGAGGTCCGCAGCGAAATCTGGAGCGGCCACCGCCGCAAGGTGGCGTCCGCGCTGGGGCTTTGGTCCCGGCAGGTGGACGAGGCCGAGATGCTTGAACGCCTGCACCTGCCCCGCGCCGAGCGGATGACCCCGCTACGGTTCCTGCACGACCTCATCGAACGGGCCCGCTCGCAGCGCCGCCACATCGTGCTGCCGGAGGGCAAGGACGTACGGATCCTGAAGGCCGCGGAGATCCTGCACCGCCGGGATGTCTGCGACCTGACTCTGCTGGGCCGCGAGGCCGACGTCCGGGAACTCGCCGCCAGCCGGGGCATCGACCTGGCGGGCATCAACATCGTGGACCCCGCCACCTCCGAGCTGCGCCAGGACTTCGCCGCCAGGTACGCCGAGCTGCGGGCCCACAAGGGCGTGGACCTGGCGCGGGCGCTGGAGGTCATGCAGGATGAAAGCTATTTCGGCACCATGATGGTCCAGTTGGGTGTGGTGGACGGCATGGTCTCCGGCGCCGCGCACACCACAGCCCACACCATCCGGCCGGCCCTGGAGTTCGTGAAGACCCGGCAGGGCGTGAAGATCGTCTCGTCGGTGTTCCTCATGCTCATGCCGGACCGCGTGCTCGTATACGGTGACTGCGCGGTGAACCCGGACCCTAACGTGGAGCAGCTCGCGGACATCGCCGTGGCCTCGGCGGAGACGGCTTCCCAGTTCGGCGTGGAGCCCCGGGTTGCCATGCTGTCCTACTCCACCGGCGGCTCCGGCTCGGGCGAGGCCGTGGAGGAAGTCCGGCAGGCCACCGACCTGGTCCGTGAACGCCGCCCGGACCTCGCCGTCGAAGGCCCCATCCAGTACGACGCCGCCGTGGACGCCTCCATCGCCGAGTCCAAGATGCCCGGCTCGTCCGTGGCCGGGCAGGCGACGGTGTTCATCTTCCCGGACCTGAACACCGGCAACAACACGTACAAGGCGGTGCAGCAGAGTTCGGGAGCGGTCGCCGTCGGGCCTGTCCTGCAGGGGCTGCGCAAGCCCGTCAATGATCTCTCCCGCGGTTGCACCGTGGAGGACATCGTGAACACGGTGGCCATCACCGCCATCCAGGCGCAGACCGCGGTGCCCGGCATTTCAGAACCGTCCGCCGTTTCAGCAGCCAAGGCTTAGGAGGCCCCATGCTCGTGCTCGTCATCAACTCCGGCTCGTCTTCGCTCAAGTACCAGGTGCGCGACGTCGCCGAGGGAAGCGTCCTCACCGAAGGGCTGATCGAGCGGATCGGCGTGTCCAACGGCGGCCAGGGCGACGGCGAGGTGGTGGGCCCGGCGGACCACGCCGAGGCCCTCGAGCAGGTGGACGCGGCCATCCACGAGGTGCTGGGGGACCGGCAGCTGGACGCGGTGGGGCACCGGGTGGTCCATGGCGGCGAGCGGTTCGGCGAGCCCGTGCTGATCGACAACGAGATTACCCGCGCCATCGAACGGCTCAACCCGCTGGCGCCGCTGCACAACCCCGCTAACGTGCTGGGCATCCGCGCCATCACGAAGAAGTGGCCGGACATGCCGCAGGTGGCCGTGTTCGACACCGCCTTCCACCGCAGCCTGCCGGAGCACGCCTGGCGCTACGCCGTTCCCGAAGAGCTCTACACCAACCACGGGATCCGCCGCTACGGCTTCCACGGCACCTCGCACGAATACGTCACCAACCGTGCGGCCGCGCTGCTGGACATCCCCGTGGAGGAGTTCGACGGCGTCATCGCCCACCTCGGCAACGGCGCCTCCGTCACGGCGATCCGTGGCGGCAGGTCCGTGGACACCTCGATGGGCTTCACGCCGCTGGAGGGCCTGGTCATGGGCACCCGCTCCGGCGACCTGGACCCGTCCATCCTCGTGTTCCTGGCCCGCACCGGCTGGAACGCCGAGGACCTCGATTCGATGCTGAACCGTGAATCGGGGCTGAAGGGCCTCGCCGGCAACAACGACATGCGCACGGTGGTGGAGGCGGCCGAGTCCGGCAACGCGCGTGCTGCCACCGCCCTGGCGGTCACGTCCTACCGGCTGGCCAAATACATTGGCGGCTACCACGTGGCCGTCGGCGGGGCCAAGGCGCTGGTGTTCACTGCCGGGATCGGCGAGAACTCGCACCAGTTCCGTGCCCTGGTGGGGGACAAGCTGGCGGCGCTGGGCATCGAGCTCGACGCCGCGCTGAACAGTGAGCGGTCCAAGGAACCCCGCGTGATTTCCACCGAAGGCTCCGCCATCCCCGTGCTCGTGGTCCCCACGGACGAGGAACGCGCCATCGCCGAGGCCACGGCAGCGGTCGTCAGGGCTCGTTGAGGTGGGCGCGGGTTGGCGGATACTGGCTGGCCCGCCCTGCCGACGTCGTTTCGCCAAAAGTGGCCGCAGAGTGAGGGGCTTAGGCGGCCGTTTTTGGTAAATCGGCGGCGAGGCGCGGAGTTAGGCGGCCGTTTTTGGTAAGTCGGCGGCAGCGAAGAACATTCGGCGGCACTCAGCCTGGCCAGACGTCCTGCCAGGCCAGGCGTTCCGTGAACTCGGCCGCGGGGAGGGGGCGGCTGAAGTAGTAGCCCTGCCCGCTGATGCAGCCTGTGTTCCGCAGGTGCTCGGCCTGCTCCGCGTTTTCGACGCCCTCCCACACGGCCTCGAGCCCGCAGGCGCGGATGAGCTGCAGGATAGCCGCGATCAGGTCCGGCTGCGCGGGGTCGCTGCCCAGGGCGGTGAGCAATGTCCGGTCAACCTTGACCCGGTCCACGGGCAGTCGCCGCAGGTAGCTGATGGACGAATACCCTGTGCCGAAGTCGTCGATCTCCAGGCCCACACCGAGCTTCCGCAGGCTGGCCAACGTGTAGCGGTCGAGCTCGTTGCCCTTGATGATGTCGCTCTCCGTGAGCTCCAGGACGAGGAGTGCCGGCTCGAGGTTCGCGGCGGTGAGTGAATCCCGGACGTCCTCGATGAATTCGAGCCGCTGCAGGTCCGCGGCCGAGACGTTGATCCGCATGTCGAAGTTGTGCCGGCTGGTTTCCGGGGAATTCCGCCACCGACGGAGCTGCTCAACGGCGTTCCTGAGCACCCAGTTGCCGAGCTCCGAAATGAGCCCAGTCTCCTCGGCGATGGGAATGAATTCATCCGGCATGATCAGGCCGCGCTTGGGGTGGTTCCAGCGGACCAGGGCCTCCACACCCTCGATTTTTCCGGAGGCGAGCTCGATGACCGGCTGGTAGTACAGCACCAGTTGGGAGGTGGCGATGGCCTCGCGCAGTTCGCCAACGAGCTGGTTGCGCAGCTGCCGGGCATGCAGCATGGCGGGCTCGAACACCCGCAGTTTGTTGCGGGCGTCGGCCTTGGAGGCGTACATCGCGATGTCCGCCTCCATGAGAAGCTCCTCGGAGGTCTCGCCGGGGTCGGCAATCCTCAGGCCCAGGCTCGCGCCGCAGCGGACGGCCTTGCCGTCCACCTCAAAGGTTCCGTTGAGGGAATCGAGTATCCGGTTTCCGACGGCGGCCGCCTTGGCAGGGGTGGTGGCGGGCAGCAGGACGGCGAACTCGTCGCCGCCGAGCCGGGCCACCATGTCGCCGTCGCGCACGCAGGACCGGATCCGCGTGCCCACGGTGGCCAGCACCTGGTCGCCCATGGAGTGGCCTAGGGAATCGTTGATGCTCTTGAAGGCGTCCAGGTCCAGCAGCAGCAGCGCCGGCGGCAGCCCGCCGTCGGCCGCTTCCGACTGGGCTGCATTGACGGCGCTGACCAGCGCCGAGCGGTTGTAGAGGCCCGTCAGCGAATCCGTGAGCGCCATCTGCTGCAGCTCCTTGTGCGCCGCGTTGAGCATCCGCGTGCGCGATTCCACCCGCTCCTCGAGCTCCTGGTAGATGATCTGGAGGTCCTCGGCGAGCAGGTTGGTACCCATGATCACCGCGTCCAGCTCGTCCCTGGCCTCGGAAATTTCAATGCGCGCGTGGAGTTCCCCGGCCGCCAGCCGGACGATGCCATCCAGCAGCTGCCCGAGCCGGGGATCGTCGTTAGAAAACATGGTCAAGGCGGCTCAACCAGTCCAGGGCGTCGGTCTCGGCGGTGAAGTACCGGGCCGGCACCGAACTGAATTCGCCGCCGAGCAGGAAGTGCCCCAGCAGCCTGTCCACGGGGGATTCGCCCAGGATTGCCCAGGCGGACACCGACGGTATGGCGGCGTAGGCGGCCCGCGCCGCGCGGTTTACGGACTTGACCCCGGTCAGTTCAAGTACGACGGCGACCCTCCGGTCTCCGGCCAACTCACCAAGGCGGCTATACAGTTGGCTGGCCGCGGTCTCGTTCAGGTCGGCGCCGCGGGGGAGTACCGCTTTGACGGCGAGGTCAGGCAGCACGGTGAAGCTAACGACAGGCGCGGGAGCCGGCCACACCGACGCCTCCGGCTGCAGCGGTGCGGCACCGGGAAACACTGTCGCTTCTGGCATTTACCCCCCCTGGAGAAATTGCTGTTTGCGCCGGTCCGAAGGCTCCGCTGAGGCGATGAAACCACGGACGGTGGCGCTACGCTCCGGTGCAGCAGCTGTATCGAACAGCGTAGCGGCCTCGTCAAGCATCTGCCGGGATTCTGCTTCGTGTCCCTGCGCCAGCAGCGCCTTGCCCAGGATGAAAGTGGCCTCCGCCGCGGTCTGGGTGGCGAGGATGGGGAACTTGCTCCGAAGCGGCGTCAGGTGGCTGATCGCGGTGTCCATGTCGCCGGTGAGGTAGTACCAGTGGGCGCGGACCAGGGACATCTCCAGGATGTCCCGTTCGCTGCCGCCCACCACATCGGTGGCGAGTTCGGCACGCTCGATGCAGCGCAGCGTGGCGGCGTCGCCCAGCTTGGCCTGCAGGCGCATTTCAGCCGAGGCACGATTGAACCGTGCCCACAGGTCGACGTCCTGCGAGGGGGAAAGCCTGCCGGCGGCCAGGTCGTGGTAGTGGCCGCCTTCATTGACCCGGTTGCTGAGGAACGCGACGTTGCCGATCACCCAGTAAGCCTTGCCGGCCGTGTCCTCATCCACGTGGTCGGTGAGCAGGGACTCGAGGTCCAGGCACTCCTGCCAGGCTTCCTCGTGCCGTCCGCTCTCCGCGAGGGCGGCAATGAGGGCTTGCTGGGCGTGGATGTGCAGGTTGACGTTTTCAAAGTCACCGGCCACGAGCCGGGCCGCGGTGGAAGCGGCGTCCACCGCCTCGGGGAGCCGGCCGAGGCCTTGCAGTGAATGGGCCAGCAGGGTTGCAGCCCGGGCGCCCAGGTCAGGTGCAGAGGCGGCAACGGGATGGGCGGCGAGTTTGGCGGCGAGTTCCTGGCACTCCTGGATGGATCCCTGGTTCCGCAGGCATTCGGCCTGCAGAAAAACCATCTTCCACCAGCGCACGTCGTCGCCGGCTTCCCGCGCCAGTTCGGCGGCCTGCCCGGCTTCGGCGTAGGCGGCGACGTAGTCCCGCCGTTTCCAGCTTTCGCGCGCAGCCAACTCCGCGATCACGAAGGGTGACAAGTCCCGCTGCATAGGCATGCTCCCAATTATCCATAATCCTGCCTCCGGTAGGCCGCGGAGTGAGGCGGAACTCCCCTTGTTACGGCGATTGCAAGACACCACCGGAAAAACATGGCAAATCCTGTGGAATTGACAGGAAATGACTTGACCAAACCTTGATC
Organism: Arthrobacter sp. 05T423; assembly: GCF_056396245.1. Taxonomy (NCBI): domain Bacteria; kingdom Bacillati; phylum Actinomycetota; class Actinomycetes; order Micrococcales; family Micrococcaceae; genus Arthrobacter; species Arthrobacter sp. 05T423. The sequence goes on from NZ_JBFTLC010000043.1 coordinate 10,010, forward strand.
CGGTGACCGTATACTGTGGCCGTAATGCGTAATTCGGTTCACGGCTACAAACGACGAAGGGGACAGCGGATGAAGAAACTTGCCGCAACACTAGTTATGACGGGCATCCTTGCAGTGGCAGGTTTCGCTGCTCCCGCAAACGCTGCGCCGAAGGAAAAGGACAACACCACCACGTCCTCCACTTCCAAGAGCGAGGTCAACTACGCAACCATCGGTTGGTGGCCCAACTAAGGTTGCAGTAGCTAGCCAGAATTACGAAAAGCCGCCCCGGGCCTGTGTCCGGGGCGGCTTTTCGTTTGGGTTTAAATGGACGACGCCGGTCGGCCGGCTGAGCCAGCCACCAGACACAGCGGCTCAGCTGGCCACAGCGGGTCAGTCAGTTTGCGGGTCGCCGGCCTGGTCGTCGTCGGGCTCTTCTTCGGCGTCCTCCGCCTGGGGGCCGTCGACCGGGAGGTGCACCGACACGGTGGTTCCCTCGCCCAGCACGGAGGCCAGGTCAAGGGAACCGCCGTGGCGCCGCACGATGTCGTGCGCGATGGCCAGGCCCAGCCCGCTTCCCGGGATCGCCGCGGAGGAGGCGTTGGAGGCCCGGAAGAAGCGCGTGAACACCTGGGCGATTTCCTGCTCGGGAATTCCGACGCCGGTGTCCATGACGTCCACGACCGCGCAGGGGTTGCCGGCTTCAGAGGCGGCGGACATGAAGCTGATGCTGATCCGGCCGCCGTTTGGGGTGAACTTGATGGCGTTGGCCACGATGTTGGTGAAGACCTGCTCCAGCTGGGCCTCGTCGGCCTGGACCTTGACGTCCTCGTGCGAGTCGGCGCCTGTGATGGTGACGTTCCGCGAATCGGCGAGCGGGCGCAGCGCTGCCACGACAATGCGCAGGACCTGGCCGAGCTCCACCTGCTTGAGATTCAGGTTTCCGGAGGTGTCCTGCTGGGAGACCGTGAGCATGTCCTCGATCAGCCTCCGCAGGCGGTCGGAGTTCCGCGAGATGACGTCCATCATGGATTCGATGCCCTGGGGAACCGGGCCGCCGGCGCCGTCACGGATCATGTCCAGATAGGCCGTGATGGAGGTGAGCGGTGTGCGGAGCTCGTGGTTGACCGTGGCCAGGAAGTCCGTCTTGGCCTTGTCCAGCTCGCGGAGCTGCTGCAGCACCTGAAGCTGCGCGCTGATCAGGTGGCCCTGGATGAGGCTGTGCGCGAGGTTGCCGGCCACGTGCTGGATGAGGGCGATCTCGGCCCTCGTCCAGTCGCGGGGTCCGTCCACCTGCGCGATCCAGATGATCCCCAGCGCCGACTCGCCCTCTCCCACCGGCAAGGCAACCGAGGCGCGGACGGAGCCCAGGCCGGACCATCTCCGCAGTCCCTCGGCCAGTGCGGCCGACTGGTCCGTCTGGTGATCCGGAACCGCCAAGGCCTCGGCGGCCGACCACAGCGAGGTGGTCTGCTCGCGGGCCAAGTCCTCAAATGCCCCCAGCGTATCCGGCAGCTTGGCCTGTCCAGGCGCGGACCACTGGGCGCTGATCCGGGGGACGCGCGAATCCTGGAACGTGGTGAACCAGACGTGGTCCACGCCGAGGGATTCGCCAAAGCCGCGGACCAAGTGGCCCGCCATCTGCTGCGGGCTGTTGGTGCCGCGGATCGCCGCAGAGACATTGCGGAGGCTCTCGCGCAGGAACTCGGCTTCGGCCCGGATGCGGCGGCGTTCCCTCGCCCGGCCGATCAGGGTCTCCACCCGGTGTGTCAGTTCCACGGGAGTGGCGTCGCGGGAGATGTAGTCGGCTATGCCCCAGGGCTCGAGCTGGGCGAGGTCAAAGTCGCCGGCGAGGTCCACCAGGAGCAGCACCGGCGTGCCTTCCCAGCGGTAGCCGTCCGTCAGCGCTGGATCCAAAAGTACGACGGCGGCACGGTTGCCTTCCAGCTCCCGGGCGAGGGCTCCGGCGTCGGCCGCCTTATGGACGGTGAAACTCGCGCCGGCGAGAACGGACGCAACGGCGTCCAGGCGGGCGGCATCGGTGAGCGCGACCACTGCCTCGCGAGGTGCGGAGGGGTACTCCTCCGGTGCCTGGACCATGTGCCCCCTGTGTAGCAAGTGCCTTTTGAGGCTACCGTGAATTTGGACTCACATTATCAGTAGGCAGGCCGTTGGCATCTTCCCGGAGGGATGTACCTTGATACTTGTCCACGTTAGCCACCGCGGAGGTTTGATTTGAATTCCAACAGCACCGGACGGAATACGCTGTTCAATCTGGAATTGGATGCGGAAGCCCTCTTGCGGCTGACCTGGGCCAGGGGCGCCAGCATCACGGAGGCGGACGCCGAAGCCGCCATGGAGCAGGTCAACGCGCTCTGCGGCCAGAACCGGCACCCCATGCTGGTGGACATGGCCACCACTGCCGATGTGAGCCGCGGGGCCCGCGCCGTGTTCGGCCGGCCCTGCCAGGCCTCACGGATCGCGCTGCTTGGTTCCTCGCCTGTGGACCGCGTGCTCGCCAACTTCATCCTGGGCATCAACAAGCTCCCGTGCCCCACGAGGTTCTTCACGGACCGGGCCGAGGCCGTCTCTTGGCTGAAGGTTCGGTAGCTTTCGGACGCTTTCGGCGGCCCTTTTTGCGTTGTTCAGCGGGCCTGGAGCACGGCGAAATAGCCCGGGATCTGTTCCGGGCGGTCGAGGGATCTCAGAGGGCGGGTTTCGATGGTCACCGCGCCATCTTCCACAACATCCCAGCTCGCCTCGGGGAAAGCCCTCCTGCGCTGCGCGGCGCCGAAGTGGCCGGGCATGGGCAGGCCGCGGATGGCCTTCTCGAGCGGCCCGGGGATGGACTGCAGCGTGGCTCCGAGATGGCTGACGTACTGGACGGGATTGCCGCGGAAGTCGGTCTCGGCCAGGAACACGCGGCCGCCCTTGCCCACCAGTGGGTGCAGTTGCGCGGCCAGGGCTGTCTGGGCCGGTTTCTTGAGCACATGCAGGACGCCCCTGATGAAGATGTTGGCTTCGCCGGAAAAGCCGGCTTTGGCCAAAGCGTCGGCCACGGCGCGGGTCCCCTCGGGTGCCGTCATGTCGGCCGCGATGTAGGAGACCCGCTCCAGCCCCTCGGATTCGGCGGCCGCCCGGGCAACGGCATTGGCTGACACGTCCACCCCCAGAACATGCGGAAAATAGGCGGCAAGCGCACGGCTGAAGACGCCGTTGCCGCAGCCGACATCGACGACCGGAAGGCTTGGGTCCAGTTGCCGCGTCAGGTGCCCCAGATACGCCTGCAGTTCATGGTCGCTGCCGGAATCCCACAGGACGTCGCCGTGCGCTCCGGTGGCCCGGACCCTGCCCCAGTACTGATCCCAGGCCACGCTGGGGTCCTTTGGCGCTTTGGAGGAGAGCTTCACCAGTTTCGGGAGAAGCAGGTATTTCTTAAGCGCCGAGAGCATCGTTCAAATATATGTTGCCCGGGCCACACTTCGGTTCACCCCGGGCTGCGCTTGCTTCATGCCTGGGGACATGGAGCGCTGGCTGCCGTCCTGCCCGGGACGGGTGGCGCCGTCGTTCAGCCCCGGATCCTCGCCCGCCTGCGTCGCTGCGCGGGCGACTTGCCGTCATGCCCGGATCCCCGACCGTTCGAACCATCGGGCCACCGATTTACCAAAAATGGCCGCCTGAGCGGGGTGCAGGCGGCCGTTTTTGGTAATGCGACGATCCAACGGGGCTCTACGGGGCTGCCGGCTCGTGGGTTGGTGACGCGGGTGCCGTGCTGGCGGGGGCTGGAGTCGCGGGGTCCGGCGCAACGCCAGGGGTGGCCGGGGCCGGAACGGTGGGGACCGGCGTCGTATCCGTTCGTGGTGCACCCGCCGTCGCATCTGGCGACGGCGCTCCGGGAGAGTGCACAACTGGAGGCGGCGCACCCGGAGACTGGACATCCGGGGACGGCGTAGCCGGCGAACCCGAGCCGCCGCCGGTGCCGTCACCGGACCGGGTTGATGACGAGGAATCCGGCACCGGGGTACTGGCCCCGTCCTGGGGCTTGGCGCTCGGATCGGTCCGGATGATCTCCATGAGCTGTTCCTTGTAGGCGCTCAACCGTCCCTCGATCTCGGACAGGGGCACGTCCTGCAGAGTGCCTCCGAAGTCGGCGATCTCCTGCCACAGCGCATTGAGCCGGGCCATGCCTCCCTCGCTGAGCGGCCCGTCCAGCGTAAGCACCAGCTGGCTGGCCAGGGCGTACGTCAGGCACCGCACGCAGTTGTAGTTTGCGGCGGCGGACAGGTTCTCGGGAACCACGACGTCTGCCTGGCCCACAATCAGCACCACCTGGAACCCGACGGCCACCGCCGCGCAGTCCGCGCAGCTGGCGAAAGCGTACGCCTCGTTGCGGGTGTCCACGGGTCCGTCCTCGGCCCACACAAGTGCGAACGCGACGTCGTAGGTGACGGAGCCGTCCGTGGTGTTGACCGCGAGTGCCTGGTTGCCGTCCGCTTCCGGAGCCGGGGGCTTGTCGAAGGGGAAGACCCACGACGGCGGCGCCTCGCCGGCGGCTGCCGTGTCCCCGTTCGGTTGGCCTGGGTTTTGGTTCTGGCCCGAGCCCGGCTCGCCCGGCACGGCAGCCGGCGCCGGTCCCGGCCTCGGCACGAGGACCATGCTGAGCTGTGGCTGCTCCCGGGTGGGCAGAACCGCGCCGTCCGGCCACAGCGCCACCGTCTGACCCGTCCGGCCTTCCCGAAGAACACCGTCGGGGCCAGCCATGGCGGGATAAATCACGGCCGTGGCATCGAGGAGTGTCCCGCGTTCGTACGGCTGCACCGGGCGGTAACTGTCGGGCAGAGGCCACCACGCCCACGCCAGCCCTGCGGCGACGGCGACGACCGCCGCCAGAGCCGTTCCACGCTGCAGCGGCTTGCCCCGGGTTTTGGTCCAGAGCCCGGTGACCACCTGCCGCGCCAGCCGGAACAGCATAAGGAAGACGCCCAACACCGGAAGGGCGACGGCGGCAACCGCCAGGACGCGCACAGCACCGTCGGCAAAGTTCCCATCCGCGAAACTGGCGGAAAGCAGGGTCAGCTGGTGCTGCAGGCTCACCCACGCAGTGCCCAGGACCCGTGGGAACGAGACGATCATCATCACCATGCTGACCAGCAGCATTGGGACAGTCACCAGGACCCAGAGCGTAATCACGGCGCGCGCCCACGGCTTGAGGGCCTGCGCTTCGGGTTCGGGCTTGCCCCAGCGCCACGGCAGGAGCCCGAGCAGTGTGGGGCGGATCCGCTGGAAGAGGTCCGGCACGCCCGTGGCATCGGCAAGGATGTGGTACCCGTCGAAGCGGACCAGCGGCAGCAACTGGCGCACCATTTGCAGGATCTGCGTGAGCACCACCAGGAGCAGCGCGTCGAAGCCCGTGGCCCGCCAGGCGCCCATGATGGCGACGGCAACCATGGCGTTGAAGTACAGCCCGCCGGCGTCCGTGCGCAGCCTGCCGCGGCGGCCCAACCGGTAGGAATCTGTGACATCCGTGTAGAAGGCAGGCCAGACGAGGTAGAGCCCGGCACCCATTGCGCCGGGGGTGGCACCGCCGCGGCGGGCGGCGGCGGCATGGCCAAATTCGTGAAAGCCGGCGGACAGGACGGTCACGGCGAAAATCAGCAGGAGCAGCCACGGGTTCGCGAAGGCGTCGTGCGTGGCGGAGGCAAGGCCCTTGACCATCAGCACCCACCAGCACGAGGCCAGGAATCCCGCAGCGACAACGGCCACGATCAGCGGATTGAACAGCACGGCGAACGGGGCTGTCAGCTTCCGGGTGCGCCCGGGGTCCGTGACCGTGTACCTGAACCGCATGCTCAGCAACGGATTCGATTTGCGGACTTCCGGCTGCGACCCGTCCGCCAACTGCAGCAGGCCGAGCGGCAGGAGCTGCCCCTCGATCAGTGTCCGGACGTTGTCTCCGCTGATGAGCCGGCCGGAACGCTGGCTTGCTACGTCGGCGACCTCATCGATATGGCGTGCACCGTCGATGGCCTCCAGGACCTGAAAAAGCAGCCGGGTGAGCTGGATGGTCTGGCCGTCGGCGCGCCGGACCAGCGAGGGGGCCTCCCGGTAGCCGGATCCCTTGGCCTCCCCGATCAGCTGGATTCCCTCGGCCCGTACCGGGACGTCGCCGTCGTATGTGCCAGAGCTTGTAACGACGGAGGCCCGGGAGCCCTGGGCGCGGGACGCGCCCGCCGCCGCGGAAACACCCGCAGGGGTTGTGGGGGACGGGGTTGTGGGGGACGGGGTTGCGCCGGACGCGGCAGGGCCGCCCAGGGCGGAAGCCGCCGTCGGACTGGTGTTAGGGGTGGGGGAGACCGGCGGGCCGTCCACCCCGGACGGCCCGCCGTGTTTGCTGCTCATTCAGGAACTACTGCTGCAGATCTGACTGCTGATCTGCCGATGCGGTGGCCTCGCCGTCGATGTCCTGGGTGATGATGGCGTCCTGCTGGGCCACGGCGAAGGAATCGCTGTCGATCGAGCCGATGTTGGCTGCAACTGCGGCGTCGATGGGAGCGGCGACGTTGGCGTTCGCGGCCACGGCTCCGTTGATCGGGGCGGCGATGTCGGCGTCGGCCGCGAGGTCTACGTTGACGTTGAGCAGGTCCCCGTCGAGGGCAGTTGCCGGATCCACGGGAAGGGCGCCGGCCCCCGCGTCCGGGAGGGTCCCGCCGGGAAGGGCATCGACCCCCGCGTCGGGGAGGGTCCCGCCGGGAAGCGTGCCGTCCGGGAGAGCTTCGGCGTTAGCTGCTTCGGTCCCGGTTGCAGCGGTGCCGGTGCCCGCGGCGTCGGCAGTTCCGCCGTCAGCAGTTCCACCGTCGGCAGTTCCGCCGTCGGCAGTTCCGCCGTCTGCGGTTCCGCCGTCAGTGCCCTGGGTGAGGGTGCTGTCCTGGATGGAGTCAGCCGAGGCGTTGGCGGTGATTCCCTGGTCGATGATGACGCCCTGGTCGGCGAGGGCCTGCGATTCCGACCCGGCCGACAGGATGTTGGCCGAGGCCGCAGCATCGATCGGGGCCGCGACGTTCGCGTTGGCCGCCACGGCGAGGTCGATCGGCGCAGCCGTGTTGATGCCCAGGTCGAGGTCGGCGTTGAGGTCGAGTACGGACGCGACTTCCTTGTCCGGCAGGGCAGTGCCCGCCTGAGCATTCAGTTCGTCGTCGGAAAGCGGGGTCAATCCCTGTTCATTGCTCACGCGATGCTCCAGTTCCGGCGCCGGATTCCCCGCCCCCAGCGGACAGGTGCACCGAGCCCGTATGCCCGTCAATAGTAAGCAGGATTACTATTTTCTGGAAATACCGGGCACGGAACGGGCCGGGATCCCTGCGACGCGGGCCACCGGGCAGCCCCTCGCGCCGATTCGCCAAAAATGGCCGCCCAGAAAGGATCGTAGGCGGCCAATCTTGGCAAAACGACGGCGCGGCAATGAGCGCGCACCAAAGACAGAAGCCCCGGAACGCCCTACTTGAGCCCGGCGCCGGGCAGCAGTTCCGTGGCCCCGAGGGAATCCGCGATGAAGCCGTAGTCCCACGCCCGCTCGCGCCACTGCACATAGCGGCCGGAAGCGCCGCCGTGGCCGCCGTCCATTTCGATCTTCATGAGGATCGGCTCGCTGCCTGTGGTCTTGTTGCGGAGTTCCTGCACCCACTTGGCCGGCTCCACGTAGAGCACGCGGGTGTCATTGAAGGACGTGACCGCAGCGATCTTCGGGTACGCCACGTCGCGGACGTTCTCATACGGCGTGTACGACTTCATGTACTCATACACCGTGGGATCGGTGATGGGGTTGCCCCACTCCTCCCACTCGAGGGCCGACAGCGGCAGCTCCGGGTCCAGGATGGAGTTCAGCGCGTCCACGAACGGAACCTGCGCCACAATCGCGGCGTACTTCTCCGGGGCGAGGTTGGCCACCGCACCCATGAGCAGACCGCCAGCCGATCCGCCCAGCGCGGCGATCCGGTCCGGAGCCACCCAGCCGGACTGCGCCAGCCAGTCTGTGGCCGCGATGAAGTCCGTGAACGTGTTTTTCTTGCTGAGCTTCTTGCCGTCCTCGTACCAGTGGCGGCCGAGTTCGCCGCCTCCACGGATGTGGGCGATGACAAACACTATTCCGCGGTCCAGCAGCGAAAGCCGGGCGATGCCGAAGCCCGGGTCCATGCTCAGCTCATACGAGCCGTAGCCATAGACCAGTCCGGCCGCCGTCGAGTCGTGCTTGACGGCTTTGTGACGCAGCACGGACAGGGGGACCCGGGTGCCGTCGGCGGCCTCGGCCCATTCCCTCGTGGCCACGTAGTCCGAGCCATCGTAGCCGCCGAGGACGGGGCTTTCCTTGCGCAGCAGCAGTTCGCCGGCCGGCCGCTCGGGCGTGGGCAGGACAAAGTCGTACACGCGCGACGGCGTGAAGTAGGACGTGTAGCCCAGCCGGATCACGGGTGCCTGGTAGTCGGAGCCGCCAACGCCCGCGGTGTACAGCTCCTCGTCAAAGGCGGGCTCCACCGGCGCCTGTTGGGCAACGGTCCCCAGACCGGAAAGCGACATCACCTGGACGCGCTCGATGGTGTCCTTCCGGATCGAGACCACGAGGTGGGTGGCGGTGACGCCCGCGCTGTTGACCCGGACGTCGTCGGAATGTTCGACGACGGTAGTCCAGTGCTGCTCCGCCAGCGGCTTGGACAGCTCGGCCGGGTCCACCAGCGAGACCATCGAGTTCACGGCGTTGCGGTTGTTGGTGATGAGGATGCGTTCAGTTTTCTGCCCGTCCGGCCCCTCGAGGAGGAACGGCTCGGCCTCATAAAGCACGCGTTCATTGCGGGAAATGACCGTGGACAGGCCGGCGCCGGGATCGTCAAAGCGCAGCAGGCGCGTCTCGCTGTACTCGGAGCAGCCGATGCCAAGCACGAGGTGACGCCGGTCGGAGGAGAGCTCGAAGCCCAGCCACATGGCGGCGTCGTCCTCCTGGTAAATCACCTCATCGTCGGTGACCGGCGTGCCCAAGATGTGGGCCTTGACCTGGTACGGCCGCCAGGACTCATCCACCACGGTGTAGAAGATGCGGGTGCCGTCCGGGGAGAAGGAGACTCCATAAAAGACGTTCTCGATGACATCCGGCAGCAGTTCGCCGGTCCGCAGGTCCTTGATCCGCAGCGTGAACCGCTCGTCGCCTGCGTTGTCCACTGCATAGGCATAGAGGTTTCCATCGATGGTGACGGCCGTGCCGCCCACGGAAAAGAACGGCTTACCTTCGGCTTCGACGTTGCCGTCCAGCAGGACTTCCTCGCCGGGAATTTCGATGCCGGCCTCTACCGCCGGGGGAGTCCAGTCCGCCACCGGGTTGCCCGTGTCCTGGGCGCGGACCCGGCACTGGATGCCGTACTCCTTGCCCTCGACTGACCGGCTGAAGTACCACCAGCCGTCCTTGCGGTTCGGAACAGACAGGTCTGTCTCTTTGGTGCGGCCCTTGATCTCCTGGAAGATCTCCTCGCGCAGGGGTCCCTGATGCGCCGTGAGGGCTTCCTGGTAGGCGTTCTCTGCCTTCAGGTGCGCCACTACCTCCTCAGACTCCTTGTCCCGCAGCCACTCGTAGTGGTCTACGAACGTGTCCCCGTGGTGCGTGCGCTCGGTGGGCACCCTCTTGGCGACGGGCGGCCGGGGAGCGGCAGCGGCGGACGAGCTTGCGGGTTGCTGCAGGGGAGTGTGGGTCATTCCCTCAATATATAGAGCTGCTCTGACATTTGGGCCGCCGTTCGCTACCGGGGGAGAGGCTGGCTTTTCGGCGCTCCTCGCAGGCGCGGCGGGACCCTGTCCCCTCTCCGGCGCCGGGCGTATCCTGAACTCGCGCCAGCAATAAGGAACCCACAAGATCCTTCGAGGGGGAAGCATGACCATCCCGCCAGTGCATGAACCAGAGCCGTTCCCGCCGGAGCCCGGCCCCGACCCGATGCGGCCGGACCCGTCCCGCCCCGCACCGCCGAATCCTATTCCCACGCCCGAACCGCCGGGCCCGCTTCCGGTGCCGGACCCCGGGCCCGAACCGCTTCGCCCAGACCCGACCCGCAGCTGAGGCTGCCTGCCTGACCCTCCGCCGTCGTCGGACACGTGAGGAGGCCGACATGGTCCGGGGACGCTGTATTCCACGCATCCCCGGACCATGCACCCGTCCTGGGGTCCAAGCCGTATCCGGGCCGGAACGGCACGGTCGCTGAATGTCCCATTTCTGCAACATTCAAAATTTTCCTGTTACCTGAGTCACATGCAAGCTAGGGTTAGTTCCGGTCGCAGCGTCGCGGCCGTGCATGAGGGGAGAAGTTTTGAATCAGAAGCTCAAGGTACTGGTCCGCGTGGACCTCGACTGCGGTGAAGCTCAGGTCGCCGCCCAGGGCCACGTAACCGCCCAAAGCATTCAAGCTCTTTACGTTGTTATGAAACGCGCCAATCACCTCCGTGAGGGCCTGCAGCTCGTCGTCGATGTCAGCCACGCCCGTGTCGAGCCCGTCGCACTTGAACAGCTGCGGGAATGCTCCAAAACGCACCACCTGCCGCGCTCCATCGATCCGCAGCAGTCCGAATGCAACGTCCGCGTCCTGGCCGCGGCCGACGGCGGCAGGGCCGCTGGAGCCCGCCGCATCCCGGTCGCCGCGGCTGCTTGAGTGCGCCGCTAGTCATCTGAAATAGGCACAGTTTCGCCAGCGTACTGAGGCCCCGGACTCCCCAAGGAGTCCGGGGCCTCAGTCTGTGCGCCGGAGGTGGCTCTGCGTCGGAGGTGTTTGCTGGCGGCTGCCCGTTTAGCGGTCCGGGTTCGGATCGCGCACGTCGCGCTCGCCGATGTCCGCAGCTCCCAGTGCGCTCGCGGCCGGCGAATGCACGGCCTCGTGCTCACGGACGCGCAGCTCGGGATGGTGCAGGTCCAGGGCCGGGCGCTCCGAGCGGATCCGCGGCAGCGAGGTGAAGTTGTGCCGCGGCGGCGGGCAGGACGTGGCCCATTCCAGGGAAGCTCCGAAGCCCCACGGATCGTCCACTTCCACCCTTTCCGTGCTGCGGGCCGTGATGAAGACATTCCAGAAGAACGGAATCAGCGACGCGCCCAGCAGGAAGGACCCGAATGTGGAGAACTGGTTCATGGCCGTGAAGTTATCCTGCGGCAGGTAGTCGGCGTAGCGGCGGGGCATGCCTTCAACGCCGAGCCAGTGCTGGATTAGGAACGTCGCGTGGAAGCCCACAAGGAGCATCCAGAAGTGGATCTTGCCGAGGCGTTCGTTGAGCATCTTGCCTGTCCACTTGGGCCACCAGAAGTAGAAGCCGGCGAACATGGCGAACACCACGGTGCCGAACACCACGTAGTGGAAGTGGGCCACCACGAAGTAGGTGTCGGAGACGTGGAAGTCCAGCGGCGGGGACGCCAGGATGATGCCGGTGAGGCCTCCGAAGAGGAACGTGATGAGGAAGCCGATGCTCCACAGCATCGGAGTCTCGAACGTCAGTGAACCGCCCCACAACGTGCCGATCCAGTTGAAGAACTTCACACCGGTGGGGACTGCAATGAACATGGTCATCAGCGCAAAGAACGGCAGCAGCACGGAGCCGGTGACGTACATGTGGTGCGCCCAGACCGTGGCTGACAGGGCGGCGATCGCAATGGTCGCGTAGACCAGGCCTTTGTAGCCGAAAATCGGCTTGCGGCTGAAGACCGGGAAGATTTCGGACACGATGCCGAAGAACGGCAGCGCGATGATGTACACCTCGGGGTGGCCGAAGAACCAGAACAGGTGCTGCCACAGGATCGCCCCGCCGTTCTCGGGGTCGTAAATGTGGGCCCCGAAGCGCCTGTCCGCGCCGACGCCGAACAGTGCTGCGGCCAGCGGCGGGAACGCCATCAGCACCAGGACCGAGGTGATGAACGTGTTCCACGTGAAGATCGGCATGCGCCACATGGTCATGCCCGGGGCCCGCATGCAGACGATCGTGGTGATGAAGTTGACCGCGCCCAGAATGGTGCCGAACCCGGACAATGCCAGGCCGAACACCCATAGGTCACCGCCGATGCCCGGTGTGAACGTGGTGTTGTTTAGGGGCGCGTACGCCGTCCATCCGAAGGAGGCCGATCCCTGCGGCGTGATGAAGCCGGAGACCGCAATCGTGGAGCCGAACAGGAAGAACCAGAAGGCCAGCGCGTTCAGCCGGGGGAACGCGACGTCCGGTGCGCCGATCTGCAGGGGCATGATCACGTTGGTGAACCCGGCGAAGAGCGGCGTGGCGAACATGAGCAGCATGACTGTGCCGTGCATGGTGAACAGCTGGTTGTACTGCTCTTTGGTGGCCACGATCTGCAGACCAGGCTCGAAGAGCTCGGCGCGGATGAGCAGCGCCATGATCCCGCCGAGGCAGAAGAACACGAAGGACGCGATCAGGTACATGTACCCGATGGTCTTGTGGTCAGTCGAGGTGATCCACTTGACCACCATGTTGCCTTTTCGGCGGGGCACAACAGCGGGAGCCTCGCTGGCGGTGGTGCTTGCTGGTTGCTGATATGCGGTCATCGTCTGCCACTCCCCGGCGTCGCGCTTCTACGCCCCGCTTGGTGCGAGGGTGCCGGCAGGACCGAGCGGTTCACAGAACCGACGGCATCAGGATAGCGCCTGCGGCACCCCCGCAAAAGGTTTACTAATTTAATGACCCAGGGCTTTAACGACCCGTGGCGGGACCGTGGACCCTTCGAGTGTCGCGGGACAGCACCAGGGCTAGCCCGATCATGGCAACGCCCAGCAGGAAGTGCAGCCAGTTGTCGGCAGTGTTGACCGGAACGAAGTTCGCCGCGGTCTCGTGGCCAATCAGCAGGCCATACAGCCACAGGACCAGATAGATGGCTCCGCCGTACAGCAGGTAGGCCCTTGCCTGTCCCGGCGTCCGTCCCATGAGCAGGCCGGCCACGCCGAAAAGCAGGTGCACGATGTTATGCAGGATGGATACCTGGAAGACGCCCAGGAGCAGCGCATCGGAGGCGGGACCGGCCATTCCCAGCGTCGCGTAGTTAGAGGTGATGCCGGGAATGAATCCCAGGATGCCGAGGAGCACGAATACTGCCCCGGCGGCCTGAGCGGCCCGTTACAGCCGCGACCTTGCACCGGCCGCGCTGTTCATGGTGGTCATGGCGCCTACTCCTTATTTGGATTCGGGATTTGGAATCGGATGAAGCGGGTGTTGACTTTGTTAGGGAAAGGAATCCCGTTGTCGGCGGCGCTTAGACCACGGTTTTGTTCCCGCGGCGGCGTCGCCAGACAAAGATGATGACGAGGGTGATGATCAGTACCGCGGCGATAACGTACGGGGCGTAGTTGAGGCGGTTGGCTTCGGACTCGGCTGGTTCACCTGTGCCTGGATTGGCTGGAGGTTCGGACGGGGTTGCGGACGGTGACGAGGTGCCGGTGGGCGCGGGCGTCCCGGCTTGAACCGCGACAGCCTGGGCCGCAGTCACAGCGGACCCTGCGGCGGCCGCGGATGGCACGGCAAGCGAAAGTGCGGAACCGGCAAGGGCGAGTACGGCGGTGAGAGTGGCGAGCAGTCTTCGCATAGATTCTCCTGCGGTCGTCGAGTGCTGGCATAAATATAGTAAGCATGATTAGTATCTGGAGATAAGTACCCTTTGTAACTTGTTGGCGTCAGTCCAAGAGGCGGTCTGGAGCAGCACCTCCCCGTACGTCGCCCTGCATTTTGCCGCCGCTGGGCCACGGCCTGTTCACCACCGAAATCCGGAACCACTTGGATCAGGCGAACGTCACGGAACGCGTGCTGTTTCCCGGCCCCGACGCGCTTTGCCGCTGGCTCGCCCGCTATTACGGGGACCGACCGCAGCAGGCATATCCCGACGCCCAGATTTCGCCCACCGAGGCCGCTGAACCCGAGCCCGCCCACGCAGGCGCTGCGAATTCACCGTTTTGGATCGGCAAAAGTTCAGTCGGAGGAGCCGCCGCCTGAGACGGCTTGGTAGCAGATGAACTGCCACGAGCGCCCACCGGTCCCCGGGGGTGCTTCCTGGCGCGTCGTCGGCCTGCCGCCGCTGCCTGGCAACCAGGGTCAGTCAGGCACTTCCATCTGGAAGCCGCAGCCGCAGCGCAGCAGGCGGGTGGGCAGTTGCACGTCGTGGATGGTGCGGCGCCTGCCCAGCTCCGAGCCGTTGATGCTGCTGGTGCCCGAGCTCACCGAGGCCATCGGCGTGCCGCAATGGAAGTATTCGCCGCCAAACTGCAGCACCCCCATCACCTGGCCGTGGCGGTTCAGCACGCCTGCCACCTCGTGGACGCCAGCCGGGTGGGCATAGAAGCGGTCGCATTCCACGCAGGTATACGACACGTCCACCATGCCGTCCTGATTGGGATGCAGGGCCTCGATCGACTCTACTATCAGGTGCTCATCGGTCTGGCATTGGGAACACCACAGGGGGTCGCCAGAGGGGCGCTGCGCTTCGCCAGGCAGGTGGGCGTTGGAGATAGTCGTCATTGACGTGCTCCTGGTTAGGGGGCATCGGTGCCCTGCTGCTTGAGCTCAATCCCACGCTTAAAATACTCCCGGGTCGCCAAGCCAAGCAATAGCACCCGCGGCGGCGGGGACGCCGCCGGAAGAGCCGTCCAGCCACCGTCGTACGCTGTGAATTTCCCGCCCAAACGGGCACGGAATTCGGTAAAAAAACCCGCCGGAACACTTGTGGCGGGGCGTGGCCGGTGCTATAAAACATCTACAGCCAGCCGACGCGGCTGGTGATGAACGGGAGGACCCGGGGCTTTAATTTGGCTGCCAGAAAGGGCGGTTAGCCCGGGAGCACGCCACCGCGCCAAACAGCGCACGGCAGCAGCATCCGGATCCTCTCGCGGACGGTCTCCGGCTCATCGAGCGGAGGCCGTCCCTTCATGTGCAGGATCAGTTGCCAGTAGCCATGCTCTACTGACAGCCAAGCGGCATTTGGATACCCTGTGTCACACAGGTCTCCTAGTTGTACGCGGGGTTAATCGCCCGGCGTGCGTCCATGCTGCGGGCACCGTATGGCAGGAGCGCCAGGTGAATAGGACCAGAGGCCAGGTCAGGGTGGGCGTTCTAGCGGCAATGACCTTGGCGGCGGCCTTTTTGGTGTCCTGCACGCCGGGCAACGGCGGCCCGGCTGCGCCTACCCAGGACGCCGACCACCACAACATCACGGTCTGGACCACCGAGACGCTTCCGGACCGCATGGCCAAACTGCGTGTCGCCATCGATGATTTCTCCGCCGCCACCGGGGTGAAGGCTGACCTCGTGGGCGTGCCCCGCACCGCTTCAACCAGGTGCTGACGTCCTCGGCCGCCTCCGGTGACCTTCCTGACGTGGTTGCTTCCCTGTCGCTGGGGCAGGTCCGGACCATGGCGGCCTCCGGCCACATCGACTACAAGACAAACGAGGCCATAGTGCAAAGCCTCGGGGAACAAACGTGGACCGCCCGGGCGCTGGAACTGACGCGCGACGGCGGCCAGCAGCTGGCCGTTCCGGGCTCGGCCTGGCAGCAGCTGATTTACTACCGCAAGGACCTCTTCGCCAAGGCCGGCCTGAAGGCACCGACGACGTATGCGGACATTGTTGCGGCGGCCAGGAAGCTAAATTCCCCGGCGCTGGCAGGAATTGTCGCGGCCAATAAGACCGGACAGGCGTTCACGCAGCAGTCCTTCGAGCACATTGCACATGGCAACAGCTGCGAGATGGTCGATGACCAGGGGCGCATTACGTTCGACAGCCCCCAGTGCGTGGTGGCGCTCGGCTTCTACCGCGATCTGCTCAAGAACTATTCCGTGCCCGGCATACAGGACATTGATTCGGTGCGGTCCGCGTACTTCGCCGGCAAGGCCGCCATGGCGGTCTGGCCCACCCAAATGCTGGACAAGCTCGCCGGCACCCGCACCGACGCGCGGCCCAGCTGCCCCGAATGCGCCAAGGATCCGCTGTTCCTGGCACGGAACACCGGGGTGGCCGCCGCCTTCAGGGGCCGGACGGGCCGCGGCCGGCGCCCTTCGGTGAGGTGACCTCCTGGACGGTGACGGCTGATTCGGACGACGAACCGGCGCGCCGGTTCGTGGAGTACTTCCTGACCGACGGCTATGCCGACTGGCTCGCGATTGCACCGGAGGAGCGCGTCCCGGTGCGCTCGGGGAGCACGGCAAACCCTGCCGAATACGCGGATGCCTGGAGGTCCATCCCTGTGGCAACCGGACGGACTGAGCGGTTCGACACCGTC
Source organism: Arthrobacter sp. 05T423 (assembly GCF_056396245.1). Taxonomy (NCBI): domain Bacteria; kingdom Bacillati; phylum Actinomycetota; class Actinomycetes; order Micrococcales; family Micrococcaceae; genus Arthrobacter; species Arthrobacter sp. 05T423. Next base: position 26,268 of record NZ_JBFTLC010000043.1, read on the forward strand.
TATGGCAGGGACGTTCTCTCCGCCGTGCTGCAGGGGTCCAAGGACCTGGAGCACTGGGGGATCGTTCAGGGCCAGGGCGAGCTTGCGGGCGCTGCGATGGCGGAGCTAGGTGCCCAGTTCCATCATGAGCGGCGGCAGCTCGTCGGCCAGTTCCCGCGCCAGGTAACCGAGGCTGCCCACCCGGCTGGCGAGCCTGTCGCCTGCAGCTGCGTGAAGATGCGTGCCCCAGCAGGCGGCCTGCGCGTCACTGGTGCCTCGAGCCCGGAGCCCGGCGATGGCCCCGGCCAGGATGTCGCCGCTGCCTGACGTTCCCAGTCCGCCATAGCCGGTGGTGATTTCCCAGTGGTCCCCGGTGCCGGGGATGTCGCTATCCGGAGAGTCGCCGTCGGGACTGCCGACGCCGGGAGGCCCGGCAATCACGCCCTGGCAGCTCACCACCGCGCGGTACTTCCGGGCGAGCTCGACGACGTCGGCCCCCAAATCTTCAATCTCCCGATCCAGCAGGATCCTGGCCTCGGTAGGGTTCGGCGTGAGGATCAGCCGGCCTGCCCACGGGGCCAGTTCATCAACCATCCGGGGGAGGGCACCCAGGGCGTAGGCATCGAGCACTACGGTCGGACCACCCGGACCCGGATCCCGGGAGGACTCATGCCGCAGAAGTCCGCGCAGCAGCGCCTCAGTCTGCCCGATGTCGTCCAGCCCCGGGCCGACCAGCACGGCATCCGCAGCATCATAATCCTCGAGCAGGTTGCCGAGCCCGGCATCGCCCACCGAACCGCCTGCCGATTGGGGCAGCCCGATCACCCCTGCCTCCGGCAGCGCCACGGCCAGCTGAACCGCCACCGACTCCGCCACTGCCAGGGTCACCCGGCCGGCGCCAGCACGGAGGGCTGCCGTACCGGCGAGCAGCGCGGCACCGGGGGTGCGCCGGTCACCGCCGATCACCAGCACCGCGCCGCGCGAGTACTTGTCCGAGCCGGCCGAGGGCAGCGGCCAGCCCCGCAGCAGGGACGGTGTGATCAGCGTGGCAGCGGTGCCGGCGGGCGCACTGGCGGACGCGTCTGTGGACTCAGCGCGGGTGGACATTGGCGTCCCCGGCGTGTTCTGTCACTTCGACACCCTGCTCCATGAGGTGGTCTGCCACGTTGAAGCTCTCCAGCGTCCACGGGCCCACACCTTCCGGCCGCACATAGCGCGTCATCGAGGCATTCAGGACCGGGTTGCTGGCCGCCGCGTCCAGAAGCTCCCGCTCCGACATGCCCTCGAGGATGTACCGGAACAGCATGACGACGGCGTCGTGGCACACCAGCATGACCCGGTGCCCGCTGCCCAGCGCGTTCAGTTCGCCGATCACGGAACGGAGCCGGAGCGCCACGTCCGCCCAGGACTCCCCGCCCGGCGGGCGGTAATAGAACTTGCCCAGCCACCGCCGTCGTTCTGCCTCCTCGGGAAACCGGGTTTCCACGCCAAAAGCAGTCAGCATGTCCAATATGCCCAGTTCGCGGTCGCGGAGGCGCTCGTCCGCGCGGACCGGAACGGGCCAGCCCGCCGTCTCCACGGCGATCTCCGCCGTCTGGTAGGCGCGCATGTACGGGGAGGAGATGACGACGTCGGGCCGCCGGTTCCCGGGGACCGCCGCCAGCGCGCGGCCCAGGGCCGTCACCTGCTCCCGCCCTGTGGAGGAAAGCTCGACGTCGGCATCACGGGCCGGGACCGCAATCACCTCGGCGCCGGAAACAGTCGCGTCGGTGGCGGCCACGTTGCCCTGGCTCTCGCCGTGCCGGATGAGGATGAGTTCGACGGCGCCGGCGGTCCAGGCAGCGGGCACCGGGGCATCCTTGTGCGTTCCGTCAGCGGAGGTTCCGTTCTGTCCCACGATTGCACTCCCGTTTCAGCCTAGGCCTGCGAATTTTCCACGTTACTAGTGCCGTACCCGGAATGTCAGCAGAGTAATCACCCCGGCCTGACCCAGCACGCTCCCTCAGATTTCGCCGCCTTTTTCGCGACGCTCTATCAGCTGGTGATAGCGCGTAGACCCGGAACGCGCAGGAAGTGATAGAGCGTCGGGCCGAAACGAGCAGGAAGTGATAGAGCGTCGGGCCGAAACGAGCAGGAAGTGAGAGAGCGTCAGGGCAGGGTCAGGGGATGCGTTTGCCGCCGGAACGGTTGAGGAAGAACACCAGCAGCGCTGCCAGCAGGAGGACGGGCGCCACCCAGAGCAGGAAGGCCACCGCTTTGATGATGGCCCCCATGACGAAAAACGCCACCGCGACGGCAACGATGACCCACAGAAGTTTTTTCATCAAATTCCCCTTTTCCTAGCGTCTCACTTCCCCAGGGTCGCAGCGTACTGCCCCAGCCGGTCCTTCCCCAGCGCCGCCCCCACAGCAGCCGCTGCGCCCGGGTCCTCCAGGATGATCGACTGTCCGTCGATGCTGGTTCCAAATCCCGCCGTCGGAAGCGTGAAGAACACCGCGTCCTGCATCCGGACGTTCCGCATGCTGTAGACGAGGCTGGCCAGCGCGGTCGCGTTCAGCCCCTTGTCCACGGTGATGTATTTCGACGCCGTGTTGACCAGCTTGTACATCGTCACCGGGTTGGTCAGCGTGCCCGCGGAGAGCAGCTTGGCCAGGGTGGAGCGCAGGAACAGCTGCTGGTTTGCCACCCGGGTAAAGTCGCCGTCGGCAAACGAGTGGCGCTCGCGGACGAACTCGAGGGCGCGCTGGCCCTGCAGCTTGATCACGCCGGCAGGGAAATGCTGGTGCGTGTCGAAATCGGCGGTGAACTCCACCGGATTGTTGACTTCCACGCCGCCGAGCGCATCGGTGATTCCCCGGAAGCCTTCGAAGTCGATCATGACGGCGTGCTGGATCTTCTGCCCGAGCAGGGACTCCACCGTTTTCACAGCAAGGGGCACGCCGCCCAGTTCGAGCGCGGAGTTGATCTTCGCTTCGCCGTACCCGGGAATCGGAACCCAGAGGTCCCGCATGAGCGAAATGCCGTAGGCATGCTTCCCGTCGCCGGCCAGATGGACCAGCATGAGGACGTCCGAGCGCTGGTTCGGCAGGCCATTGGGTGCCGGGGCATCACCCGTCCGGTGGTCGCTGCCGATCAGGAGGATGTTCATGGGCAGCGGAGGAGGCGGCGGGGGCTGCACCGGTTTGGGCACCGGCTTCTTGGTGGCCGAGGGCGTGGTTGCCGCGTGGGTGGGGCTTTCCGGGGCCGCGCTGATCTCCGTCTTGGCGGTCTGGGTGTTCCAGATCTGGGCCAGGCTGAACAGGAAGCCGCCCGCCACCAGGACAATCCCGAGCAGCGCTGCCAAAACTACGTTGCGTATGGTCCGCTTGGGATTGGCGCCGCCATTGGCGCCTGGAGCGGGGTCGCCGTTGCCCCCTGCTCCCGGACCGTTCCGGGATTTCATGATCGGACCGTACCACCAAAAGTCCGCCGAGAGAACGACGGCGGCCGGCTGGCTTAAGAGGGGGCGTTCAGTCGGGCGAAACGCAAGATGGAGATGATGGCAGGGGCCAGTTCGTCTTCCATCTGCCGGTAGTAATCGGCGCTGCGGCGGTAGGGGTCGACGACGTCGTTGTCCGCCGCATCGGGGGCCAGAGCAAGGTGCCGGACGGAGGCGGCACGGGCGGGAAGTTTGCGCCACAGCTTGGTGTTGGCCGCGAGCCGTTCACCGTTGAGGCCCGCGCCCTGCGGGGGTGCCTGGTTGTCCCGCTCCTCCAGGACGTCAAGCATCCTGGCAAACTCGCGGATGGTGAAAGTGCGCTTCAGCAGGGAGGCATCCAGCTGGAGCACCTCGCCGCGGTGCCCGGACGTCATGGTGAGGACCAGGTCCACTTTCCGGAGGATCTTGCCCGAAAGCTGGCGAGCCGCGAAGCCTTCCGCCGTACCGCCGAAGGTGTGGATGATGTCCGCGGACAGCGGCTGGACGGGGTCGCCCACGAGGGCGCGCGTGCCGGCGCTGTGCACCTCGAAGCCGCCGGGAAGCACCTGGTCGAGACCCGCCTGAAGCAGGCGTTCCGCCACGGGGGAACGGCAGATGTTGCCCGTGCAGACGGTCAGGATTCGGACTGGCGAAGGCGATTCCACGGATTGGCTCTCTCAGGCTGACGTGCAGGACAGGTCTGTCCCACGGATTCAACTTAACATGGGAGCGGCCTGCATTCCGGAGGAGCATGGTGCGCCCTCCCAAACAACTCCCAGCTATTCTTCATCCCGCTGCCGGGATAACGGTGCCAGCATGGAGCCAGGAACCACCAACCAACGTCGCTGCAGAAGGCAGGATCCAATGAGCGCTGCTGATGTTCCCCGGATGCACAGTGCCCGGCCGCGCGGCCGCCGGCTCGTTCCGGGTGCGCTGTTCGCGGTGGCTGCCCTCACGGGGCTCGCTGGCTGCGGAGCCGGCGCGCCGCCGTCGCCCTCGCCCTCAACCTCCACCTCGCCGTCAACTGCCGGGGCAGAGACGGGAAAGCCGGGGCATGTGTTCGTGATCAACCTGGAGAACAAATCGTTCCGGGATGTCTGGAACGACCAGTCCGCGGCGCCGTACCTGTCCCAGACCCTGAAGCCGCAAGGCGTGCTCCTGACCCGGTACTACGCAGTCGGGCACTCCTCGCTTCCCAACTACATTGCCCAGATCTCGGGGCAGGGCCCCAACTCCGCCACCGAGGGCGACTGCCCCGTTTACGAGCCGCTTTCTTCCAGCAGCGCCACGTCACTGGGCCAAGTGCAGGGCAGCGGCTGCCTGTACCCCGGGTCGGTTCCGACGCTGGCCGGCCAGCTGAACGAGGCCGGTAAAACGTGGAAGGGCTACATGGAGGACATGGGCACCCCATGCCTGCACCCGGAACCAGGCGCGAAGGATTCGAACCATGCTGCGCAGCAGGGCAACCAGTACGCCACCCGGCACAATCCGTTCGTGTACTTCGCCGCGATCACGTCGTCGCCCGAGTGCCAGGGCAACGACGTCGACCTCTCCAACCTTGCCGGCGACCTCAAAACCGTGGCCACCACACCGAACCTGTCCTACATCAGCCCCAACCTGTGCAACGACGGGCACGACAGCCCGTGCGTTGACGGGCAGCCGGGCGGCCTCGAATCGGCGGACGCCTGGCTCCGGCAGCATGTCCCGGAGATCATGGACTCACCGGCGTTCAAACAGGACGGGATGCTGGTCATCACGTTCGACGAGGCCGAGGGGAAGGAAAGCGCGGATGCTGAGGTGCCCGGGGGAGCCGCCGGCGGGCTGATCGGGGCGCTGGTGCTCTCGCCGCTGGCCAAGGCGGGTACGACGTCGGACCGTCTGTACAACCACTACAGCCTGCTGGCCAGCATTGAGGACGCCTTCGACCTGCCCTACCTCGGGTACGCGGCGGCGCCCGGGCTGAACCGTTTCGGGGCCGATGTTTTCAGCCGCTGAACCAGCAGGAAGGTCAGCAGGGCCGCCGCAGCGTGCGCGTACAGAAGCACATGCAGCGGCTGCGTGGGCACGCCGGCCAACAGCAGTCCGGGGCCGGTGAACTGCGCGGCGGCATCGTGGTGGCCGTGGCCGCCGCCCAAGTTCGTGGCCAGCGTGGTGGCCAGCGGATCGGAGAAGAACGCGAAAGCCCAGTGGACGGTCTGCTGGCCTACACCGGCCAGCACCAGCAGGGCCCAGTTCGGAACACCGATGCGGGTGACGACTGTGCCGGCCAGGCTCAGTAGTGCGGCGGTGGCGACGACGATCGGCAGCGCCGGCACCGGATGCCCGGTTGCCGCGTGGATGACGACGCCCAGGACCACCGTGACGGACCCGAAGAGCCAGCCGGCAACAGCAAACTGGGCGCGACCTCCACGTTCCGCCATGCGCCCATCCTCCACCAGGTTGCCCGCCGGTGCCAGTGGGTCCTAGTAGGCTGGAAAATGAGAGTCATGTCGATCTGCCGTGAGGACAGTGGGGAATGGCAGCACTCATGAATGAGCCAGCTAGGAAGGCCGTGGCCCCGGGCGGGGAGGGCGGATTCGTGCCCCAGCGCATCGCCGGCCCGGTGGTGGTTGGGGTGGTGCCCGGCCAGCCGTCCGCCGTCGTGCAAAACGCCGCCCGGCTGGCCTACTCCCTGAACGTCAAGCTCATCTGTGCCTATGTGGACATCACCTCCTACCTCAGCAACGAGCGGGACGACCAGGACCTCCTCCAATCCCCGGTGCAGGACGGGGCCGTCGATGACGTCGAGCACACGAGCGCCCTTCTCAGGGAGCACCTGCAGGCTGTCCTTGGCAAGGCCGGGATCCGCTGGTCGCTGCTGACCCTTGTCGGGGAGCCCGCGCGTGCCCTCGGCGGGCTGGCCGATTCAGCGGATGCCTCCGTCATTGTTGTGGGCACCCGGGAAGGCGGCGTGGGTGCCCGGCTGGAGCAGCTGCTGCTCGGCTCGGTGGCCGGCCACCTTACGCACTGGCAGACCCGGCCGGTGGTTGTTGTTCCGCTCGCCCCGCAGCGACGGCACGGTCCGAAGGAGGACGCCTGACGTTGCTCCGGCGCGACGAACGGGCCACACCAAGGACATCATCCACCCATACAGGAAGAATGCGAGGGGCTTCACATGGCCGACCTGATCGATTTTCTGGAAGCGCGGATCGCCGAGGACGAGGCGGACGCCCGGAAGGGACTGGAGATGGAGGGGTCGTCGGGACCCGTCGTCGGCTGGTTCAACCCCGGGCGGGTGCTGTCAGAATGCGCGGCCAAGCGGACGATCCTGGGCAACGTCCCGCTCGTCACCGACGTTCCCTCAGCGATTGGCGCCACGAGTGACTATGTCCTGATGTCCCTCGCCGCTGTGTATAAGGACCATCCGGACTACCAGGAAGGCTGGGCGGTCGACGGTTTGTGATCCGCCCTGGGCGCAGCCGCAGGCGCCGCCCGCGGTGCGCCCGCCAAAGACGCCCCTAGCCGGTGGTGCCAGTGTCCTCATGCGCCGAGCCCACGGGCTTGGACTCCGGTGAGCCGCGCTGGCGGAGGTAGATGGACAGGACAACCATGGAACCGACGGCGAGGAACTCGGACTGCCAGTTCTGCAGGGTACGGTTCCAGAATTCCGGCGAGACGATGTACTCCGGCCAGCTGACGGGCTGCTGGAAGTTTCTGATCTGCTCCTGGTTGTAATTGCTACTTCCGGCAATGGACTGGGCCAGCCAGGACAGGAAGAAGATCAACCCCATCGTCAGCCCCAGCGAGTTGGAGTAGAGGGTGCGCCGCCAGCCCGCAACGCGAGCCCACTTCGGCGACTTGGCGTTGCTGTACTCGCCCACGAGCTGTTCCTTGTCCGACTCCGGGCCGGGCTCATTCAGTTCCTTGGACTCGGGGGATCCCTTCTGGACCAGCCAGACGGTAGCGAAGATGTACAGCAGGAACTGCAGGTACTCGGACTGCCAGTTTTCCGAGACGTCCACGGCGAAGTTCGACGACGCCAGGTACTGTCCCAGGCTGATTTCCTCCAGCCCCGAGGCCACCTGCTCCTGGTTGAAGAGGGCATGGCCGGTGAGCGCCTGGCCCAGCAGGGCCAGGAGGAAGATCAGGCCGAAGAAGAGGCTGAGGCCGTTGTTTCTGAGTGCTTTTTTCACGGTCCGACTATCCCCTTGCAAGCCCGACGGCGACCATGTAGGCCAGCCCGCCGAAGATCAGGATGAGATACAGGGCAAAGCTCCAGCGCATGTTAATTGCCTCCTACTTCGCAGGTGTACGGCGCTTCTTCCCCGTTGGGAGTGCAGCCTGCACCCGTGACTCTCCAGCCGCCATCGGATTCGGCCAGGAAAACGGTGTCGTGCTCGAACTCGACGAACGCGTTCCGGCCGAACTGCTCCGTACTCAGCAGCTTTCCCGGTTCCGGGACTTGAGCCTTTTTCAGTTGGCTCTCGCAGGTACCGGCATCGCTGGACCGGGCCGTGTCCTCCCGCGTCTTGGACTGGAGCAGCGAGCACGCGGCAGTCATGTCGGAACCGGCGATGTCCCGGTGGAAGGCTTCAGCCGCATCGGCGGCTCCCGTTCCCTCGGCGGCGCAGCCCGAAAGAACGCCTCCCGAAACCATGAGCAGGGCCAGAAGCCCAAGCTGGAGGCCTCGCCGGGCCCTAGGCGTCTTCACGTTCCGGGTTTTCAAGACGGAAAAAGTTGGACTGCGTTCCGTCCGTGCGCTGTTCCTGGTAGATGAAATTCAGGCGGCGGCCGTCAAACGTCTTGAACCATTCCTCCCAACTGACGCGGCGCAGATTGCTGTCGTTGCCGCCAAAATCTATTCGCAGCACGCCGAGATGGTCGCCATGTTCGGTGCCTTCAACAGTGGCAGGGGTTCCGTCGCGTTCTTCGGCCCACTGCCTGATGACCTCGTGGTGGGTCGTGGCCAGGCTGCGGCCTTCGCGTTCGGGCTCGTCCTCTGGGGAGGTGACCTCCTGCGAATACTTCAGCGAGCTGGATGAGGCGTCGCCGTGCCGGACCTTTCCGCCCTCCGGGCCGGCGCCCAGATCGTCAGCGTCAGCACCGGCGTCGTTGTTGTCCCCGCCCTGGGAACGGGCATTGGCAACTTCGTGCACCAGTTCCTCCTTGCGCATGCCGGAAGTCCCGCTGATGTTTTCGTCCTTCGCCTCCTGGCGCAGCTCGTCCACCTTCATGTCCCGCAGTTCGGTCTCGCTGACATTGGGGGTGTTGGGCGTCTGGTTACCTGGCTCATCACTCATGGCAATTCCTCCTCGTGCAGGGACGCAACAATTACTAAGGCTACTTATTGTTTAGTCCGTGCCGAGTGCGCCGTCAAGGTGGCGCGCCCGCTGAGCTGGGGAAATGGCCGTACCGGCCCTAACGTCCGACGGCGGTGCGTGGCCCCGAATTCGACGGCGTGGCCCCGTTCTCGATGAACGCGTCAGTCCCCGAACGAATTGCCCAGTTCGTAAATGGCGTGGTCCAGCAAGTCCCGCTGGATGGCGCGCAGCATGTAGGAGCCGTGCAGGTAGGCCTCGATCTCCATGGCCCCCGCGTCGCCGCCGATACTGAAGTAGTGCATCCACAGCTTGTCGACGTCGAGCTGGGACTTCTGGAAGGCCCGGGAAGTCCGGCTTCTTTGCGACTCTCCGTCCTGGTCAGCGTTCATGGCGTCGGGCGTCGTATTCCGCTGTGGGTTCGAGTATCCGGTGGGCCACAACACTCAGGAGGATTTCCTCTGTCCGGGCGCGGCTGATCATGGCCTGCAGCGCCTCCCGTTCGCCTACCCGGAGCCGTTCCATGAGCACGCCCTTGGCCATGTCAATCAGGCTCCTGCTGTGCAGGGCGTCCTTGAGGACGTCACTCAGGTGGGCGGCGCGTTCCCGCGCCTGAAGATTGGACAGGATGAGTGCGGCAGGGCCAGCAAGGAGGGCCAGGACCTGCTCGCTGTGTTCATCGAAAGCCCGCGGCCGGTCGCCATACACTTTGAGGGCTCCGATGGCTTCGGACCCGTTGTGCCCGGTCAGGGCCGGCACGAGGAGGGGAACGCTGATGCAGGACAGCATGCCCATGCCTGCGCTCGCCTCGCTCCAGGCCGGCCAGCGCTGCTCGCTGCGGACATCGTCCACGAGCACTGGCTGGGCACTGGCCCAGGCTGTGAGGCAGGGGCCTTCGCCGAGGTCGTACTGCAGACGGTCGGCTTCCTGTACGAGGCTGTTGGTGGAGGCCGTGCTGGTGGGCCGGCCCTGGCCGTCGATGAGTGTGCCGCCGGCACCAACGCTGCCGGCCAAGCTTTCGTGCGCGGCCCGCGCGAGGCTGGCCACCGCCCGGTCAACCACCGGCTCCGTGAGCAGAAAGCCCGAAACCCAAGCGAAAATCTCAGGCAGTTCCGCTGCCATTGGGTGCTTCCGCGTCACGGGGTGGCCTCACATCTCATCGGGGTCGGGAACATCCCTCTGGGCGGTACGTCCGGCAGGTGCTTTCCATCATAGTCACGGGTTTCGAGGCTGCTGGCCCGGTCATCCCGGCGTGGTGTCGTCACGTTTTGCCTGCTTTGGAAGCTGTGTACCGTTGAGGATGTCCGTTGCAATCTGCTTCAGCTGTTGTTTGTTGGAGAGTGCCATTTGGTGGAGAACCGCAGCGGCCTCCTCGCGGCTGCCGCGGGTCTGGGCCATCACCAGGCTGAGGGCTGCATCGATGACCGCCCTGGACTGCAGCGCCCCATGCAAGCCTTCCGGAAGGGTCGCCAAACGGTGGACACGGAGCGCCAGGCGGAGAACGCGGGACAGGGAAGAGGCGTAGGTTTCGGCCTCGGTGATGGTGGCTGCATCGAAAGCGGCGGTACTCCGGGCATAGCAGTTGAGTGCAGCCGCCGCGTCCGGCCCGGCGTCAATGGGGACGGCCAGGATGGAAGCCACGGCGTCGTCCGTGACCGCCTCCCAGTACCGGTGCCACCTTTCGGAAGTTTTGAGATCCTCAACCAGCACAGTGCGGTCCTCACGCAGGGCGGTCAGGCAGGGCCCGTCATCGAAGCCGTACTGTTTCTCGTCCATCCGTCTGGCGCTTTCACTGCTGCTGGCCACGGTGATGGTCCGTCCATCCCGCTCGACCGAGATCGCGCACATAATCGGTTCCGGAGCGGCGAACTGGGAAGCGGAGAAGACTGCCAGCTCGAGGAGGAAATCATCAAACCCCGGGCTTTCCAGCAACAGATCCTGCAATTGCTCCAGCGTCGGCGAGGGCATGCGCCCCTGCGCCGGCGGCTGGCCAGACTCATTGGCGGCGGCCATCGTGTGCCTCGATCTACGGGGAGCCGGGTTGTCCGATCCACTGCATGAAACCGGACTGGAGGTCCGGGAATGATCGCGGGCTCGCGCCCGCGGCCTCGTGATGCCGACGAGGTCGACAACGCCCCGCACGCGCTGTTCCGCCGGGGTGTGGTCCGCAGGAACCCGTCTGTTTGATGGGCGCTTCGCCTCCAATTCGAGCCTACTCCCTATGGGTCACACGAGATACAAGGGTGGGAAGCGGGGCGGGCAAGGCCCGGCTGCGCCTGGCCGAACGTACTGGAACGCCACATCCGAAGGCAGCGAATGTGGCGTTCCAGCGTCCCACGGCGGGCCAAGGCTACGTGTCTTGGACGTGGTCTTTGGCGTCGGTGGCGGTTGCTTTGACGTCGGAGGCGGCGGTTTGGCCTTCTTCCTTGACGTGTTGGGCGGCGTCGGTGGCGGTGGCCTTGACGTTTTCCATGGCTTCCTGGGCGGGTTCCTTCCAGCCCTGGGCCAGGGTTTTGGCGGCGACCTGGTGGGGTGCGTCGGCGATCGCTTCGCCGGCTGTGCTGAGGGCGTTCCCGGCGGCGTCGGTGGCCTGGTGCACGCCGCCGGCGGTGGAGTGGGCGGCGTGGTGGAGGTTGCCGGTGGTGCTGTGGGTGGCGTGTTCTGCGGTGCCCATGACTTTKTCCTTTAYTCCGAAGACGGCKTCYTTCACCTTGTCCGTTTGGCGGTGGACGATGTTGGAGGGGGTGACCTTGTCGGCGACGGCGTCGACGTTGGTGCCGAGGCGGGCGCGGGTGGCTTCGATGTCGGCGCGGATGGCGTCCGGGTTCTCACTCATCGGTGGTCTCCGTTCGGTTTGAGGGTGGGCGGGATTTCCCGGGCTGTTTCGACGGTTTGGGGCATGCCTTTGATGGCTTTGAGTTCCTTGCGTCCCACGGATGCGAGGATCGCGGCGATGATGGCCCAGATCACGGCGACGACGACGGCGGACCAGCCCAGGCCCATGAGTTCGCCGAGGGCGTACCAGAGGGCGATGGAGAGGAACAGGAGCACGAAGTGCCCGGCGACGCCGGCGCCGGCGAGCATGCCGCCGCCCTTGCCGGCGCGGGTGCCGGATTGTTTGAGTTCGGCTTTGGCGAGTTCGATTTCCTGCCGGATCAGGGTGGACAGGTCCCGGGTGACCTCGCCGAGGAGGTCACCGAGGGAGGTGGTGTCGGCCTTGACGTGCGCGGCCGTATGCGGGG
>NZ_JBFTLC010000044.1:0-33394 GCF_056396245.1 Arthrobacter sp. 05T423
CTGACCACCCGGCCAGACACCCCGGCCACAACAACACTGACCACCGACAGCCAGGTCACGGCCAACACCAAACAAGCAACCCCAGGACTACACAACCCCGGGACGCATCCCCCCGCCCCTTGACAGAACCAATCACATATTAGGCTTGGAGCTGGCCACCGACCTGCGCGGATCAGCGCGTGCCTATGTCTCCGCCCTGAAAGACTTCAAACCGCTCGGAGTGGACTACTCCAGATCCGTCTTCGCAAAACCCGCGTTCATCCGGATCTTTGACGGCATATTTGCCGTGTGGGGGTGTGGTTCGTCATAGCTTCCACGATCTTCGCATCACAAAACGTCCTTACCTAGCAAGCAATTAGCCGGCTCGAGCCCTTCGGCAACCGTTCGCGGCCTCCCCAGCCCGGTCCGACACGAGCGGCTTGCTCCAAGGCGTCGACGCAGACTTGTAGTCGTCACCCTGATGCCGGGCACATGGATGGCATGCAACCAGTCGCGCCGGGGGCGACTGGCAAAATGATCGTGTGACTAAGCGCTGGAAGGCTGCCCCGAACCCGGAGTGGGTGCTGATGTACCGGGACGGCCTTGCGCGCGGTCAGATCGCGAAACTGGTCGGAGCCGCGACCTCGACCGTTGGCTCCCCTGCCCGCTGCCAGGGCGGCAGACCCGGAGCTGCAGTCCGCGCATGCGGCAGCCGCCGCCCTAGGGACGGCGCATGCGGCATCGGCGGCGGGCTTGGAACACATGCGCCAGCTCGCCGTGTTCGCGGCGGACACTGGCCGGTACCCGTCCAGGGCCAGTTCGAGTGAGTCGGAGCGAACCCTGGCGGCGTGACTGCAGCGTCGACGGGTGGAAGCGCGCGACGGAACCCTGGCGCCTGCCTACCGGGAAGGGCTTGCTGACCTTTCGGGATGGCAGTCGCCCAGCCGGGCCGAGGCTGGTAAGGCATGGTGGGAGGAGCGGCCCACGGCCTGGTCGAGTACCGGGCCGCCGGCCACGACTGGCCCCGCCACAAAATATTCGTGGAAGGGCTCGAACACGATCTCGGTGTGTGGCTGCATTACCAGTGGGCCAAACTGCACCGAGGCGAATTGGACGAGGCGAGAGCGCAGGAACTGGACCGGGTGTTGCCTGGCTGGCGGACTGGCCGGCAGCGGGAAGAAAACCTCAGAAGGGTGTCGACTCACATCCATGACAGCTTGGACACCGTGGGACGGCCTTGCCGTTACCCCCCGAAATGGGGGGTATGTTCGCAGGTGGCCTCTGCATTTCATAGGGTTTTGGTCACACACTGGCCATGTCCCTGAAGCAGAAGTGGCCGTGAACCGTTAGCTTCAGAACGCCGGATCCGGAACGCATGGCCATCCTTGTGCTCCGGACCCGGCCGTGCGCAGACGCACTCGCTCATGGGCGGGGGCACGTGTAGGAACACCACGTCCTTGCCCCATATGCCCATCGACGTCAGGCTGTTGGCCGGCATCGGTCCCCCAGGCGCCGGCACCCCCGCGAAACCTTGGGAAGATACCTTGCGCGAGGGTGCCCGGGCCCTCCATATGAGGGGTTTAACGGAATGCAGCTCTCAGGCAGCACCCGGGTTTCCCAGTGTGCCAGCGAGAGACTTTTTGAGTCCCTGAAGCTGAAGGTAGCCGCGAACCCACCGCTTCAGAACGCCGGGTCGGGAAAGCACCCCCTTGCACGCCCGGACCGGGCGGACACCCACTGCTTTCCCAGCTTGAATATGCGCGTTAGAGCTCAGCTACCGGCCGCCCTTGACGCTGATCTTGATGCCCTCCAGGACTCCACCCTTCAATCTGCAGGAGCGGTTTGACGGCCCGGTGAGGTACGCGAGCTCGATGTTTGCTTCGGTCTCTTCCAAGACGATCCGGCCGTTGGGCAGGACGATGCGCGCCAGGAATTCCTGTTCGAAGGAGACGATGCCGGCGGCAACCGCCTCAGCTTTGCCGTCACGACCAGGTTCAGTGCCCGTCAGGACTGACGGCAGGCCTGCTCGTATTCCTTCTCTGCCGCCTCTGGGCTGTGCGCTGGTTTTTCGCCGGCGTGTGCGTGAAGCGCCGTTCATTCCTGTTCGGCAGCGGAAGGATGAAGCGGACCTGGCGCCCATCGGCGGTGAAGGCGAGGGCGGCACGTGAATCCTGCCAGCCGCACATGAAGGACTCCGCCCCGTAGCGGGTCACGGTGCGTTCGAACTCTGCGCGGGACGCGGAACTGTCCACGAATGTGCCCTGGGCGTAGCGTGCGATCATCGTTCCTTCTTTATACGTGGAGCGGGGCTTTCCGTCCTGTGCGGGCGCAGGCGACGGATCTGATGTGTGCGGCATCCGCTGCCGCCGTTCCCAGGCTCAGATCGTGTGAAGAACACCGGCGGACCGAGCCTCTTCGGCGAGCCACTGGTTGTAGTCCACTTCCATCTGCTGCCGCGTTGTGCCAGGGTTGGTGCCGTCGTTGACCGGGTAGATCCGGTAAAAGTTTTGCGTCGACAGGGTCCCGGGCCAAGAATAACCTTAAGCCGTCCCAGCATGACCCAACAAGGACGACGGAGAGGTGTCCGATCATGGGAGCTACAGAAGATGTTGAGCTGGTCCGGCGCGGGTATGAGGCCTTCAACGCAGGGGATATGGCGCGCCTCAGCGAGCTATTCGCAGAGGACGCGGTCTGGAACGTTGCTGGAAGCGGCGTGCTATCCGGACCGAAGCAGGGGCGGGACGCCGTTCTGGCGTACTTCGGCGAATTGGGAGCGCGCACCCAGGGTAACTTCCAGGCAAACCTCAAGGACATCGTCGGCGGAGAAAACTACACCGTTGCGATCCAGCAGACCCAGGCAACAAAGGGCGACAAAAGCCTGGACGTGGGCACCATCATCACGTTCGTGGTTCGCGACGGAAAAATCACCGAAGGACGGGAGTACTTCGAAGACACAGGGAAGGCAGACGATTTCTGGGTCTAGGATATGCCTCCCCTCAGTGCAGTACCCGCCTACTGCGCAGAGTGGGCGGAGATCCGCTGGGATGACGTGGAGAGCTCCCTGGCCGCCAGCGCTTCGGTAACCAGATCGGGCTGGCTGGCGTACAGGCCGCTGTTGAGCACGCTGTTCCCGTTGCGCTGCTTGGCGAGAATGACGATCCCGGTGACGAGGCAGCCGATGGAGCCGACAATGAGGAACAAGACCATCCGCACGTCCAGCGGCGTGCTGTCTCCGCCGTGAGGCACGAGTAGGAGAAGACCGGCGAAGAAGACTCTCACCTCTGACAGAACCAGGGCGACGACGACGCCGACGGCCACGCGCAACGGAGACGCTTTGGGCTTGAACTGCCAGATGCCGGGCGGAGTGGCCTGAGCGTACCGGCCGTCGTCCTTGGTATGCAGCAGGGGCTCTGGGGTCCTTCGGTATTCGGTTTTCTCAGTGCTCGAATGGTGGCCGACGCGGCTGCCTCAAAGCAGTCATTCAGCTGGCTGGAGTCAGTGTATGTGTAATGGACAAGCGACTTGGTCCCGAGGACCAACACTTCACCGCGTACTTCTGCGGCAGCAGACCTTTGCTCGCGGCAGGCCATGGACAATCCACATGATCCCATATGCAACTCGTCGCGGTTCCATGCGACTCTGCCTCGCTGGCCCGGCCGCAGCCGCTTTGGACCGGTTTGACCGCTTCCGCCGACTCGGTGGAAGACATTCCTTCAGCCATCATTTGCCGGCACAGCCGTACCTGGGTTTCCACCGTTTCCGCTTTGGGAGCCGGCTTGCCGAACTGGACGCCGCGGGCCGTGGCGGCCAACACCCCTGCCTTGACCCTTTCGTTGATGACTTCGCGTTCGTACCCGGCAAGGCTGGCGAACAGGGCCAGCTGGAGCCGCGGCCGTGGGGTGTGCATCATGCGGCGGTAGGAAGTACCCAGGGTCGCGGCGAAAGGCATCCGTCCACGGCCGATGAGCTGGTCGTGGTCGAGGCTGGTCAGCTCGACGGTGTCCGGCCGCCATGCTCGTGCACACTCCTGCCGGAGGAAAAATGCAGGAGCCATATGACCGCCAACGGAAAGTCCAGGCTGATCCAGGCAGCGGGGCGCTGCCTTGAAGACTTCCCACCGAAGACGAACCGGGGACCACGGAACGTGAGAAGCTTCGACCACTCTCGGCAAACATGTCCTTCAAGTGAGCGCCACAGCAATATCCGGGGTATCTCTCCGGGATTTCCCAGCCCGTTCTGTCAGACTTCCAGTACCTGCCGGGATTGGACACTCGAACAGGACCGCAGGGCCCGGTGCCACCGTAGTTTCGGCAGGCGCCGGGTCAGGCGGCGATTCTTCCCTTCGGTGTTCGAGCAAGTGCCTCGCATGCACGAAAACGCGAGATCGCCAGGACACGATCTTGCCTCGGCGCGTTGATGGCGATCCACCGCATTCTGGTCGGCCAGAGGATAGGGACGACCGTACGCCGCGGACAAGCGTGCGCGTGGTCGGCCGATGGTTCCTTCTCCCCAGGCACGCGCCGCGCTGGACGACGAACCGGCAGTAAGCTCATCAGACTCGCGTAGCCTCCCAGCTCATGGCAGTGCCAGCACCGTCAAGAGGTTTTGGCACCGTCGGACACACCGGCACCGCGGGGATTTCGAGTCGGCGCGAAGAAGACGCGGATAGGCAGCAAAAGCCCTACCAACGAAAGAGCGATGAAGACGACCTGATGAATGTGGTCCTTGCCCGGCGGAAGGTTTCCAAACAAGTGAGCCAACCAAAAGAGCGGGTAGAACCACAGCGCCCACCAAGCCCACCGCTCGATGCGCCGATAGGGCACCAGCACGATCAGCACGCCGAAGAGCCCGAGACCGGTGGAGGCGAGACCGTCAGCACGATAGAGGGCAACGTCTTCGCCCATTGGAACCACGGCCACCACGACACCAAACACAAGTACCGCCAGACTGACAGGTACCAGGCAGATCCAGCCAATCCGTACCAGCAGCTTCGTCCCAAGCACCATGTCACCTCGTGCCCCGGCAGTCGTCGAATGACTCCACCTGCCTCTTTGGTCCAGCATACGACCCAGTCGATTACTGCTGATCCGGGGTCCGTCAAGCGTCCCTGCTCCGCTGTCAGTTCCCAAGCCACTTGGCACCCGCGGCTGGCCTCAACACCTGGTGCGCGAGCTCCCGCAGCCTCCTTTTTAGTGGCGTGGGGCAGATTAGTGAGATCGAAGTCGCTGTCTTATCCCTTCAGCCCTCTAATAGAGGACTGGCGGCGCCCCGCAGCGCATCAAGGACGAGCAACCGGTACTTTTCCGGGTTGTTGCCGTGGGCCTTGCTGTTCGCTGCCGAGTAGTGCGGGACGGTGACCCAGCGGACCCTGGTGAGCCCGGTGGCCTCTGCAAGGCAGCGCTCGTGCTTGGCGAACGCCTCCGCCGTCTTCTTGCCGATGACGATGAGTAGCGGGTCGATGGCACCCAGGGCCTGGAACTGCTCCGCCAGGACAGCGACGTCCCGGAGGATGGTCGCCCTGATCAGGTCCAGGATGTCCGATTTCGAGTTGACCTCGGTGAGCATCTCCGTCATTTCGGCGCCCCCAGTGAGGGGTGTCACGGAAAGGCTTCGGCGAGGAAGTGGTCGTTGTACGGGTGGCGCCGGCTGAAAGAACTCCTTGTGCGCAGAGTTTCGAGCATCTAAATACCCGAGATCCTATGCCTTGGCGTCTAAGAATTCAGTGCACCACGAATTCTGTAGATACCTCTGCCCCCTCGCAGTCTGGCGTGGATTGAGGCTGCATGTCGCCGCGCAACGTTTTGATGGTGTAATTAGTTGCTGCAAGGGAGAGGCCGAAGTGACCGAACACCATGATCTGGCCGATGAGGTACTGCTCGAGGGGGAAGGGTGGACTGAGGTCTACCGGATTGGGGACTCGGTCCATCGGCCTGCACGTCCGTACACCGCAACTATTCATGCGTTTCTTGCGCACCTCCATGAGCGTGGCTTCACGAGCGCACCCATCCCTCACGGGTACGACCCAAAGGGTCGGGAGGTTTTGAGCTATGTCGAGGGCGACGTGCCAATGGAACCTCTTCCAGCCTGGGCCGTAGGGGATGAACAACTGGCGGAGCTTGCTCGACTGATTCGTCGAGCACATGATGCCGCCGAGGGGTGGAGTCCTCCCGTCGATGCTGTTTTCGGAACGATCCCAGGATCCCCGCAGCCAAGGGACGAACCTCTGTTCGGGGAGCCAGAGCTCGTAGCTCACCAGGATTACTGTCCGGGCAATGTAGTCTTCCGCGACAGCATGCCGGTGGCGTTAATCGACTTCGATCTGGCGAGACCTACAACGCGTGTGGCTGACGCCGTCAACGCCTTATATTGGTGGGCGCCGCTTTGCCACCCACAGGATCGCGGGCCCGCATTGTCCGACGTCGACGTTACACGCCGTGTCAGGATCTTCGCTGACGCGTACGAGATGGATGACATTCAGAGGAGTCAGATCGTCAACCTCGCACTCCGCCGCCAAAGGAACTCGGCAATCACAATGAAGGCAGCCGCGGAAACGGACCCTGTCTTTCGCCGGTGGTGGGACGAAGGGATGAAGGACAAGTTGCCACGGGCAGAAAGTTGGTTGAACGCGAACGCTGTATCGCTGCGGGAAGCACTGAAGTAGCAGACGAGCGTGGAGGGGGCCTAGGAGTAAGAGCGGCTAGTAGATTCCATCTGGGCTGCAGACCGTCCGTAGAGCGATCCTTCACTGAGACGCCAACCCGACCTCGCTCCGATGGTCAGGAACCCCGCCGGCGGGAAAGGGCCACTCGCTCGGTGAGCCCGCTGACAGCGCCGGCGATGGGTCTCTTTCACGAACCCGGCTGATGATTTCTGGCACCATGACAGTGAACAGCAACCGAGGCCGTCAAAACCATACGGTAAACAATGAACACACGTCCAACAGACCGGGCTGGAAAACCGTCGCTGCCGTCGGCCTGGCCAGTCAGCCGATGCCGACGAGCAAGGCGTTGCGCAGCACGGCAGTAGGGGTTGTTAACGAACGCCATTGCGCTGCTTGCCTCCGCCCTGCGGTTGCGCCGGTTTTGGAGTCTTGTGAATCCCCGTTATTAGCGATCTCCTCAACCCCGGTCAGTGCCAATTAGAGACCTTTAGGTCGTACGGCTCAGGTGCGCCGGTGCCCGTCTCGACGAGTTGCTTTAGGCTCACCAGAAATGTCGCCCACTTTGTGCTGCAGTGGTACATGAACTCGACGGGCTCCCTCCAGCCCCTGTGGGCGAACAGGACGATCGCGTAGTCGCCTTCCTGTTTGAGGTCCCACCACACCGTCGTGCCGATCCATTCGGCGGGCCCGTCGGTGACTTCCCAGAGCACACTCCGGGAAGGATTAAGCTCGAGCACCTTCATGTCGAAGCCGCCAGGCTCGAACCGGAAAACCAGGGTCCCTCCGACCTCGGCCCGGCCCTTTGTGTCGGTCGCCCACCAGCCCGACAGGCCTTCGAGCGTGGTCAGGGCCGCGTACACGTCATCCACTGACGCCGACTTCATCCCGACTCTATGGAGTATGTCTACCATGTCGATTCCCCGTCTCGTAAATTGCTTGTTTTTGGAGTGGTTTACTTTTCCTGGCCGCGCTGAATCGCTTCGGCGATCCGCTTGATGCGCCGCAGACGGGCGTCCCAGGTCGACCCAACGTCCGCTAGTTGGGCGACCGCGCGGGCGAGCTGGGCCTCGTCAACCTGGTAGCGCTTCTCGCGCCCGGAAAGCGTGACATGTACCAGACCGACGCGATCCAGGACCACCAAGTGCTTCGAGACGGCCTGACGCGTCACCGGCAATCGCTCACTGAGGGTAGTGGCCGTGCCGGCGCCCTCGGCGAGCAAGAGGTCCAGCATCCGGCGTCGCGTGGGGTCCCCGATCGCTGACCAGAGGTCGTCGTCGACTGCGATGCTCATGGCGTCGACACCAACCTGTTGATGTAGTTGCCGAGGCTGGGCACGAAGATGTCCCAGCCCCTCTCATGGTCGGCGTATGCCGCTTCGAGAACCGCGATCTCCCATCCCTTTTCTCGGAAGCCGGTCTCTTTCAGTCGGACCACCGTGCCCGTGCCGGACGGCACGAGCTCGAAGGTCACCAACAACGAGTTCGTAGGGGTCGCCACGGCTGCATCATCGTAGACCCACCGGAACGAGAACAAGCGAGGCGGTTCTGCGTCGACAACCGTGAGCGGCTGGATATGCGGCTCCGCTGTATCCCTCCCCCACGCGATCTCGGCGACCGCGCCCGGGGTCGCCGATAAATCGGTCTCCGCACCGTTCCACCACTCCCTGATGTGCTCTGGACTGCTGATTACCTCGAAGACGATCTCAGGAGACGCGTCGACGTAGATCTCTCGCTCGATGCTTCCGATTTCCATGAGCTTCCCGCTTTCTGCAACGTTTGGTTGCAGATCAACATATCTCAGGGTTTCTTCCTGCGCAACCATTGGTTGCTTATCGCTTGGAGCGTGATGCCTAAAGCCAGTGTCACACCGACCCATCCGAAAGCCGGCAGGGTAAGGAACCGCTGGCGGCTGGCCCCAAGAAGCGTGCCCGTATGCCGGTCCTCCAGCGCGGTACCTCACAGCTACTCCCCTGCTGGAGGAAATCCACGCGAATAATGCCCTCTCGATGGCCATATGCCCCGCCCTATTCAAGACCCGATAAGGGTGCCCTTAGGGCTACACTGCCGGGCATCAGCGCCCCACCTGGTCGTAGCTCAGGGAAGTCCATCAATTCACGGGAGCTCGCTGTCTTGCGGAACGGACTATATGGCGCCCGGATTACCCGTCCACGAAAAGCTTGGCCGTGCGCTTCGAGATACTCCCCCGCACCCCGTCGGCCGTCAGTGGACGCCTGTGCAGACACATGAGTTCTCGTCGACTTCGGTCATGCTCTTGTGCAAGCGTGGGCAATGAAGGGATATGAACAACCAGCCAGGCAGCAGGCACCACCGCCCGGGACGGCGCGCTCCAAGCCCCCAGCGTTATGTAGCTGTCAAACGCGGAGGCAATGAACAGGTATGAAGAACCAACAGTGCAGCCGGCACCTCACGTCGGAACACCATCAAAATGCACACCGTCATGCAGTAGTCACCGGAAGTAACGATGAAGAAGCAGGAAGACACCACGAACCGCATAGGAGGAACGCAATGAAGGACCAAGAACGCGGAAAAGAAGTCCAAGCCAGACTTTACTCAGGTCATGTTGCCCAGGCCACTGACGTCCACGAACAGGTAACGAAGGACGCACCGTCGATTCAGGAAGGCAAGGAGGCAACCGGCCACCAATGAAAAAGGCCCCCGAAGAGGCCCCTCAGAACAAGAATTGTGCACAGTCAGAGGCTAAAAAGCCCCTGAACAGGGAGAACACGTGCCCAAGGTGGGACTCGAACCAGCCGCTCCACCTGGGAATCCGCCAGTCTTTCGAAAACATCCCCAGTCGGAGGCCGGTACAACCGAATCCGACACCAAGGGTGTGGACACTGTCCACACCCTCTTTTGTGAGTACGCAGCCCCAACCCATACAGGTGTGACGATCTTTTGCGGCGTTGGGAATCCCTCTCCACCACCGGCTGCCCCGCAGGCCAACTGCGAGGAGACGACGTTCCCGGGCTCAGGGGCGGATCCGCCGTCGCACGAACAATGAGTTGAGCAGTGATGTGCGGAGCAAGCCGACGGCTTGGGTTCAGCCCGAGTCATAGCGGCGGGACCTCCTTCGAACATCTTATGGACGAGGACACAGAAGAAGCATGACCAAAGCGCCCTCCTGGGCACTAGACGGCCAAAAGACCTGCGCCTTCCAACATGACAAAGTATCAATTATCGGCGTTCAAATCCGGCCAAGGGAGCGGCTCCGAAATCCGCGTCAGGTCTCGCCGGAACACCCCGGCGCACGGCATTTAACTCACCGACCATTACGTCCGATGCCCTTGCCGGGAGCGTAGGCTTCCTCGCCCCCGGCAAGGGCCGGCATCAGCCGGCGTCCCTAAACCCGCGACCTGCCGCGCACGAAGTGGAAGATCAGGACGACTACGGCAACGACCAAAAGGATGTGGATGAGGCCTCCGCCGATGTTCGCGAGAAGGCCAAGAAGCCAGAGAACCGCGATAATGATGGCTATCCAAAGCAACATAAGAATCTCCTTATTCGTATACGCGGTTTTGCGCGTGGATGACTTACGCATCAATAGTAACCATGCTTAGCATTTTCGTGAGCAGGTTACCGACGGGACCGGCCGGCCGTGTCACTGCGGGGTTCCGGAGTTTCACCATCGACTGGCCGCAGCGGCGCCAGGTGGTGGATAACGCGAGTACAAGCCGGGGTAGTCGATAACAAACCCATCAGGATCGACGGTAATTTGGCGGCTGAAGTCGCTGTCCATTGACTCATAGAGGTATTGATTCACGGCGGTTCTCGTATACGCCTGCGGGTCTGGCACCACCCGGAGCGAGGGGGCGACGATGTAGACCGTGGTGATCTCGGCCCGGGACCCAATGGCAAGGTTGAGTCGCCGGATCGGCAGGGTGTTACTGAAGGGGCTGAAGGCCAAATCGATATCAATTGCGCCGTCCAGGTCGGGGCGTAGCTCACCATTGACGCTCCAGGTTCCGTCGCTGCCGCGCTGGACCTTGAGGTGCCGATCGTCGTGATAACGAAGTGTAAGCTCACGAAAGACCCAGTGGTCATCAAGGGTTACCTCATATTCGCAGCGCCCCGCACTGTCAGTGACGATGGATCGAGCCCGGAGTTTTCCGCCCATCGTGAAGTGGAGACGCTCGACGCTGCGCGTCTGCATGCCATACCAGGTGTAGCCCACAGCCCCGCCCCTCCCACCCTTCCGTGATAGCAACAGTTTCTTCCGAAGTTGCCCGCTGGGGAAGCTTCGGCCGGTGCGATGACCTGATTGATCTGGACCACCAGCAGTCGGCAGGGGCCGGGTATAGCGCCACTGGCCGGAGCCGTGACCTTTAACGCTCGGCGCCCCCTGTCTGTTCTGGTGCCGTTGTTTTATACGACGGCGGGGGCCTAGGACATCTAAGGTTCATCGAGCAGGCCAGGGGCATCATTATGGGATATTTCAAGGTGGGATGAAGACTGCGCAAGCAGCCGACTAGATGATTTGGCCGCGCTAGGGAGTTATCGATGATACGCAATCGAATGCGTCGGATTTTCCTTGGAGTGGAGTTCCCTGACCTGTAAAGGTTGCATTCTCTAGCCGCCGACACCGCGCAGCTGGGCGGACCGGAATGCGCGGCAGTGTCGCTCTAGCAAGCGCCCCGCACCTCGGTGCGGTGGTGGGTGTTTTCAGGGAGCGCAGCATACTGTCAGGCGCAGCTGACACGATAGGTCCATGAATTCCGATACTCCCCTGTCCAGACGCTCGCTGCTGGTTGGTACGGCTGCCACGGCTGGCGGCGCGCTGGCCCTGTCCGCCTGCTCCGTCGCCCCCTCCGGCAGTGCCGCCGTCCCGGCGGCTCCAGCGCCATCCGGCCCGCCCGTGCGGATTGGCAAGCTTGGCGAGGTCAACGTAGGCGGCACCGCCACCGGGAAAGCCAATGGCAGGACTGTCGTTATTTTCCGGCCCGAAGACCGCAAGGTCGTGGCGTATGACGCAACGTGCACGCACGCCGGGTGTCCGGTGGCACCGGCCGGTACGACCTTCGAATGCCCCTGTCACGGCTCCACGTTCAACGGCCCTGACGGCAGCGTCATCAGCGGGCCGGCGCGCCGTCCGCTCACGCCTCTGACCACCGCGATCGACGGAGACTGGATCACGGTCGTCGCCTGACACCGGATCGAGGGCAGGCACCCAAGCACAAAGCCAAGACGATGCGCCGACGCCCCAGGAGCGTGGGTGCTGAGGCAGGGCGGACTGCCATTACGGCAGAAGAAACCAAAGACGTTCTTGAGGCGCCGGTAGCACCGAAGGACCAGTTCAAGGTGAAGCGTTCCACCCCTGCTCCGGCAACCTGCTGTTCACCCGCCGGCCCCAGTGGGTTAATTACTCGCCAGTAACGTGGCGAGCTCTTGATAAGACCTATCTTGAGAGGCTCCCCCCAATGAGCACAACTCGCACACGCGGCATCCTCACGGCGGCCACAGCCGTCGTTCTGGCTGCCTCGGCCGTCGGCGGAACAGCTGCGGCCCAGGCCACCGGAACCCCGGTCCAGTCGGCCAAACGGGCCCCGCCGCCAAACTCGATCTGGGCGCAGCAGACCTGCCCGAGAGCCGTACCGTAACCACTCTGGCCCCAGGCCTGACCCGGACCACGATCACCCGCGGCCCCTTGGCCACGACTTCTTCTGGACCGCTAAAGTTGCGCTCCCGTCGACATCGCCCGACCCCAACGCCTCTGGCTCCGCGTTGTCCACGGAGGCTCAGGCCCGCAAGGTCGCCGACAAGCTCAAGGCGGCAGGCATTTCTGCCCGCGTCGAAAACGTCCAGTCACCCCAGCTGGCCGATGCCGGCGGCGACCTCGGTTATCGGGTGCGGACGGCCCAGTTTGGAACCAAGGCCGACGGCTCCCCCACCATCGACCAGATGAAGGCCGCCGGCTACAAAGCGTCGGTAATCTACACCGGCTGGGATGGCGACGCCGGCTCCAGAGAGAATGATCGTGGCCCCTGGAACCTGCAGGTGCTGACCCATTGATCCAAAGGAATTCCGAGGCGACCTTACCTCCGCCTTCGGCCCCAACCTCGAGGACCGCGAGACCACAAGCCAGCTCGCCGCCGCGGGGGGCTCTGGCAGCGGTGAACGGCGGGTTTTCGTCATGGACCCGCAGCAGGCACCCCCGGGGACCCCGCCGGGACCGCAGTACATGATGGGAAGGTCCTCAGCGAACCCGTCGGCGACCGGCCCTCCCTGGTCCTCGACAAGAACGGCACCTCCGTACAGCGTCTGCGCTGGCATGGCACGGTCACCGCGCCGGGCTCGGGAGAACTCCCCCTGGATGGCATCGACCGTGTGCCAGGCCTCGTCAGCAACTGCGGCGGCACCGACGACACCCCAACGAACCTGCCGCTGCATGCCTTCACCTGCACGGACGCGGACGAAATCGTCGCCTTCACCCCCGAGTTTGGTCCCTCAACACCGTCCGGAGCCGGACTGGAAGTCGTCCTGGACGCCCAAGGCACAGTAACCGCGGTCAACCATACCCGCGGCACCGCGGTCCCCGCCGGAGGGCACACCCTGCAGGCCATCGGAGCGGACGCAGACAAGCTCGCCACTCTGGCCGTCCCGGGTAACAAGCTGAAGGTCGGCACGGATTTACTCAATGAAAACGGTAAGCCCCTGAAGGCCGGCGCTACTACGGACGTCGTCAATGGCGGCCCAGCCCTGCTGCAGAAGGGCAAGCTGGACGTCACGGCCAGGCGCGACGGTATGGTTCGGACCAATGACAGCAACAGTTTCTTCTACGGCTGGGCCCACAAACGCAACCCCCGCGCCTTCGCCGGCGTGGACGCGCAGGGCCGGACCCTCCTTGTCACCGCCGACGGACGCCAAACCACGTCCCTTGGCCTGAGCCTGAACGAAGAAGCACACGTTGCCCGCTCCCTGGGAATGGTCAACGCCATGAACCTGGACGGCGGCGGGTCCACCACCATGGTCGCCGGCGGCCAGGTCGACAACTCCCCCTCGCACGCCACCGGCGAACGCCCGCGTCCGGGACGCGCTCCTGCTCCTGCCCGGCAGGAAGAACTAAGGCTGGGTCGGGCCCCGGCGGCGGCACCAGTCGCGGGCAGGGCCTGACCGTCGTCTGGGAGCGGCTCTTCCCAATCGCGGGAAGGATCAAGACTTGACTCCCTCTGCCACCGCGCCCCTGCCCCAACACTGCGGGGGGAAACCAAAGACGACATTTCCTCCATTTTGGCCCTGACTGAGGCACCGCACACCGTCGACGGCTGGGCGGATTCCACCTACACCTGCACCTACCACCTGGCCGACGGTTCGCTCGTGATCTCGGTGAAGGATCCCCTGACCCCGCCGGAGCACGTACATACTTCGACTCCCTCCAAGCCAACCTGCACGCGGTGCCGATCAAGGGCTTGGCCAATCTCGGCTTCCTCGCCGCCCAGACCACCGACGGGTCACTAGCCTTCCTCAAGGACAGCAGCACCCTACACGTCGACGCCAGTGGGCTGCCCACCGACGTCGGACCCCATAACGTGACGCTCACCAACTTCGCCTACCAGGTAGCCACCACCGTCCTGGCATGCTGGAAAGATAACCACTGACCATGCACAATTCCTTCCAGCGCGCGCACAGCGCCGCCACCCTCCTGCTGGTCGGCAGCCTAATCCTCACCGGGTGCGGAACCCAAGCCCCGTCGTCGACCCCCGCCGCAACCGACAAGCCGGCAGCAATACAGCCCAGTCCAGCCCCGAAGACTTCTACCCCATCCCCCGCACCGTCCAAAAACACGACGGCGGCGGCCGGCCGGACGCGACAGTGCCCTCTTCTGCCCGGCCGGCCCGCGCTCCCGTGTCGATGTCCGTTCCCGCCATCGGCCTGCAGTCACCCCTGATGAGCCTGCAGCTGCGGGCAAACGGCTCACTCGAGGTGCCGCCAACTGTTCCCGGTGCCCCCGCCGGCTGGTACTCCGGTTCGCCGTCCCCCGGCGAAGTCGGGCCCGCCGTCTTCCTGGGCCACGTCAACGCCACCGACGGCGGCCCCGGCGTCTTCGCCAACCTCCGCGGCCTGACGCCGGGAACGGAGATCTTCAACGACAACTACGTCGTCTACGCCAAACTCAAAACCACGACGCGCCGCTGACACACCCGCGGCAGGCAACCAGCGAAGCAACACAAGCTGCTGCCGCCAAGCGGACACCAGGTGGAGCATGCTCCTGTCGGGTCTGCTGAGCGGCTTCCCTCCCCGCCGCAGGTTGAACAATTCGGCCTTCGGCCGCCGGCCGACTGCCGGCGCCGGGCCAACCGTGACGATGGCTTCCGCAACCAGCGATGGTCGCGGAATGCCGTCCAGCATTCAGCGCGCCCGGCCCAGCCAGCCCAGGCAATGATGCGTTCGGCAGCTTAGGGCGGTATGCGGAATCGTCCGGCGGCGCGGGAATTAGCACGACTGAAAGACGCTTAAATGCTGTCGTGGCACGATTTGTCCCGCAGCCGGTAAACCGCCGGGCTGCCCCCTAAACGGGCGGTGTTGGTCCGGAAACTGGGTACGGGTCCGGCGCTTCACGGCTTTTCCCAAGGCTCCGGGCTGTCAATGCACCGTACTGGCTACGTCTTCACGGTAGCCCTCCGCTGCTAAGCCCTGGCTGAGAACCCGGGTCACGCTCATCGTCGCCTCGCTGCCTTGTTTCGACCGATATTGGGCTGTGTGAAAACCGCGTCAGATGGCGCCTGGGCGAGACCCACTCCGGCGCCGTCAAGGCTGCGATCCGGGGTTAGTATTTCCCTGAGCCGTCGAAGGAGCCGCCGATGCAGCCGCTGCTGAATCTCAACATTCTGCAGAAACCGCTGCTCTACACGTTTGACGCAGTAAGCATGCTGGCCCTGCTGTACCTCATCGCCGGCCCGGTCCGGCTGGCCCCTTCCGCACCGCTATCACCACCAGTTGGACGCCCGGCGTCGGGGCGGTACGGCCCGCTGCTTATCCGGGTGGCTTTGCTGGCCGGCGGAGCGTTGGTCGGCGCGATCACCTTGTACGTCTGCGAGGCTTGGTACAACATTTTCGGGGTCCGCTGGACCCGGACACCCATGCCTGGGTCATTTCCACCTTCGCAGCCGTCGGGTTGGCGTTGGCGAATCTGCCGCGCACACGGTGGCGGCGTAAAGTCGCTGCTCTTGCCTCCGCGCTGATTTTCGTTGCGGCCGCGACTCTGGGAATCAACGCGGCATACGGTCTAAAACCAACCCTCGGAACCCTACTGGGCCTTGGCATGGGACAGCACATGGCACTGCCACCTGTTGGATGCCAAACGGACGACCGGCGGCCCGTTGCGGAAGACCTGGAAGCCGCCGGCGAACATGCCCGCAGTGAGCCGGAACGGACCGGTGATCATCCCCGCCACCGTCTCCGGTTTCCGCGCCCGGGACGCCCACCTCTACCTTCCGCCGGCGGTGCTGGTCCCGAATCCGCCGGAGTTGCCAGTCCTCGTCATGATGATGGGCCTGCCCGGCGGCCCCGACCAGGACAGGTCCGCGGTCAGGGAGCTGAACAGCCTGGCGCAGCCCACCATGGGCTTGCCCCGATTCTGCTCACCGTTGACCAGCTCGGCAGTCCCTTCCGGAATCCTGTGTGCGTCGATTCAGACAGCGGCCACGTCGACACCTATGTGACAACCGACGTCGTGAACGTCATCCGCAGGAACCTCAACGTTGACCCAAGACGAATGCAGTGGGCGATCGGCGGTTACTCCAATGGTGGGGAATGCGCGCTGTCATTCGGTGCCAAGCGGCCTGATCTCTTCGGGTCAATCCTCGATATATCCGGTGAACTGGAACCCCTCAGTGGCACTGAGGCGAACACCATCGGCACCATCTTCAAGGGCAACAGAGAGGCATTCGCCGCGGAGGAACCGGCCAACATCCTCAAAAGACACCGGTACTCCAACGAGCTGGCCATCTTCACCAGCGGCTCCGCCGATCTTGTATACACCCCGCAGGCCGCAACAGCGGCCGCAGATGCCGCCGCAGCCGGCATGACTACCCGCCGCTTCGTCGGTCCGGGCATCGGCCACCGGGCCGACGCCCTGGGCGACCGGCTGAGCGTGCCGCCGATCTCATCGACCTGGTGCGACCTCCCGCCTGGTCTTTGTCACCAGGGTCCCTGGGCCGTGGGGGCACCAGTCGTGTGGCAAATGATCAGCGCACCGCCTTGCGGTGACCGGCGTCCAACCGCTGGGTCCACCCCCGCGAATCTAGGTGCTCCAGTAGTGGAACCGCAATCCGGCGCGTTGTTCCGAGAGCCTGGCGCGCCTGGCTGGTGGTGAAGGGCTGCTCCAAGCCGGCGAGGGTCCGCATCGCAAGGGCCGGCGCCGTTGGCAGCAGCACCACGCCGTCACGCAGCCGCAGCAGGCGACCCGTGCGTTCGGCGGCAGCCAGCTCGCGCGTGCCTAGGCCCAGTGCGGCCAGTTCCTCGGATTCCGGGGCCTGAAACGCATGGGCGGTGAGCCTGCGCTCCAGCTCGGCGATTGCCGGTTCGATCGGGCCAAGGTTGCCCCGGCTGCCGGGCAGCCTGACGTGGCCTGCGTCCTGTTCCAGGGCAGCCCCGCGGATGACATGGGAAAGCAACCTCTCGTCGGGCAGGCGAAGCAGGTCGCGGGCTGCGCCCATGGAAAGGCCTGGCGCCAAGGGATCGCGTTCCTGCAGCGCCTGGACTGCGCTGCGAAGCTGGTGCTGCCAGGCCTCAAGGACAGGAGCGTGCACCCACCAGTCATCAAGTTCCTGTACGCCGGGCGGCGCCTTGGGGCGGTCCCCGGACAGAAGCCCCAGCCGGCGCAGATGCTCCAGCTGCACGGCTTTGCGGGCTGCCACCTCCCCCAGCACATCGCCCGCCGGGGCCATGCCTGCAAGCCGCTCGGCCCAGTGGGTGCCGTCGCCGCGCCGCCGCAAGGCCGGCGGATCGGCGTCCAGGATGCGTGCCCCGCCCAGCACGGAGCGGCTCCCGGGGTCGCGGAGCACCAGCCGGTCTCCCAGGACGAGAGGCAGGTGCCTGTCGAGGACGAGCCGGGCGTGGTCCGCGCCGAAAGGACGCAGCCGGGCTGGCACGGACGCGGTGCCGACATGGACCGTGAGCTGCTCCGGCACATCCGTATAGGCCACACCCGTCGTCCGCTGGATGCCCAGGACGCAGGTGGTGGGCCAGGTATCGGGGGTAAGCAGTGAGTCCCCGCGCCGGATGTCCGTGGCGGAAACGTCACGCAGGTTCAAGGCCACACGGCTGACCGGCGCCACCGAGGTGTACGAGGTGTCGCGGCTTTGCAGGCCACGGACGACGACGGACCGGGAACCAGAGTGGCCAAGCAGGGTAAGCTGGTCCCCCTTGCCGATCGTTCCTGCTGCCAGCGTTCCGGTCACCACCGTGCCGGAACCGGTGATCGTGAACGAGCGGTCCACCCACAACCGGACCCGCCCATCGGTGGCGGGCTGCGGCACGCTGGCCAGAACGCCGTCGAGCGCTGAACGCAGGTCAGCCAGGCCGGTACCGTCGATGGCGGACACGGCTACTGCCGGGGCGTCCCCCAGGCCAGTCCCGGCCAACTCCACGCGGGTCCTCGCCAGCACGTCCGCCATCCGCTGGCTGGACGCCCGGTCCGCACGGCTGAGGACCACCACGCCGTGTTCGATGCCCAGCGCCGCCACGGCGTCCCGGTGGTCGCTCGACTGCGCCTGCCAGCCTTCGTCGGCGGCGACGACGAAACAGACCACCGGAGCCGGCCCGATTCCGGCAAGCATGTTGCCAAGGAAACGCTCGTGCCCGGGGACGTCCACGAATGCAACGTCCTGTCCGGACGGCAACGTGGTCCAGGCGTAACCCAGGTCGATGGTCAGCCCGCGGCGCCGTTCTTCTTCCCATCGGTCCGGCTCCATGCCGGTAAGGGCGCGGACAAGGGTGCTCTTGCCGGAGTCCACATGTCCGGCCGTGGCAACGACGTGCACTGCTCAGCCCGCCCTGCCTGCATCCGCCTCAAGGGTCGCCAGCGCCCGCCGTACGGCCTCAAGAATCCGGTCGTCGTCCCCTGCGGGCACGCACCGCAAATCGATCAGGCAGGAACTGTCGTGGACGCGCGGAAGCACGGCGGGATCACCGGTGCGCAGGAGCCGCGCCAGTCCTTCAGGAAGCCGGAGCGCCCACCCAGGCAGGGCAAAGCCGGGGGCGCCCCCGCCGCCTACCCTGCCGTCATGCGGCACCACGGGTACTCCGAGTTCCTGGGCCAGCCGTTCCGTGCGGCGCCGCAATTGCCCGACATCGGCGTGCAGGGCCTGCACGACGGGCGGCATTCCGCCCGCGACAGTTGCCTCCAGAGCGGCGAGGGCAAGTTTGTCGGCCCGGACGGCCCGGGCAAGCGGGTGGCGTGCCAACCGGGTGATGACCTCCTTGCGGCCCAGCAGAAGACCTGCCTGGGGTCCGCCCAGCAGTTTGTCGCCGCTGGCGATAACGACGTCGGCCCCGCCCGCCAAGGCGGAGGCAACATCAGGTTCATCAGGGAGGTGCGGGTCGGGTGCCAGCAGTCCACTGCCAAGGTCGGCCACGAGCGGTACCCCGTTTGCCTGTGTCAGCGGGCCCAGTTCGTGCAGCGGAACAGCGGACGTGAAACCGTCCACCCGGAAGTTGCTGGGATGTACCTTCAGGACGCAG
Source organism: Arthrobacter sp. 05T423 (assembly GCF_056396245.1). Taxonomy (NCBI): domain Bacteria; kingdom Bacillati; phylum Actinomycetota; class Actinomycetes; order Micrococcales; family Micrococcaceae; genus Arthrobacter; species Arthrobacter sp. 05T423. The sequence goes on from NZ_JBFTLC010000044.1 coordinate 19,339, forward strand.
CCCGTATCGGGGCTGAGGGCTGCGGCGTAGTCGTGCAGGTGGGTCCGGTTGGTGGTGCCCACCTCGCGAAGCCTTGCACCTGTCGATTCCATAATGTCGGTGAGCCTGAAGCCGGCACCGATCTCAACGAGTTCGCCGCGGCTCACCACCACCTCCCGGCCGGCGGCTAGGGCTGTCGTGGCCAGTACCAGCGCCGCTGCTCCGTTGTTGACCACCAGTGCATCCTCAGCGGCGGGACAGGCAGCGAGCAGTGCCGCACGGGCTCCGGCGCCCCGTCGGGAGCGGTTTCCGTCAGCCAGGTCGAGTTCCACATTGACATAGCCGCTGGCTGCGACAACAGCTTCGACGGCAGCCGCGGAAAGAGGGGCCCGCCCGAGGTTGGTGTGGACGATGACCCCGGTTGCGTTGAGCACCGGACGCAGGGCTGTTGCCTTGCGGTTGGTGATGGCAGCCAGCAGGACCGGCTCCACCTGGCCGGGAGGGAGGTCGCCCCGCCGGGCCTGCTCCTGGATGTCCCGGACCAGCTCGCGGATCACACGCTCATTCAGCCGTGTCCGGGCTTCGCGGACGGGCGGCAGTGCCAGCAGGTCGTTCGTGCGGGGAATCTGGCGCCGGGGATCGATGTGGTCCACAGCCCTCCTCAGATCGCGGCATCCACTGCCGAACATTGGCGGTGGCGGACGGGAATCGAACCCGCCAGGCCGAGATGCTCAGCCTCACCGGTTTTGAAGACCGGGGGGCCCACCAGGACCCGGACGCCACCGCGCATCAATATAGCAGGTCGCTTGCCGGGGGTACGCTAGGCGGGTGAATGAGGCCAAGACGTCAGTCCAGCAACTTGATGGGGGCGCCGTCGGCGCGCCCCGGCTCACCGACTATGCCCACGGAGGAGGCTGTGCCTGCAAAATTCCACCGGGCGAACTCGAAGATGCTGTCCGTGGCCTCATCGGCCAGCCCGGTGCAGAGGTGCTGGTTGGCCTGGACAGTGGCGACGACGCGGCAGCCGTCCTGGTGCGCGACGACCTTGCGGTTCTTACCACCGCCGATTTCTTCACTCCCGTTGTCAACGATGCCTTTGACTGGGGTCGGATCGCTGCCGCCAATGCGCTCTCGGACATTTACGCAATGGGGGGCAGGCCGGTCACGGCCATCAACCTGGTCGGCTGGCCTCGCGGCGTCCTGCCGATGGAGCTGATGACGCAGGTCCTCCGCGGCGGACTGAGTGTGGCGTCGGAGGCCGGTTGCCCGGTGCTCGGCGGGCACTCCATCGACGATCCGGAGCCCAAGTACGGCATGGCCGTCACCGGCGTCGCGCACCCCGACCGGTTGCTGCGCAACGACGCCGCCCAGCCGGGGTTGCCCATCACGCTTACCAAGCCGATTGGCGTCGGCCTTTTGAACAACCGGCATAAAAGGACTGGTGAGGTGTTCGCCGAGGCGATAGAGACGATGGCGAGCCTCAATCGGGACGCGTCCGAAGCGGCGGTGGCCGTCGGGGTCCGGGCAGCGACTGACGTCACGGGTTTTGGCCTGCTTGGCCATCTTTACAAGATGGTCCGGGCATCGGAAGTGGGCGCAGCGATCGATCTGAAGGCTGTACCGCTGATTGACGGAGCCCGCGAGGCTCTCCGTGACGGCTTTGTCTCCGGCGGGACTCGACGCAACCTCGACTGGGTGCGTCCGCACCTCGATACCTCCCCGGGCATCACCGAAGATGACCTGCTGCTGCTGGCCGATGCCCAGACCTCCGGCGGGCTGCTGGTGGTCGGCGAGCTGCCCGGGCACCCCGTAATAGGACACACTACTGCCGGCCGCGGCATTGCGATCCGCTGACGCCTGACAGGTCAGTCAGCTGCCGGTGGTGATCGCGTCGCCGGTCACGCCGGCTGCGCGGCGTGCCGCGAGCCGGTTCTTCTGCGGCTCGATGGTGTACCGAGGGTCCCTGGCGGAGGCCAGTCCCGCCTCGAACATGCCGAACCGGGTCAGTGCCGAAGCAGCCAGCAAAGCCACCCCTGAAGCCGCAGCTGCGATGCGGTTGCGACCGACCAGGAGTGTGCCCAAACCGCCGGCCACTGCCAGCCGCTCGCTCCATTTCAGCATGGTGCCTGCCTTACCCTGATGCAGGGGCTCGGCTGCCACCGGGTCCATTCGGCGCTCCATGACCTTCATGGCAAGCACGTCGCCCACGACGCCGAGAACGGCCAGGTTCCGTGCAGGACCGGTCTCGCGCACCGGTGTGGTGACCATGGCGAGCCCGGCAGATGCGAGGCACGCGGAACTCACAAAGACAAAAGGCAGTTCCTCGTGCGCGGCGTTCCATGTGGGTGTGGCGGTGTCGCCAAGCAGCACGGCGGTGTATGCCGCCAGTGGTCCGGCAAATAGCGCAGCCTCAACGCCGGCCGGTCCTTCGACTGCCTGCAGCACCGTGCGCAGCGGTCCCAGCGGCAGCCGGTTTCCGCTCATCCGATCGATTTCCGCCACTGCCGCGACGCCCGCGCCCGCGCTGAAGGCGCTCAGGATCCAGGAGCCCACACTCATCGGGGAGGTCACCTTGAAGGTCCGTAGCATATTCAGGAAACGCTCCGGCCTGCCCAGGTCCTTCACCAGAGCGACGGCGCCGGCGCTCACGGCGGTCAAGGCACCCAGCCGCGCATTCCGGCGAAGTGTCGGCCGTCCGGTCAGTTGCCCGCCGAGGCCAAGCAGCGCGGAACCTGCTGCCACGCCGCCCAGGAACAGGTAGATGGCCACGTCATCGCCCCAGGGTGCGGGCTTCACGACGGGACGGCCGTAGTAAGAGGTGAATTCCGGCTCCGGGACCATGGGTATTTCGCGGGAACCGTCGCCGTTGTCCCTGCGGCGGCGCATGCTACGTTTGCCGTCCTGCCGGCGACGCCGGGCAGGCTCCGCCGGCCGGAAGCTGTCGAAGTCCGAAAGGGTCACGCCCGTCCTCCCAGGAAAGCCAATGCTGCAGCCGCGGCCATGCCCGCCACTGCCATGCCCGCCCGCCGGTACATCTGCGGCAGGTCGGCCGTGGGGACGCGGGGGTCCGGCGGGAGCCCGTACACCTCGGGCTCATCAAGCAGCAGGAAGACCGATCCGGTTCCGCCGACGCCGTCGTTCTCGTTCGCGCCGTAAAGCCTCGCCTCGGTCAGGCCCTGCGCATGCAGGGTGGCGACGCGCTCCCGGGCCGTGTCCACCATCTCGTCGTGGTCGCCGAACTTGATGGACGTCGTCGGGCATGCCTTGGCGCACGCCGGCGTCTCGTCGGCCACCAGCCGGTCATAGCACAGCGTGCACTTCTGGGCGATGCCCTCGTTCGGCACGGTGGGATGCTTGGCGTGCTGTTCCTCCCTGCTGGTGGCGACCTTGACAGTGCCGTTACTGCGGCGTTCGATCACGCCGAAGGGGCACCCGGCCACGCAGGTTCCGCAGCCGTTGCAGACATCGTCCTGGACCACAACGGTGCCAAATTCGGTGCGGAAAAGCGCCCCTGTGGGGCAGACGTCCAGGCATCCGGCGTGGGTGCAGTGCTTGCAGACATCCGAGGACATCAGCCACCGGAAGTCCGCCGTGTCCGGGGGCGTCGTTTCCGCCCCTGCCAGGTCCGTCGCCGCGGACCCACCCTGTGCGGGAGGACCAACGCGGGGCATGCCCAAATTGATCAGGGCCCGACCCGATTCCCGAGCCTCGGCAATGCGTTCCTGGCCTTGCTCAATGAACGCCACATGCCGCCAGGTGCTGGCGCCCAGCGATCCGGTGTTGTCGTAGGAAGACCCCAGCAACTCGAGGTTTCCGTCCTGCGGGTTGTGGTTCCATTCCTTGCAGGCGACTTCGCAGGCCTTGCAGCCGATGCAGATCGATGTGTCGGTGAAGAATCCCTTGCGCGGATGGTTGTGGTCCCAGTGGGCATCGGCGGTGGGGTCGGTCGGTCCGGACAGCTGGCCCATCTAGTCCTCCAACGGGGGGTTGTTGCCCGGAACCCCGACCGGAGGCAGGGGTTGTCCGGACGGGGCATGGTGTACTTCGGCCATTGCAGGGGCGGTCACGTTCATCAGCGCAGCCCGCCGTCTGCCCGGCCGTCGTCATCCGGAGCGGGTTTGATGCCTTCCGCCGCCGGATCGGTAACGGCACGGTTTCCGGTCTCGATGGTCACTCCGGCCCGTTCCTGGTACTCGGCGACCAAGGCAAGCAGCTCCTCCCCGCGGGGCCGGCGGCCCGGCCGGATATCGCAGGAAGCCACCTTGGATTCCTGGATCTGGACGTTCGGGTCCAGGGTCACCCCCAACAGGTCGTTGGCGGCGTCACCGCTGACCACGGCATTGCTGCCGACGCCCCAGTGGTAGGGCAGTCCGATTTGGTGCACGGTGTGACCGCCAACCGCCAGGGGCCTCATCCGGTCTGTGACAAGCACCTTGGCCTCGATGGCGGAGCGGGGCGAAACAATCGTGGCCCACCCATAGGGCTCCAAGCCTCGCTCGGCGGCCAGTTCAGGCGAGACCTCGCAGAACATCTCCGGCTGCAGCTCCGACAGGTAAGGAAGCCAGCGGCTCATCCCGCCCGCCGTATGGTGTTCGGTGAGCCGATACGTGGTGAAGACGTAAGGGTAGACGCCTGCCCCACTGGTTCCAGCGCTTGGCGCGCTGAGGTTGTCCGTGCGGGGGAACACCAGCCGCGCAGGACTCTGCTGCTGCGGGTAAAGTGCGTTCGCCACCGGGGATTCCTGGGCTTCGTAATGGGTGGGAAGGGGGCCGTCCATGAGGCCCTTCGGCGCGAACAACCAGCCCTTGCCGTCGGCCTGCATGATGAAGGGATCATCTCCGCTGAGTGCGGCTGGACCACCGACAGAGGGATCGGGCTTGCTGCCCGGTGCCCGGTCAACCGGGAAGTCCGGCACGTCGTCTCCAACCCACTTACCCTGTTCCTCGTCCCACCAGATGTATTTCTTCCGCTCGCTCCACGGCTTGCCGGCCGGATCGGCCGACGCGCGGTTGTAGAGGATCCGGCGGTTGGCTGGCCATGCCCAGCCCCACTCCGGAGCCGCAGGCCCCTGTTCCTGGCCCGGCTTACGGTTGGCCGCATGGTTGAACCCGTCAGCGTACACGCCGGTGTAGATCCAACAGCCGGCCGCCGTGGACCCGTCGGCTCGGAGTTCGGTGTATGCCGAGAGTGGCTTGCCGGCATCCGGGCCGTCCAGGTGGCGCCCGTTGATTTCCGCAAGTACGGCCTCGGCATCAGGATCGCCATGCCCATCCGTGGGATAGTCCCAAGTGAGGTCGAGCAGCGGACGGTCCCGCTCGTCTTCCGACCCGGCCAGCTTCTCGCGGATCCGCTGGCCCAGCTCGAAGAAGAACTGCAGCTCGCTTTGGCACTCCCCCGGCGGTGCCACCGCCTGGTGCCGCCACTGCAGCAGCCGCTGGGTCTGCGTGAAAGAGCCGGCTTTCTCGACGTGGGTTGCGGCAGGCATGAAGAACACCTCGGTTTCAATGTCCTCCGTGCGCAGTTCCCCGGATTCGATTTCCGGCCCGTCTTTCCACCACGTCGCGGACTCGATGAGGTTCAGGTCACGCACCACAAGCCACTTCAGATGGGACATGGCGAGGCGCTGCATCCGGCCGTGGGCGGAACCCACCGCCGGATTTTGTCCGAGGAGAAAGTAACCCTCCACTTCATCCTCGAGCATGCCCATCACGGTCTCGTATGTACCGTGGGCTCCGGTCAGCCTCGGAAGGTAGTCGTAAGCCCAGTCGTTGTCGGCAGTTGCGGCGTCACCCCACCAGGCTTTCAGGAGGCTGATGGTGTAGGCGTCGGCCTCGGCCCAAAACCCCTTCTGCTGTTTCGAACCAATGACTGACAGGTAGTCCTCGAGGCTGTCATGGCGTCCGGCGCTGGGCATCGGCAGGTACCCGGGCAGAAGGTTGAAGAGGGTGGGGATGTCCGTGGAGCCCTGGATGCTGGCATGGCCACGCAGGGCCATGATTCCGCCGCCCGGGCGTCCGACGTTTCCGAGCAGAAGCTGCAGGATAGCGGCGGCCCGGATGAACTGCGCTCCAAGGGAGTGCTGGGTCCAACCGACGGCGTAGGCGAAACAGGTGGTCCGGTCCCGTCCGGAGTTTTCCGTGATGGCGCGGGCAAGATACTCGAAGTCCGCGGCGTCTATACCGCACATGTCCTGGACCATCTCCGCCGTGTAACGGGCGTAGTGCCGCTTCACGATCTGGAAGACAGTCCGCGGGTCCTGGAGGGTGTCGTCGCGCTGCACTTCCGCGTGCTCCAGCGGTGGGCCCCCGCTTCCAAAAGCGTGGCCGGCGGCCCGGGCCGTGGCATCGGCGCCGTGTTCCGAACCGGGCCCCGGCTCATCAATGGCACCCTCCCCTTTTTCCGCATAGGCCCACGACGACGTGTCGTAAGCGCGCTTCTCCGGATCAAAGCCGGAGAACAGGCCGCCCAGGTCCTCGGCGTCGCGGTAATCCTCGTGGACCAGCGTGGCGGCGTTGGTGTACGCAGTGACGTACTCCTTGAACCACAGGTCATTGGTGAGGACGTAGTTGATGAGCGCGCCGAGGAGCACCACGTCAGAGCCGGCCCGAATGGGAATGTGCTTATCCGACACCGCCGAGGTCCGCGTGAACCTGGGGTCCACGTGGATGACCTTCGCTCCGCGGGCTTTAGCCTCCGCCACCCACTGGTATCCGACGGGATGGCACTCGGCCATGTTGGACCCCTGAATGACGATGCAGTCGGCGTTGGCCATGTCCTGCAGTGATTGCGTTGCACCACCGCGTCCAAACGAGGCTCCCAAACTGGGAACCGTGGCGGAGTGTCATATGCGGGCCTGGTTCTCGGTCTGCACCGCCCCTGCAGCCGTGAAGAGCTTCTTGATCAGGTAATTTTCTTCGTTGTCCAAGGTTGCGCCGCCCAGCGAGGCGATGCCCATGGTGCGGCGGAGCAGCCGGCCGTGGTCATCCTCCTGCTGCCACGTCCTGCGGCGGGTTTCGATGAACCGGTCCGCCACCATCTCGACGGCCGTAGCCAAATCCAGGTGTTCCCACTCCTTGGAGCGCGGCGCACGGTAAAGCACTCTGGTCTGCCGGCCAGGCGAATTGACCAGCTGCTCGCTGGCAGAGCCCTTGGGGCACAGGCGGCCGCGCGAGATAGGCGAGTCTGGATCGCCTTCGATCTGGACGACCTTTTCATCCTTGACGTAGACACGCTGCCCACAGCCAACAGCGCAGTAGGGGCAGACGCTCTGGACCACGCGGTCAGCAGTAGCTGTGCGCGGGGCAATGGCCTTGGTCTTCGCCGAAGTGACAGCGGGCCCACGGCCCAGCAGATCCCCCGTGCTCAGTTGACGGATGACCGGCCATTGAAGAAAACTTCGCGGTGCCATTTCAGGAGCATATCCCGTCCCGGCCTGGAGCAACAGGACAAGACTGGCGTGTCCTCCCCGTCATGCGGCTCAAAGCTGCCGCCAAAGGGCCTGGGCCTTGGCCCGTCACGTATTCGAGGTCGATTGCGGGATGCTCTGCTGGCTCTCCTCCCATCCGAACAGAGCTGTTCGGATAGGAGGATGGTGATGAAGCTGCGCGCCGCCCTCGCACGGTGCCTGCTGGAGCGCAGCGACAAACCCGCGTCCGAGATCTGCTACGAGGTAGGCTTCTCCAACCTGTCCAGCTTCAGCCGGTGTTTCCTCAACGACACCGGCGAGACACCCCGGAACTACCGCTTCCGTATCCAGCAGTAACGTGGCGTGCTCGCGAGCAGAAATTTACTGTTGCCCAGCTGCGGCACACCTCAACCTGACGAGCTGCAGGGCTGTCCGGGCAGTGTTCGTTTCCTTCTTTGCTGACGGCTTCCGGCTCCGGAAACTCTTGGATCTCAACGCGACGGGCACCCGGTCCACCGCAACCGAGATGTCGAAACAGCCTGGGAGCGGTCACGCTGGAGGACGGGCTTGCAGACAAGTGCGGGCAAGGTGCCTCACCGCCCCGTAAGCCTTTTGTGGTCGGTTGTGCAGTCGCAACCGTCCGCCGTCATCTTTCCCGGCGGTGAATCCATGGCAGCGATGCAGGCCCGGCCGGTGGCAGCGATTCGATGCCCCGGTACAGCCTTCGAAGCCGAGTACGGGCCAGGGGCCGTGTGGGTGGCGGTGAGTCACGGTGACATCATCAAGTCAATCCTCGCCGACGCGCTCGGCATGCACCTTGACCTGTTCCAGCGTATTAACGTAGGCCCTGCCTCCGTATCGATCGTGCACTACGGCGCAAGCCGGCCGAGCGTCTATGCGACCAACACCGACGCGGGCGATCTGTCGTGGGCTCTCGAACGGCATCCACTCTGGCGATGCACCCGGTGGGCGGCGGTGCAGGGCAAATGGCACCATGAACCTCACGTGCCTAAAATACTGACATGCCTACACGTGTTCACGAGTTTGCCTGGCCTGACCGGGTCGTCGTTGGCACCATTGGCCTTCCGGGGGCGCGCACGTTCTACCTGCAGGTGCGCGCAGGGAAGCAGATCGTGAGTATTGCCCTGGAGAAGCAGCAGTCGGCTCTGCTCGCCGAGAAGATCGACGAAATTCTCGACCAGCTCATCACCATCGAGAACAACCCCTTCAGCGTTCCCACGAGTACTCCCATTGAACTTGTCGACAATGACCAGCTCGAGGCCGTTCAGGAGCAGTTTCGGACAGGCGCCATGAGCTTAGGTTGGGACCCAACGACGGCGCAGGTCGTAATAGAGGCCTACCCCATCACCGATGTCGATGCTGATGTCCACGACGAATCCGTTGATGAGGACGGCGCTAACGAGACCGAAATGCTGCTGGTGCGGATGCCGGTCGGCACTGCCCGCGCATTCGCCAAGCGCACCCGTGAGGTCGTGGGCGCCGGGCGTCCGATCTGCTCGCTCTGCGGCTACCCCATAGACGCCGACGGGCACATCTGCACCCTTCCCGAGGCCGGAGACCAGCCCCGGACCTTATGACCGCCGAGCTGACGCCCACCCGCCGCATCACCACGACATCAATCGCTACATCCCTGCGCACCATCGGCAACGTGATGGTCGTCTATAGGCCGAGAGCAGGCGAAAGTCCGCTGCGGGATTTTCCCCACGGCACCCTGGCTCACCCGGGTTGTGGCCGCCTACCTCGTCTCGCAGGTCTTCGGCTGGGACGTCATGCCCCACGCCTGGCTTCGGGATGGTCCGATGGGCGAAGGAATGGTGCAGCGCTGGCAGGCTGTGGGGGTGGCTGGAGACGCTCTGACCACCGAGCAATACGACAGCAGCGATCGTGTCGGCGAAGGAATGCACGGTCAGTTGGGCCGAATCCTAACGGGACGTGCTAAGTGCGTAAGAACTCGCTTCGCTCGCCGCGCGCTGCGCCCGGTGTGCTTAGCAGGTTGAGTCCGCTGGCTATGGCAAAGTCGACTTTGCGCTCCCAGGGCTCCACTACTACTTGGCGAGTAACTGACGGAACGCCGGTCATCGGCCTTTAAAACACGGCACTAGAAGTAGCTGCGAAGCCCCAGCTCCAAAGAGAATCCGACGTCTTGGATTTCGTATTGTCGACGTCGCTAGCGCAGGCAAATTATTTAGTCGGACTGCTTGCGCAGTGCTGCCCAGGCTTGGAAACCGCCGATAAGGTCGGTCGCACGAGTCAGCCCCAGCCGTTGCAGGGTGTGCGCAGCGAGGCTGGAGCTGTAGCCCTCATTGCAGACGACCACGATCCGCCGAGCGGGGTCGTTAGCAATCGGGAGCCGGTGGGAGCTGGAAGGATCCAGCCGCCATTCGAGAACGTTTCGGTCAATGACGACCGCTCCCGGAAGATCACCGTCGCGGTCTCGCTGGGCGACCGGCCGTGTGTCAACAACAAGGGCGCCCGCTGCCATCTCCCGCTCAAGATCCGCAGGGTGCACACGCTCGAGCCCGAGGCGGCTCTGAAGCAGTAATTCGTTAATCGTAAGAGTCCCGAGGGAATCGCCAGGATCTAAAGTGCCTTGGCAGGTCGCCGCGCCGTCGTCGGAGATATGCCACTGGTTCACCGTTTTCCTCGCTTTGCCTGCTGATCGCTCCGTCGTTCCACCATAAAGCGAAATGATGAGCTATTTTCGTCGTCAATTTCAAGGGGATAGAGGGACGCTCGGCCCAAATCGCGAGATGTCGTTGCCAGTCGACATCGTTTTGACGATAGCTGCAGCCTTGCAAAAAGCCGGTGCCGGCGACTTGGTAGCCGCATAGCAGTCAGTCGGAGCCGTCAACGACGACGGGATTAGGCATCAACGATAGCTCCTGAATTTACACAGATCCCGCCAAGCGTTGTCGAGGCGCGGATCTCGGCCAACACGATCTCTTCTTGCCAATTCCCGCCGACCCAGTCGCCAAACCATAGCTGGACGGGTCTAACTTAACGGAATCATTATTATCGGCGCTAAAACTACGGGAGTAGAAGCGGCTGGGAGAACTCCCGACCCTCGACCTATTTGACGTTTTCCGAGGTCGGAAGTGGTTATCCCTTTCCTGAACTGTCCAACAGAACCGCAACGCCTCGATCACCAGCTCCCCATAGAGCGGCTGCCGCGGCGCCCTGGCCCGTACAGGTTTCAGGGCCAGCGCTGCCGCAGTGCCTTGCGGGCCTGATCGCGGTGCCACCCCGTCGTCGCACACAGCTCACCAAGAATCTGCCTCTTCCCCGCCCGGTCCGACCGGGCGTAGCAAGTGGCGATAACCTTCGTGACAGCCCTGCGTTCACTCATCGAAAGCTCCATGGCTCACAATGCCGACGCGGCAACCACCACCCCGGCGGACACGCCGCTACGCGGGCATTCTCAAATGATTCTTCGAATACCGCTACGCGGGCATCTTCTATGAGTCAATGCGAGGGCTTGTTTCCGATGGCGTCAGGGACCATAGTTCTGATAATGGAGTCCCGGCCTGAAATACCTGCCGCGTTGGAGTGCCTGAGCCAATCTTCAGTAATTGATCGAGGAGGAACGCCTAATGTCGGGTTGGAACACCGACAATGCCGCAGGCCCGGCAGGCACCGGAGCCGTCACCATCCTTGACGGCTCGTCGTTCTGCATCACGGCGCCCAACGGGGACATGGTCCCCGGGAGTCCCCACGGCGCGTTCTTTCACGACACCCGCTACATAGCCGCATGGAACCTCAGCGTCGACGGCTCCCCCCTCGAAGCACTCGCCGCGACCGCCCTGGAACCCTTCCGGGCCCTGTTTGTCTGCAGGGTGGTGCGCGGCCCGGTCGGCACCGCTGACATGCCGTTGCTCATCGAACGGGAAAGGACCATTGGTGCCGGACTCACCGAAACCATCACTGTCGAAAACCACCTGGCGGTGCCGAAGGACTGCAGGCTAACCCTGACCGTAAATGCCGATTTCGCGGATCTATTCGACGTAAAAGACGGCAGGCCTGCCAGCCCAGGAAAGCAGCATGTCCACATTGAGGGAGATAGCCTCCTCCTTGAATGTGAAGGCGCAGGCCGGCGCCACGGGCTTGCCGTCCACGCAGCAGGCGCTGTTTTCGAGGGCGGCCTGCTCACCTTTACTCCGACAATTCCCGCTCACGGGAAATGGACCGGGACGTTCACCGCCACACCCTATTTGAACGGGCAGGTGGTGATATCGGCAGCGGCATATGGCGCCACGGGAGTTTCTTCCGAGGCCCGGCAGCGCCTCCTTTCCTGGCGGATGTCCATGCCCATCCCGAATCTGGGCAACGCAGCTGCCCAGGAGACGATCCTGCGCAGCCAGGAGGATCTCGGTTCACTCCGGATCTTTGATCCGGATCATCCCGACCGCGTCGTTGCCGCCGCCGGCGCCCCATGGTTCATGGCCCTCTTCGGCCGTGACAGCCTGCTCTCATCCCTCATGTCTCTTCTGCTGGACCCCTCCCTGGCACTTGGCACCCTTCAGACGCTGGCCGACCATCAGGGCAAGGAAGTGAATCCCGACACGGAAGAGGAGCCCGGCCGGATCCTCCATGAAGTGCGTCTGGGCACGAGTGCCGAGTCCGTCCTGGGTGGCCGGAGCGTCTACTACGGAACCGCCGATGCCACCCCATTGTTCGTCGCCATCCTCAGCGAGCTGGGCCGTTGGGGGTTGGAAGCGGACGCAGTCCACGCCCTGCTGCCAGCCGCAGACCGGGCGTTGGCCTGGATCGAGAACTATGGCGACCGCGACGGTGACGGATTCGTCGAATACCAGCGGCGCACCGAACACGGGCTGATAAACCAGGGCTGGAAAGATTCGTGGGACGGCATCAATTTCGCTGACGGCTCCCTCGCCCATGGGCCGATAGCGCTGTGCGAAGTCCAGGCGTACACGTACGGGGCCTATGTGGGCCGTGCCCTCATGGCGCTGCAAGACGGGGACACCGAGACCGCCGATCTCTGGACGGCCAAGGCGGTCCGCCTCAAAGAGGCCTTTAACGAACGCTTCTGGCTACCGGACCGGGGATATTTCGCCATCGCCCTGGACGGGGACAAGAATCCCGTGGATGCACTCACCTCCAACATTGGTCATTGCCTTTGGATGGGCATCGTGGACACGGACAAGGCGGCTCAGGTAGCTGAGCGCCTGATGTCCCCGGAAATGTTCACCGGCTGGGGTATCCGCACTCTAGCCAGCACCATGGGCGCCTACAACCCTCTCAGTTACCACAACGGATCCGTCTGGCCGCACGACAGCGCACTGGTAGCCCACGGGCTGATGAGATACGGATTCATCGACGAGGCCCAGAGAATCGCCTACGGACTCTTCCAAGCAGCCGCCTACTTCGGCGGCAGGCTTCCGGAGCTGTTCTCCGGACTGGACCGGGCCAGATATCCACATCCCGTGCCGTACCCCGCGGCGTGCTCACCCCAGGCATGGGCCGCAGCCGCTCCGATTCACCTGATCCGCATGCTGATGCGGTTCGACCCCGCCCTTCCCTGGAATGAGCTATGGCTGGCACCTGAACTCCCAAAAGGCTTCGGGCAATTCAGGATAGACAACGTCCCATTTGCCGGAAACAGGCTCACCATCAACATCACCCAGAACTCCATTACGGTGGATGGGCTGCCGGGCTCCGTCCAACTGCGACTCGAAGCCCGCCCCGCCCTTCGGGAACTCCTAAACCTGACCCGGCTGAAATGACCGCACGCAGTAGCTCAAACGCCAGCCGTCCCGGCAGACCCCCCGCCGGAGATGCCATCGCAGTCCGTGTTGCGCCTGGCTCGGCCCGGCCAGCGGCGGCGGTCCCATAGGGCGACGGTGCAGTAGGAGTTCTGTGCATTATTCCGTGAACTCCCCCCAAGGACCAGAGCACACCGAAGGCAGTGATGTGGTTTCGTCGTACTCCTCGTCTGGCAAGGAGCGGACAGTAATGGCGCCGCCAACGCCAAGTGGTTGTTGCAGTTTGATTTGAACCAGGTGTGACGGGGCGGATTCCAGCGACCGTTGCAACGCAGCGCTCCGGGACTGTGGGGAGCTTGCAGTCCATCGAGGGTGTTTGCGGTGTTTCCCCCTTCACGGTTTCGCGTGGCCGGGTGTTGAGCGGGTAGCCACAGCCAGATCCTGATGCGGTTTTGCGACAAGTGGCCGGGTTCCCGGGGCGAGCAGACGCGGGGCTCCCTCCAGTCGGTCCAGGATGGCCATGGTGCTGATCCGGTTGCTCCACGTTCGCTCCGGCCCGGTTCTTTAAGGATGCCAGCGTGACCATGTCAGCCTGATCTGAGCACACCTGGCAAGGACGACGCAGGAAGTATCAGGGGGCGCGGTGTCTCTTCTCTTCGCTCGAAGCGCTTGGAGCGTGGGCCTTTCTAGACGATATGTGTGAAGGGTTGTGGCCCGGGCTGGGTTCTGGTCCTTCTGATCGTCCATTGTCGGCCGGGCGGTTCCGGACCGCGGGCCTTGGRGTGTGGCTGGTTTCGGGTGGCCGCGGTCCGGGACCTTTCCCCGGCGTGAATGGCCTCTGTCAGAAGGACCAGAAAGTGGTGGGCTGGAACCTTCTCTTCAATCTCGCGTGGGTTGTTCCCAGACCTAATCCATTGGGGCAGAGCCACAT
>NZ_JBFTLC010000045.1:0-29010 GCF_056396245.1 Arthrobacter sp. 05T423
GCGTGTTGGTCGTCAGTTTCATGATCGCGGTTCCCTTCCTTGGGGTGCCCTCATGGGCGACCTCGAACTATGGCCGCAGATCCCTTCTGGATCCCGTTAGTTTCCACTGACAGGCACACTAACGCTCGATCATGCCGCTGTCATCGCCTGGGCCCGGCAGCTAGGAGACACGCCCTCTAGCCCCTCCGCTGCCGCGCGGATCAGGAGCTTGGCCGCCAGCAGGGCTGTCGTTAGCAGCAACTGGCTTGCGGCGCAGCCTATGAGCCGCAACACGCAGCTGGGTGTCATTCACGTCCCACTCCTAAGGATGTGGCCGGTTCGCGTCCTTGTAGGAGGTGGACAGAGCCGCCAGCCGGGCCAGTTGGTGACGCAACCGACTACTCCTGGCCAGCGGTGGGTCTGGCGGGGGCGTGGGGAGTGAAACTACGCTCAGGAGCAGGGGGAACCGAACCTTTGAAGGGATCGAACATGAGAATGAGCCACATTCCTCTTCGCCTGACGACCGGCGCTTTTATCCTGAATGCCGGTTACGGCAAGCGCAAACTGGACAAGGAGAGTGCGGCCGGGCTGCAGGCAATGGCGGCCAGGGTTATTCCGCCGGTCAGCCGGATGGAAGCCGAGATGTTTGGCAAGGTGCTCAGCTACTCGGAAATGACCCTTGGTGCGGCACTTTTGGCGCCGTTCCTGCCCAGCCGTCTGGTCGGAGTCGGGCTGGGGATCTTCTCCGGGTGCCTGCTGACCCTGTATCGGAGGACCCCCGGTATGACCGAGGCGGATGGCATCCGCCCCAGTCAGAAAGGGACGGCGCTGGCTAAGGACGTCTGGATGTTCGGTATCGCTCTCGCTCTCGTGCTGGACCGGCCGCGCAAATCCGGGAAGGCCCCGCGCCGTACTCAGTAAAGGTGGCCGGCTGGATACGCGGCTGCGACCCGCCGGCCAGACATTCTGCATCACGACCTGTCACATCCAGGGCCGACGACGGCTGGGGGCGCTCACGCCGCCGGCCCCGTCTCGCTCCGGACGAAGCTGCCCGGAAACATCCTGATGGCCGTCCCGCCTTGCCACGAGGATTGCCCCACCGTACCGTTCCCTACGACCGTCCACCACGAAAGGACCAATCATGATCGATACCGAGATCCGCGCGTTCGGGCAAGTCTGGGCCGAAGCCGAGGTTCGCGGCGACGTTGACGCCCTCGACGCCATGACTGTCGCCGACTTCACGCTGGTCGGCCCGCTCGGGTTCGTTCTCGACAAACAGCAGTGGCTCGACCGCTACCGCAGCGGTGACCTGGTCACCTCCTCACTCAACTGGGACGAGGTGGTCGTGCGCGAATACGCGACGACCGCCGTCGCCATCGGTCGGCACACCCAGCAGGCGGCGTACCGTGGCACGCCTTCCGACGGAGCCTTCCGGGCAACCCACATTCTCGTGCGCAGCTTCGACTACTGGCAGCTCGCCGGCGTTCACCTGAGCCCGATCGCGACGCCGCCGGGTCGTCCGAACGCATGATCAAGGTGGATCCGGGCGGGTTGGCTACTGGGTGAGTTTGATGGCCTTGGCGCCGACGTCCGGTCCGCGGAAGGAGTAGGCGGCGTCGAGCGCGACGAATTTTTGCAATGAGCCGATGATTCCGGAAGGGCCTCAGGCAGTCGCGTCGTGACGGCGGTACAGGGCCGCCGTCGCCGAGTCGGGGTCGAGTTGCTCCAGGATCGCATCGGCGATCCCTCGCAGCTGCCCGAGCTGTTCGGAGGTGAGGGCGTCGATAACGTGCTGGCGGACGTTTGCCACGTGGCCGGGCGCAGTCTGCAGAACCTTGTCCCATCCGTTTTCTGTCAGGCGGGCATTGGTGGCACGCCCGTCCTCGGGACAGGGGAACCGGTCCACCAAGTTGCGGGCCTCAAGCCGCTTTACGACATGGGAAAGGCGCGGCAGTGTGGCGCTGGTCTGGGCCGCGAGGGCAGTCATCCGCGCGGTCCGGTCCGGGGCTTCAGAGAGCATGGCGAGCACGTAGTACTCGAAGTTGGTCAGGTCCGCAGCGCGGCGGAGCTGGGAGTCGAGTACACGGGGAGCAGCTCGATCACCGCAACGAGCCGCACCCAGGCGGCCAGCTCGTCCTTGGAAAGCCATTTGGTATATACACAAACATTCTCCCCGAAAAGAGTTGTTGCAACAACCATCAAGACTCGCTAGTCCTTAGTTGAAGCCTCAACCCAACTGAGGCCGGAACACGAAGGAGATCGTCATGACCACTGTGAGCATCCTCGGAACGGGCAACATGGGCCCGGCGATCGCCAGCGTCATTGAGAAGGGCGGCAACACTGCCCAGCTCCTCGGCAGCAAGGACACGGACCAGCGCGTCACGGGCGAGATTGTCGTCCTGGCGGTTCCCTACCCCGCAGTGCAGCAGGTGCTGGCGCAGCGGGCTGGGCAGCTGGCCGGCAAAATCATCGTTGACATCACCAACCCGCTGAACTTCGAGACTTTCGACTCCCTGACCGTGCCGGCCGATTCCTCGGCAGCCGCCGAGATCCAGTCTTCTCTTCCGAACTCCCGCGTGGTCAGGGCCTTCAATACGACATTTGCCGCCACCCTGGCCTCGGGGGAGATCGCCGGGCAGCCCACCACCGTGCTGATCGCCGGGGACGACGCTGCCGCGAAGTCCCAGCTCGCCGAGGTTGTCACCGCCGGCGGGCTGCGTGCCATCGACGCCGGCTCACTGCGCCGCGCCCGCGAGCTGGAGGCCCTGGGCTTCCTGCAGATCGCCCTCGCCGCCGCCGAGAAAATCTCCTGGACCGGCGGCTTCGCCGTCCAGGCCTGACCCGGCCGCCTCTTGTCCCGCTGGCGAGCAGGAACGATGGGCCGAGCCGGTGGACGCCTGCGTCTATTTCCGCCGGTGCACCGCCTGCGGTGTGACCAAGCAGACCCCGGCCCAGGGACAGTTGCATCTCCTGCTCCTTCGGCGACACCTGGCGCCCGCCGATGCAGTCGCCGGCTTAAAGGTTCCCTGCGCCCGATAGTGGCTGGATTTATGCCAGCGGCCCCTTCACTCGCCCTGAATGCCGAGGACTTCGAACGTTTCGCTCAGGCTACGTCGAAAAATGATCAGCGCCTGGGGTTCCCGGAGCGAATGACCTTCAGGCCGGTGGGAAAGGCGCGGGCAGCTGGCACCGGTTCCCGCGGGCAGATACGGCAGATGTAGCGCACCTATCGGCGAGGCACAGATCTGGCCAGTTCGGGGATGAAGCCCGTCCACTTTTGTGTGTGGGGGACCCTTGCAGGGGGACCGCGGTCCCTGCTTTCACCAAGCTAGACCGGTCATACTGTGCGTATCTGGTTCACCGATGCTGGGGAGCTGAACTTACCAGAACTGCCGGAACCGGCGCCGGACCCCCTAATCCGGCGCCGGTTCCCGCGACGTTTAGGGCAGTCAGGCAGTCCAGGGCAGCCCGGATAACCGCGCCCGGAAGCTGCCCGGTTACCGGGGGGGTGGACTCACTGTCATGCCCGACGCGCGCCGGTGCGGCCGCTGCGGGCCGGTGAACTTCTCGCACTGATTCGTCGATCTCATCGGGATTCGGAACTACTCACCTTCCGGGAACGTGAACGTCGAAGGCATGGGGGATGGTGCGTTGCCGTGGTAGAGCACGATCTGTTCGTCGGCCTTCAGGACGATCGACGAAATGCTGCCGGGACGTTTCTTGCCGTTCACGGTCGCGGACCAGCCCGCAATTGCGGAGTGGGCCGCCGTGCCGGTGGCGGGACCGGTTCCGTCCAGGACGCCCCATTCGGTCAGCAGTTGCCCTACGGTGTACTGTCGCCGACGACGGGTGCCTCCACGTGGATGATGCCGGATTCGTCGTGGGTGTGCAGGGCCGAGATGCCCGTGGGCTTGCCGGCTGCGGTGAATTCGAAGCCGATGTCGGCCGGGACGATCATCGCCTTGCCCTTCACGAAGATGTCCAGGTGTGCGTGGAAGTGTTCGGCGGCGCCTTCGGAGTTCAGAACATCAAGTCCGGCGGCCTTGATGCGCTCGGCCCCTCCCTGCTTATTCAGCTCCCACCCCGTGGAGGGATTTGGTGCTTCGGTCTCGGCCGACTGGGCTGAGGTGCCGGGGGCCGAGGTAGAGCACGCCGACGCGGCCAGGAGGATGCCGGCCAGCGACGCGGCGATGGAGAGCTTTTTCTTCAAAGGGGTGCTGCTTTCATTCAGGATCAGAGTCATCTGCCAGGTGTGCGGACTGGGCAGTCGAATTGACCGGCTCAGAGACCGGCAGCGCCATCTGGATGGGCGCCGGCGGAGCAATGTCTGGACCTTGGGTGCGACGGGTGCTTCGCCCATTGGGATAAGCAGCTCGCTGATCGAGATCTGCCCCTCCAGCTCGCCCCCTGTCCCCAAACACATAAGAAAACGATAGGTGTGGCCGCTCTCCCTGCTGTACAGGAACACGCTTGTCGGGCTGGCCCTGTTCGGGTTGCCTTCTGCCCGGTATCGTGCGGCACACCGGCTAGTGGGCCGGCTGCAGATCGACCGAAGGGATGCGCGATGGCGGGTAAGTACAAGGTTTACAAGGATGCGTCCGGAGGGTTCATGTTCCGACCCAAGGCCGTCAATGGAGAGCCGATCGCGATGTCAGAGAGCTACAAGACCAAGGCCAGTGCGCTGCACGGCATCGAATCCGTGATGGAGAACGCCGACTCCCGGATCGTAGACCTGACCGAAGAGAACTAGCTGGGTCAGAGTGCACTTCCGGGGCACAAGCCAGTTTGAGCGGAATGTGCGGACGGGCGACGGGCTGGGTGTCCATCCCGGGTGTGCTTCTTGCCCGCTTCGGGCTCGAACTGGCTGTGGGTTTCCATATCAAGTGAATGAAGCCGTCGGTCCGGAGTTTCACCGTGCCCTGGCGGCTGCAATGGCGATCTGCTCCACGCGGATTGTCCCTTCTCCCTCTGGTCGCTGTCCCGCGTTAATCCTTTGGCATACTGAGGGCAGCCTGTCATTGTCGATTCAATGGTTTTTGGGAGAGGACATCGTTCATGTCTCTGTAATTGCCGGTGATGGAGCGGAATCCTCCCTTCGTTTTCCCGGTCGCTGGGAAATCCCGATTGGGCCCGGGACGGGGTTTTGGCCGGTGTCGCCGGTGAGGTCGGTTTGGGTGGCGCGGGCGTAGAGGGTGGGGTTGGTTCCAGGGTGGCGGTGGTGCCTGTTCAGGCCCCTGTTGCCGGGTTGACGGCGGGAGTGAGGCTGGCTTTGGTGTTGATCCCCGGGCCGGGGAAGACGTTCACAGTGAGAGGACAACGGTGACGGTGGTGTTGTCTCTGGGTCCGTATCCCGCTGCGCGGGAGATGCTGGCGCTCTGGGACGGCTCCGCAGCGAAATGCACGTCCGTTACAAGACGGCGGACCGACTTGTTAGGATCGGACCAATCATCAGCCTCCAGCGATTCGGTGCGCGGCGGAAGTATTCGGAGTGGCAGCATGCCTCACCTCCCTATTCCGGCATGGAAACGCGGCACGCGGCCGAAGCAGTACCGCCGCACGCAGGGGCGGTTGAAAATCATGTTTTCCACGTCCATGAGTTGAGTTGAGGTTCGTAGATGGTCCGTCAGGATCGCGCGAAAGCCACCCGCGAGGCCATCATCAACGGTGCTGCTGCAGTCTTTGAGGAGCACGGCTACGGCACTGCCAGCCTGACCCAGGTGTCCGAGGCGGCCGGTGTCACCAAGGGCGCACTATATTTCCACTTCAAGTCCAAGGACGATCTCGCCCGGGCGGTCATCGAGGAACAGCATCGGATCGCCGTTGCCGCCGGCGAGAGCATCCCGGCCGAGGATCTCCCGGCCCTGACGGCAATGATCCTCATGTGCCGCCTTTTCGGCCACCAGCTCCTGCACGAGCCAGTCGTCAGGGCAGGAATCCGTTTGACGTTCGAAGCCACGGCTTTTGGCCCACCGGTAAGCGGCCCGTACGAGGACTGGATCGCCGTCATGGAGCAACTGACCGAACGGGCCAAGACAGAATTACAGGTCCGGCCCTCCGTCGATGCCGGAGCATTCGCCCGATACCTCGTCGCCTCATTCACCGGGGTTCAAATGGTCTCCGACGTACTGACCGGCCGCGCGGACGTCATGCAACGAATCGAAGAAATGTGGAAGATTCTGCTGCCCGGCATCATGCATGACGATTTCCATAACGACCCCTCGTCCCTCTCCGGACTCATTTCCGCTGCCATCCCCACCCTGCCCCAGCGACTTAACCAGTCGGCGCCCTGACCGGCTCGAGGACGCCCACTACGCTGGCCGCCTGTTGCGAGGGCGCCTTGCCGATCACCCCCGCAACGTCCAAATCAAAAACCGGATGACCGTCTTGTTTTTGCCGCAGTGATCATTTACTCTGGTCACGGATCCACTGGGAACTCCGCTCAATGAGCGGCTGTGTCGGCGCGCCAATTTGGGGGGAGCGCCGGCACGGACCCCCACCACTGCTCTGGATCTGTCCGCCGGTCTGGCCCTATTCCGCAAAAGCTGCCCGCTTCTCGGTGAGCCCGCTGGCCGGATGGCGGTAGCGGCCGCCTTC
Source organism: Arthrobacter sp. 05T423 (assembly GCF_056396245.1). Taxonomy (NCBI): domain Bacteria; kingdom Bacillati; phylum Actinomycetota; class Actinomycetes; order Micrococcales; family Micrococcaceae; genus Arthrobacter; species Arthrobacter sp. 05T423. Next base: position 6,574 of record NZ_JBFTLC010000045.1, read on the forward strand.
CCGGTTCTCGGAATAGAGCCGCTGTAAATGCTGCCGCACGCTAATGGGATGGTCCGTACCCGTCTGTGAGCACTTCTTCGACGACGTCGCCGTGGAGATCACCAAGGCGATGGGGTTGCTTCCCGTGGCCTTCAGCGTCAACAGCGACGGCGGCGCAACCTTCCCGGCACCGACGGTCGCGGCTGAAGTCTCCAGAGCAGCAGCAGGGGACATTGTCATCGCGCACGCCAACCACCCCCACAGCGGCACCGCCGACGGTATCAAAGCCGCCGTTCCCTTGCTGCGGCGGCGCGGGACTGACCTTTCAGCGCTTGTCCGACGTCGCCCCGGGGTACACAGAGACACCCTTGGTGCAGACGATTGCGGACGACCCCATCAGCCGTGCCGGCCTCGTAGAAGCGACGATGCTTGGAAGGGCAGGCACAGCAGCGGATGTCGTGGGAATCATGGTGTACCTGGCCAGCGACGATTCGGCATACGCGACGGGCGGGGTCTTCACGGTTGATCGTGTTTCTGGCAGGAGTCATCATCGGCGACCAACGAGCCCCCTACAAACGCGACATCGAACGCTTCAGCGCTGCCACCGCCAGCCTGGCCGAAATCGTTGCGTTCACAGTTCTCGGACTCAGTGTCTCGCTCCAAGATGTCCTCCGATCCGGCGGGCTAGGGATCGGACTGGCCCTCGCCGGCCTGCTGATCCTCATCATCCACCCCACCTTTGTCGGATTGCTCATAACACCCATCCGGCTGCGCTGGGGCGAACGCGCGTTCATCCTGCTCGCCGGCCTCAAAGGAGCCGTCCCGATCCTGCTGGGCATGTTCATCCTCAGCGCCGGACCGGACGAGGCGTCGCGCATCTACTCCATTGTTTTCATCGTCGTCCTGACCTCGGTCATCGTTCAAGGCACACTCGTGCCCTACCTCGCCGCCCTCCTGCACGTGCCGATGCGCCGCAGCGACCCGGAACCCTGGGGCATTGGCCTTCGGTTCACGGACGAACCCCGCGGCCTGCACCGGCACGTCGTTGAGTCAGGGTCACCAGCGGGTGGCTCCACTATTGCCGACCTGGCCCTGGGCGAGTCAGGCTGGATTAGCCGATCCGACGAGATGGCCAACTGATCCAGGTCCGCGGCCGTAACACACTGCGTGCCGGTGACGTCATCCTCGCCCTCTCGGACTCAGAAACCGGGCTCGCGCGACTCTTCCAACAACCCCGGTAAAGTCCCGCAGGCGCTCGAACCCACGCGAGAGGCGGACACCGGCCCCGCATTCGCGTCCCTAGTGCTCTTACGCACACAAAAGCCATAACCTCCCCGCCCAATCGGCCCGTCACTGTGGACAACCGGCGCTCGGCCATTCACAGAAAAGACCCGGCGCGCCGCCGGACTCAGGGCGCCGCCCTGGGGGCGCGCCCTGGGGGCGCGCCCTGGCCGCGCATCGCGGCCGAGGTTCGCTTCGCGGCAAAGCCTATGCGGTGTCCCTAGCTAGTTGGCGTCCGTCGTGCCGCCCGAGGCGTCGAAGGCCTCGAGCACCGCCGCCGCCTCCGCGAGAAGGGGTTCGCGATCGGCTGGCTGGGCCACGAGCCGGGTCACATCGCTAAGTAGAGTCTCGACGTACTGCCGCACGACGGCGTGGTGGGCCGCGTCGCCGAACCACACGAGATCATGGCACACGCGCAGCACAGCCCGGACGACGCGAGGCTCGTTCGCGCCATACCGCCGCACCTGCCCGAGGGCCAGATCCACGAGATAGGTGAAATCGCGAGCCGGCACGTGCAGCCTTACGGTGCCTTGCGCGTCCGCCACGGCCTGCGGGCCGTGCTGCCGGAGTGAGAGGGCCGCGAGGATCGAGCCGAGATGGTCGACCGCTTGGTTCGCGGTGTAGGGGTCGTTGATGGCGGGCGAGAGCGCCTTGGATGCGATGTCGGCGAGTTGCCGGATCCCGAAGGCGACGTCCTGCTCAAGGGTCCGTTCGTAACCGATCCGCACGCTCTGTACGAGCGCCTGGCGCAGTTCAGCGCTGGCGTCTGGGGCAAGGGGAAGTTCGCCCTCGCCGGTGCTCTCCCACACCCAGGCGAGCGGGGCCCCGGCGATGACGTGTCGGCCGATCATGGGCACCATCCGGGCAGCGAGGCCTCGGCTCGCGAGCGCCCCGACGAACGCCTCGACATGGAAGGCCTGGACATATCCCGACCGCGGTGCCGGCAAGGCCGTGGCGCCGGGCGGCGGGTTTGGCAGGCGAGTACTGGGATCGCCCGGGACGAACGAGCGCTCGATCACCTTGAGTGTGGCCTTCTCGACGCCCTTCATGACTTGGTCCACTTGGATCGAATGCGACAGATGGTGGGCAAAGAAGACGAGCATGACCATGCTTACAAACAGCAGCAGCAATGCGCCGCTCACCGCGAGGCGCGGGTAGTCCTGAGTGCGCTGTCCGCCGACGATGCCGACGGTGTAGAGACCCGCCGTGCTGTACGCGAACGTGGCCACGAACGCGCTGAGCGTCACCTGGTTGGGGATGTCGCGCAGGAAGTTCCGCAGCAGCCGTGGGCTGAACTGCGTCGACGCGAGCTGCAGGGCCACGACGGTGAGCCCGAGCACGACGGCGATGACCGTGACCATCGTGCTCGCGATCCCGATGAGCAGGTTCCGCGCGTCGTCGGACGTCCCTTGGAATAGGAGGACGGCGAGGGGCGAAGCCGCGTCGAACTGCACCGCGGAAAGCCCCGCGCCCGCGATGATAGCGAGGACGACGGCGCACGTCGGCATCGCCCACAGGGCACTCGCCAGATACTCCCGAACGGCCTCACGCCTCACATGTGACACTCTCGACCCATGGTCCTTGCCAGTCAAGGGAAACGCTGCCCGGTTGTCGCCCAGTGGGGGCGCGTGGGGAGCTCCCGCATCGGCAGGGGACCACATGATCAACTACGAGCCGCACCATTATGGCCTGACCCGGAAGCCCATGGTCTTGGCCCCCGCGCCGGATTTCTGGGCTGGCGTCTGACCATCTGCTCGATAAGGTCGGGACAGCGAGCTGCGGAGGACTTCATGCTCGACGGCGTCGATGAGGCTCTGGCGATGTTTGCCCCGCGCCAGCTTCGGATGGAGCGGATGGCGCCCCCGGAACAGGCTGTGACCTTCCGCGTGCCCGGTAGCACCAATTGGACGCTCGGGGAAGAACCCGTCGCAGCAACGATTTCCGCCCCAGTGCGCACAATGTATCTCGGCCTCTGGGGCCGCTCCAGCCTTGCAGATACCGCAGTCATGGAAGGTGACGCCGACATCGCCCTCCGTGTCATCCACAGCCCGCTCACTCCCTGAATCAGCGCCCAGAAGCCCAGGAGTAGGCAGGCTCCTTGTGTATTGCTCGCAACAGTCGCATCATGGAGCCGTGACCCGCCAAATCGCCGGGAACGATCATATGCCGGCGGCGGTGCCCGCTTCCCCGGGAGGTATGGCGTGACGGAAACGGCCATAGAACTCACGGGCCTCACCAAACGGTTCGGTACCTTCACCGCCGTCGACGATCTCAGCCTGAAAGTTGAGCGCGGCGAGATTTTCGGGCTTCTCGGGCCCAACGGCTCGGGCAAAACAACCACTATCGACATGATCAGTGGCCTGAGCCGCCCGAGCTCCGGTGCGATCACGGTCCTCGGCATCGACGTACTGGCGGATCCACGCAAGATCCGGCGCTCGCTCGGAACGGTGCCCCAGGAGAACGCCCTTTATGAGGAGCTCACGGCCGAGGCTAACCTCAAGTTTCATGCCGACCTCTTTGACGTGCCCCTGCAGGGCCTCGATAAGAAGATCACCGCGCTGCTCGAGTTAGCGCAGCTACAAGGACGCCGGAAGAGCCGTGTCTCCACCTTCTCCGGCGGCATGAAACGACGGCTCGCCCTTGTCCGGGCAATGCTCCACGAACCGGAGCTGCTCTACTTCGACGAACCGACCCTCGGGGTCGATGTGCAGAGCAGGCATGCACTTTGGGACCGAATCCTCGAACTCAAGGATGGCGGTACCACCGTCCTCATCACCAGCAACTACCTTGAGGAGGCCAACACTCTCTGCGACCGGCTGGCCATCATTGATCGCGGACGCCTGGTGGCACTGGATTCGCCGTACAACCTTCGCCGCAGTTTCGGTGACACAGTCCTTGAAATGCGCACATATCCTGCGCCCGGGGAGGATATCGTTCGAAAAGTCCGCGCCCTCCCCGGTGTGGTCTCGGCAATTGCATCCGACAGTTCGCTGAAGGTCACGGTCGAGGGTGGTACCGACGTCACCGGCAAGGTCGTGACAGAGGTGGTCGGACGGACGAGTCTTGAGGAAATCCAAAGCCGCGAGCCGAGCTTGGACGAAGTCTTCCTGAGCCTGACAGGCAAGGAGCTCAGGGAATGAGCATGCGCCACAACGTCCGCGTCGTACGGGCGGTCGCCGCCGCGGACATCCGACTCACGCTCCGCGAGCCGCTGTTCGCGATCATCGGCGTCCTCATCCCGATCAATTTCCTGCTGCTCTTCCTCCTCTTCGCCCTCAGCGGCGGCCAGGCGCCGATCGCCGTCGTGATGAATGACCGCGGCCCCCTCGCCCAACAGTTCGTCCAGGCCATGGCCAACTCGTCGTCGTTCATCATTCACACAGCCTCCGCGGCCGACGCCAGGCGGGAGATCCGCTCCGGCAGCATTGTCGCCGTGGTCACCGTGCCGCAAGAGTTCGACGCCGCCCTGGCCGCCAAAGCGCGGATCGACATTCCCGTGGAAGTCAACAACCTGAACGTCGACTTCACCAACGACATTCGGCGGGCCGTTCCGCTGTCGATAACGTCGTTCTACGCGGATGCCTTCCCGGATCAAGTGGTCGTGACGGCCCAGGAGTCCGATGTCCAGGCCCAGGACACCGGCTACATTCCATACCTTGCCGTGAGCATCATGGTTGCCGGTCTGATGCTTGCGTCCCAACTGCAAGGCAGCGTCAACACCGCACGGGACTACGAACTGGGGACCATCAAGGAACTGGCATTGGCGCCCGTGAGCCGGTTGACGATCGGGGTGGGCAAGGTGCTGGGTGCTGCCGCCTTGGCGGGGGCGTCCGCGCTGCTGCTACTCGCCGTCGTAATCTTCTTTATTGGAGTGCATCCGCTCCATCCCCTCGAAGTCCTGGGCTTCGGACTATTGATACTGGTGGCCTTCCTCGCGCTCGGCGTCCTCGTCGGTACGCTGGTCCGGCGGCGACAGCAGGCCGTCCCCCTGTCCATCGCCGCTGTGCTTCCCCTGTTCTTCTTGAGCGGGCCGTTCGGGCCGGCGAACTGGCTCGGCGCCATCCCCGGCGGGATCGCCGCAGTATCGCCCCTCACCTATGCGATCGCCGCTTTCCAGCACGCCTTCCACGGTTACCAAACCGCTCCCCAGGGGCTGACCGTTGACGCGATTGTGCTAGCCGCCTTCACTTTGGTGGCCGTCGCGTTCGCTGCATTCGTGTTCGGTCGACGAGGGGCGAGGCACTGATGGCAGCACTACGGGCGGTGCTCGCGATCGCGGCCAAAGACATCCTGACGTGGTTCCGCACGCCGTCGGCGATTGTGGCCAGCCTCCTCCCGCCGCTCGCGTTCCTGCTGATCATCTTTGTGGTGGCCGGGGCGGTCGGCCGGAACCCGATCGCGCTGGTGGTTGAGGACAGTGGACCGCGGTCGCAGCGACTGGTCTCGATCCTTGAGGATTCGGACGCGTTCCGCGTCCAGCGGGCGACCCCGGTTGAGGCCACGCACCTGTTGGACACGCTCCAAGTTGCTGCAGTCATCACCGTCCCTGCCTCGTTCGACGACGACTACCAAGCACACCGGTCCGACCCCGTCAGCGTCCAGATCAACAACCTGAACCTGGACTTCACCAACGACCTGCGCCGCTCGGTGCCAGCCGCCATCACGGGGTTTTACGCGGACCAGCCGGACACGCCGATCATGGTGGGCGTCGCCGAATCTGATCTGAGACCGCACGACGTCGACCTCGTGCAGTTCGAGCTTGTGCCCATTTTGGTGCTCCTGCTCACAATCATGGGCATTGTCAACGGCGGGTTGGCCGCCGCGCGGGAATTCGAAGACCTGACCATCAAGGCGCTGTTGCTCTCCCCGATCGGCCGCGGGACGCTGATCGCTGGCAAGATCCTGTCATGCTGGGTGACAACGATGCTTGTTGCGGCGGTGGTGTTGGTCTTGTCGTTCGCCTTTGGGGTTCTGCGGCCGGCGGGTTGGTATTGGCTGCCGGCCCTAGCAGCGATCGGGTTGATCGCGCTGGCGGCTGCCGGTCTTGGGACTGCTTTGGGAGGTGCGCTGCGCCGCTTCTCAGCTGTGGCCGGGGTGGGAATCAACCTGTCGATCTACCTGTTCTTCCTCAGCGGAGGAATCAGCGTCGCGGCGTTTCTGCCCGATTGGATCCAGAACATTGCGCACTTCACGCCGACGTTCTACGGGGTGGATGCGCTCGAGGAAGCCATCTTCTATGAGTCCACGGACAATCTGGGGCGGGACGTTGCGGTTCTCGGAGTGACGGCGGCGGTTGGGTTGGGCTTGGGGATTGCGAGCCTTCGACGGCGGCTGGTAGAGGGTTAGGGATCCGTGCCGACCCGTTGTCCGCGATAGAGAAAGGTTCATCTACGAAGCCCAAAAATCACACACTAAGCAAAACTCCTCGACGGCGAGGCCGTCATCGGCAAAGCCCACTACCTGCCCCACGACGGCAGCAACGGACCCGAACGGATTTTCCACCACACCACCGCCAGCGGGGACTACGCCGGGCAGGGCCTCGCCGCCCGCCTCGTACAGGAATGCCCTGGACGAGACTCTCGCGGCCGTAATCGCCGTTGTCCCCGTCTGCCCTGCGTGAAGGTCTGGCTCCGCAAGCACCCGGACCACCAGCCGCGCATGACCGCCATCCACCCAGAGCACCTGGCCGCCGTCGAAAACCGCCGGCCGGGAGCAAGAACACGCCCGTCCCTGAACTACCGGCACGGCCGGGCGCGGTGCCGGCATCGTCTGCTGCACCGTCCCTACCGGCGTCAGCTGGCCAGGGGGCCAGCCACCTGTGCCTTGGTTGGCAGGTCATCGCGGAGACCGCCGCTGCCATAGGGTCTGAGGGGCCCACCCGCAAAAGGCTTTCTGGCGTGATGGTAAAGCCCTAAATGCGCGGGCATGACGTGCATCGCCTTCAACCTGTTGGTCTTTGGAACCCTGCCTGCTTCCCAGCCATGATTAACGGACGGGACGGTGTCCTGCCAGGATTATGCGTATCATGCGGCCATATTGCCGTATCTGGTGGACAGCGTGCAGTAGTCCCAGCACGAGTCCAAAGCTAACACCCGCTACGATGGATCCGCGCTCCGTAAGGCCCAGGGCAGCACTGAGAACGGACACGCCCGCGCCGGCGACGATGCAATTTACTACGGCGATGGCCGTGGACATCGTGAAAAAGACACCCCGCCACGATCCGCGGGTCCCGATGTCCAACAGCTCATTGAGTGCGTGCTTGCCGCGTGGAGCAGGAAAAAATTCCTCGGCCCCGGGAAGTAGCTTGGCGTAGTAGCGGCGGATGCGCTGTATCGAATCGAGCGCCGCCACGTCTTCCAAGGATGTTTGGATGAGTCGTTCGAAGGTGAAAAATCCGAGAATAACGATGACCGGGATCATAACGCTCAGGAAGCCGTATGCGAATGGGGTCTGGGCTAGGAAGCCGAACGCCACTAGCGAACTGGACAATGTCATCAGGTATATGGACGCGCGGCTGCTGGATTCGGATACCGTTATCCCACGTGCTGACTCCAACACAAAGTGCTCTGTTAGCAGGGCGTTATAGAAGGCCTGAGGCCTGTCGGACAGCTCAGCGATGGACTCCCTGGCCCAGGGGAGTTCTGGTTCTGTTTCTCCGTTCATCGCCGATCAGATCCCGTCTCTCTCGGATGCGCGGGAAGGACCGAAATGAGAAATCACAGCGAAACACATTGATTTTCCCTCCTGCATATCCGGAAACCGTGCACGGCGCATATAGGTTCAAACGTCCCGCGCGTGCACGGTATCAGTCCAGTCATGATAGCCATGGTCGGCGGCACGACGAGCCTGGCATGCGTGGGGGAGTAGCGTCGGGGCGGCTCATCTGTTCGCGCTGACCGTTGACACCCAGCCATGTGAGAAGCCCAGATCGGCATAGGACGAGGCACTTGGCCGGTAAGGGTGGCTTGGAAACTATGCCGCTCTGGCCCCCGGCCCCCGGGCCGATGGAGCAAGAAACGGTCAAAAAGAGGGTGTGCTTATTGTGCACACCTTGGGCTTCGGATTCGGTTGTACCGGCGATGGACTGCGCCGGATTGGGGATGTTTTCGGGGGAGGGGCGGTTTTTCAAGGGTTGGCGCCCGGTTCGAGTCCCATCTCGGGCACGTGTTTTCCCTGTTCAGGGGCTTTTTAGCCTCTGAGTGTGCACAAATTGTGGTGTGAAGGGCCCCTTCGGGGGCCCTTTTCATTGCTGGCCGGCTGCCTCCTTGCTGACTTCGCTGATTGACGGTGCGTCCTTCGTTACCTGTTCATGGACGTCCGTGGCCTGGGCAACATGACCTGAGAACAATCTGGCTTGGATTCCTTTTCCGCGTCGTTGGTCCTTCACCGCGTTACTCCTATCCGGTTCGTGGTGTCTTCCTGCTTCTTCATCGTTACCTCCGGCGTCTACTGCATGACGCTCTGCATTTTGCATGATGTTCCGACGTGAGGTGGCGGCTGCACTGTTTGTTCTTCATACCTGTTCATTGCCTCCACGTTGGACGACTACATGACGCTGGGGTGAACTGCCGGATCAGCCCGGGACATTCCGGGGATCATTGCCGTAGCTGTCCTTGAAGCCGATCATTCCGTCCTGGTTCTTGATGACGTGCTCCACCTTGTGAGCCCTGCTCAGCGCCCCGACCTGCAGCTTCTGCCTCATCCTTGGTGCCGTAGTCAGCACCGAAAGCACGGCCAGTGCCCGCATTATCCAACGGAGGCCGCCTGTACCGCGTGAATACCACGAGCAAAAGGGAGTTGATACTGGTGAGGCCAACCCCACCCCGGTCGGGAATCGAGTACTACAGTGGATGCATGGCTACCAGCCGCCATCCGCTCGACGACCTTCGCGAAACCATCGGCCATCTGGCCGATCAGCTCAAGCTGCCCGGTTCGGAGCGCGTCGACGACCTGGTCGGCGATCTCATCGGTGCGAGGCCCGGGCCGGCCCGGCCGCTGCCCGAGGTCCAGGCCGAGCTCGACGCGCTGGTCGGACTGGAGACCGTGAAGGAACAGGTGCGGGCCCTCGTCGCACTGCTCCAGGTCCAGGCCCGCCGTAAGGCGCACGGCCTGCCGGAGGTGGCCACATCACAGCATCTGGTGTTCCTCGGAAACCCGGGCACGGGCAAGACCACCGTGGCGCGGCTCCTGGCCGAGATGTACCGTGCGGTCGGTCTGCTGCAGAAAGGGCACCTGGTCGAGGTCGACCGTTCGGGCCTGGTGGGGCAGTACGTCGGTGCGACCGCCATCAAGACGGACCGGGTGATCCGGCGTGCGCTGGACGGCGTCCTGTTCATCGACGAGGCCTACGCGCTGGCCCCGGAGGACGGCCGGATGGACTTCGGCCCTGAGGCGATCGAGGTCCTGCTCAAGCGGATGGAGGACCACCGCCACCGCCTGGTCGTGATCGTGGCCGGGTACCCGCGGTTGATGGAGTCCTTCTTGCTCTCGAACCCTGGACTGCGCTCCCGGTTCGCCCGCGAGATCACGTTCCCCGACTACTCCGTCGACGCACTCCAGACGATCTTCCACCAGATGCTGGCCCAGCACGAGTACATGTTGGAGCCGGGTGCGGACGAGATGCTGCGCCGCATCCTCACCGGGCTACACGCGGGCGAGGACTCCGGCAACGCACGGTTCGCCCGCACTCTGTTTGAGCAGGCGCTCAACCGCCAGGCGCTGCGGCTGTCGCTCGACAGGGAACAAAGTCTCGACGCGCTCGATCGTGAGGCCGTCATGACGCTCACCGCGGACGACATCGTCGAGGCCGCTCTGGCCTTGGGCGAGGAGCCGGAGCCTGAACCGAAGCCGGAACCGGAGCAGCCACGCTGGTGGCGCTGGCTGGTCTGACCTGATCTGCGGCGGCTGTCAGGCGAATGCCGTCCCGTCCCCGGGCGGGTAAAAGCATAATTAATCTGGTTTGCGAAATCCCGAGCCTTCTTCTCGTTCAAACCCCAAACTTCCTTCGGGATCACGTCGTCGGGCGTGATGATGTTCAGGTAGATCTTGGACCGGTCCTTCTTCGCGATGGCACCGACCAGAGCGCCTGTTCTCCCGAACGTCAGGGCGCCGGCGATAACGCGTGTGGCGGTCACTCTTTCACTGGCTTCTGCGCCGGTTTCCACAGGGGCCTCACAGTGGGCGATCGGCCACTCCTTATCCTGGAGGTGGATTTTGGTGGCCTTCTGCTTCAGGATGCCGCCGTTGTTGGACATGTCCTCGAAGCTGGAGCCCATGGTTTGGCGGCGTAAATAACTGGCCTCGGCCGCCGTCATCGTGCGGTCAACTTGCTCCGGCTCGTCAGATGCCAGCGGCACAACCTATTCGGCTGCCTCTACTCGCCGCTGGAAAGCCTCGTGCAGCTCCTCGGCTTCTTTCTTCTAGTTCAACTGAGTGGAGTAAGTATCGACGGATGGGCTGACTGCTTCTGGCCTTCCCGCATGATGATCCGCAGGTGACCGCACGAAAGCAATTGGGTGTCTGTTAGTCGATGGCCAAGATGCCCCTCGTAAGGGATCACGCGCGATGAGATGTCGCGCTTTTCTTTCAGCACCTGGATCCGAATTCCATGATGACGGCATCCTCAGTGAGACTGACCATACCGCCGGCGGTTGGTATCTGCATACCGGAATCCTAAGTGCTTGAATCTGCAACTTCGGGCGTTGCCGGCATTGCGGGAAGACATTCCGGGGGCTCCGCACACATGAATTGCGCCGGTCAGGTCCGGCCGCAACGCGAGAGGAACCGCCTTGTCCATCATTTTCGGCACTACCATCGGTCCGATTGCCGGAACTACGGCTGATTCCAAGGATCCTGCCCGCGTCAGAATTGCCCCTTCCTTGTTTCCTCAGCTGATCATAGTGAGCCCGGGCAGCGTCTTTCGGAGGCACCAGGGGCTTCCTTGGTCTCATCACTTCTGCCAATTGCAACTCCTGATGCGGGGTCAAGTGTTGCAACGACGACTGCATGCCAAGCCGTCACAACGGTTCAATTTTTGACCGTCAGCCGGGTCCGGATGCGTGGCCGCCCTGATGCAGGGACAACTGCGACTCAGTTGGGTGGGGCGGGACTGGGCGTAACAGCCTCGTGGCTGGCGCGGCTTTCCGTGTACTCGTACTTTCCACCCCGTAGGGCTGAGGCAATGGCAGAGACAAGGCAGGCAGCGATAGCAAAGGCGAACGCGACTGCTAGGCCCTCAGCGAACGGACCGGAAATCAGCGATGGAAAGAACGAGCGGCCGGTCAAGTATGCCGAGTCGCTGGCCGGCAGGGCTGCCAGCACCTTGGGCCCGAGCAGGGTCTGCACGGGGTTGTAGCCGAGAAGCGAGGAGAAGAGGACCGACACCGGGGGCAGTTGGGCAACTTTGGCGGCATCTGCAGCGGCGACCCCGTGCGCCGTCAGTCCGGAAGTCAGGGTCTGAGGCAGCGTCCGGGCCAGCCCGGTGATCATGAGCGAGAAGAAGATCCCGATGGAGAGCACCATGGCTGAGTTTTGAAAGGTGGTGCTCATGCCTGCACCCACGCCCCGGCGGTTCGGAGGCAGCGCATTCATGATGCCTGCCCTGTTTGGTGCGGCGAACAGCCCCATGCCCAAGCCATTGACCAGCAATGCAAGTGAAAACGGTATGTAGCTGAAGTTCACGGGCAGCACCAGCAGCCACAGGAAGCTGGCGGCCGCCACGACCATGCCCAAGGTGGCCAGCAACCTGGCCCCGTGGCGGTCGGAGAGCCAGCCGGAAAGCGGACCAGCGATGAGGAACCCCAGAGTAAGTGGCAGCATGTAGATTCCGGCCCACAGCGGCGTTGTTTCAAAGCTGTAGCCGTGCTGGGGCAGCCATATGCCCTGCAGCCAAATAATCAGGATGAACATCAGTCCGCCCCGGCCGATCCCAGACATCAGCGAGGCCAGGTTTCCAGCCGAGAATGCCCGGATCCGGAACAGCGCAAGATGGAACATCGGCTCGTCCACCCGCATCTCGATAAGGCAGAAGATGACCAGCACCGCAGCGCCGCCGATGAGCGCAGCGAGGACCCACGGGTCGGTCCACCCCATCGTGTGGCCCGCGTACGGCTGGATTCCATAAGTGATCCCGACCAGCACGGCGACCAGGCCCACCGCGAAGGTCGCGTTTCCCCACCAGTCCAGTTTTGCCGGGTGCCGGATCCCTGTGTCATGCAGGCTCAGGTATGCCCAGACGGTCCCGGCGATGCCCACCGGCACAGAGACCAAGAACACTAACCGCCAATCCAGCGGTCCCAGCAGCCCGCCGACGATGAGGCCAAGAAAGGAGCCTGCAATGCCGGCCACCTGGTTCAGCCCCAAAGCCAGGCCGCGCTGGTCGACCTTGAAGACGTCGGTGATGATCGCCGTCGAGTTCGCCATGAGCATGGCACCGCCGACGCCCTGCAATACGCGCATGATGATCAGCCAGAGCACGCCCGCATCGCCGGAGAGCCACGTGAGCGAGAGGAGGATGGAGAACACCGTGAAGACTGCGAAGCCTGCGTTGTACAAGAGCACCCTGCCGTACATATCGCCTAGCCGGCCGAAGGTGACAACCAGCACGGCCGTGACCACCATGTAGCCCATGACTAGCCAGAGCAACATGCTCGTGTTCCCGGGAGCAAGCGGGTTTACCTTGATGCCTCGGAAAATATCGGGCAGCGCGATGAGCATGATCGAGGAATTGATGGTTGCCATTAACATGCCGAGAGTGGTGTTGGTCAGTACCGTCCATTTGTAATGTGGGCTGGTTACCGCGCGCTCCATGTGGGCTCGCCGTTTGTCCGTGAAGATCTGGATCCTGGTCGCCATCCCGACCACCCCTTCCCGGCCGATAGCCGCTTCGGGAAAGTTACCTCACTAAACCATAGACCCGAAAGCTGGGGACGTACTGCCCGGGGTGAGCACCTTGCCCGTTCGTCAGCGGGGACCATGGCTCCGGAGGATGCCCATGAGCTTTCGGAGAGGCCCGGGCAGTAGTTCTCGGCGCCACTGTTCCGCGTGCTGAACGCGGTTCGAAGAATCGTAGAGGATGAATTTATGATTTTGGGGTGGTGACTCTCAGTCAAGCCACTGCAATGGCCCTTGCCTGCGTGGTGCTCATTGCCGTGCCAGGGCCCAGTGTGCTCTTCGTGGTTGGCAGGGCGCTCAGCCATGGCCGTGCGAATGCCTTCGCCAGCGTCCTGGGCAACGCCATTGGTTGCTACCTCGTCGGCGTCGCCATCGCCTTCGGACTGGCTCCTTTGCTGGAACGCTCGGAACTGCTCTTCCAGACCGTCAAGTGGGCTGGCATCCTTTACCTGTTCTGGCTGGGCTTCCAGGCAATCCGGCACGCAGGACCCGTTGCGGACGGGCCCGAGGCCAGTGTTCGGGTCGAAACTCCTTTGGCAGCGGTGCGCGCAGGCGCGATCGTGGGTCTGACCAATCCCAAGAGCTTCGTCCTCTTCACCGCGATTGTCCCGCAGTTCATTGCCCCTTCGGCGGGCAACACCACCACCCAGATCCTCCTTCTGGGAATCGTCCCGCTGCTTATCGGACTGATCACCGATACCGCCTGGGCCTTGGCCGCTGGCCGTGCCCGCAGCTGGCTCGGCAAGTCTCCGCGCCGTATGACGACCTTCGGCCGGGCCGGCGGCCTGTCGATCATCGGCGTCGGCGTTTCCGCCGCGGTGACCGGCAACCGGCACTGATCGCCTGCTTTTTCAGCTCTAGACGGCCCCTCGGGTCTCTGTCAGAGTTAAAGCAGCGGCGGAACTTGTTCGTCCGTCTGGTCACGTAATCCCGGGTTTGCGGGTCACGGTTCATCCTGATCAACGCGATGGTGCAGACCGCTTTATTGAGCTGGCGGTCACCTCCGCGGTTCAAACGGAACCGGGTCGTGGCGCCTGACGATGCCGGGACCGGGCATGTGCCGGCCAGCGCAGCGAATGCTGCCTCGGAACGGACCCTTCCGGGGTGCCACCAAGCGTTCAGGATGATCGCGGCAAGGACAGGGCCGACCCCATAGATTTCAAGCAGCGTCGGCTGTACTTCCCGGACCAGGGCTTGAAGTTCAGCATGATCGCCCCAGACTGACGGCCCCTACGACCCGTGTCAAGGGCACAACGAACAACGCGGCGTCGAGTGAGACAAGAGAGCGTCCGGGATTAATGAACGCGCCGCTGGCCGGTGCTTCAATCACGAACGGGATCGGGTCGATCCCTGATATGCGAAAGGCTCCACCCGTGCGGGCCCGTGGAGGAACTTCTTCAGGCCCCTTCCTGCGTCCTGTCGCAGAATGTTGTAGCCTGCTTCAGCTTGAGCCGACGATGGTCCGCGCGCCCCAGGTGCCCTTGTTGAATGGGCTGTGGGCGATGTGGCCGTCGGTGAGCTGGGCATGAGCCCTGAGCTTTCTGTGGTGAAGTCGGCCACTCCGGTGATGCTGTTGATGCCGTTCCATCCGGTGTGCCGACCGTGCACCGGGCTTCGGAGACGAAGCCGCCGGTTCGGGTGGAGCAGTACAGCACGAGCCTGCCGTCGCTGCGTTTGGCGAGGAGGTCCTGCGACCCGTCCTGGTCGAAGTCGGTCATAGTCAGGTACAGGCCTCTCCAGCCGGTGCCGGCCTTTGACGCGCGTCGACAGCCTTGATCCGGCCCGGTTGCCGTAGTACCGGAGGGTCCCGGCGGCGTCGTAGGCAAGGATTCCGGGGAACTGGTCGGCTGTGCGCCAGTGGCCGGCGGTGATGTTGTAGCTGCCCCAGCCGGTGCCGATGGCCTGGACCGGGCTGAATCCGCCGCCGGCTTCCGGGGTAGAAGCTCAGCCGGCCGTCCTTCCATTGCGCGATGACGTCGAAAACGCCGTCGCTGTTCCAGTCCGCCCCGAACCCCTTGGCCAGAGCGGACCAGCCGGTGCCGATTTCTTGCCGCGGCTGGAACTTGCCATTGCCGGTGGCCGGGTAGTCCCACAGCACGCCGCCAGCATCGGCCGCCACGACGTCCGCGGCGCTGCGCATGGACGAACTGGCGCTGGGCGGAGGAGCGGCGGGGCGGGGTGGTGGTGCCGGCCTTGATGACGACGTCGTCAATGTAGGAGTCGCCCATCTGCCTGTCGTGTTCTGCGCCGACCTGGACCGCACCCAACGTGGTGGCCGCGCTGGCTACCTGGTTGCTGGAGTACACGGCCACCCCGGCAATAGCTGTTTCGGCGGCCGATGCCGGTGTCGTTGTCCCAGATCCGCCGCCTCGGAACCGCCCCAATGCACCGAGCAGTTCCCGCCGTCCCGCCAGCAGGTTCCCGGTCATCCGGGACGGGACCATCCGGGCCATGATGAACCTCGCATACGGCGGAGGAGCCGCTCCATCTCAGTCCCCGAGCATCGACGCCAATCTGAACGCGGCCAGCGTCTGTCCGCCGATAGGCATGCTTCGAGTGGTTTTTACCGGCTCCCCGGACGGACGCTCGTGCCAGTAGTCGGCCTCGGGGGCATGTATGGCTGGTATTCGGGCATAGAGGGGCCGAGGACAGGGATCTGTACATCGGCAGAGGCACGCGTGGCGTCTTCGCTCAGCCGGACCTTCACCATGGACCCCGGGGGACCCCCTGCAGGGTCCAGGGTCACCGCTGGCGGGGTCGTCAGCAGGGTCTGGCCGTTGGCCCTGACTCGAATGGTTGCCTGCGACCCTGAAACGCCTGTAAGGGCGACGGTCGCGTCTTTGGAGGACGAGTTAAATACGGCACCGAGTATCCTGCCGGGCTGGTCCGCGCCGTAGGAGAGAATGAGCATGTCTTCCAGCTTCATCGGACCGACTTGGGCGCTGATCCCGTTGGTCGCCGGCGTGATTTGCGTCGTCTCTGGAGGGTTGTCGATCGCGCAACCGGCCCCGGTCAGAAGAACCGCCACCAGTGTGAGAGCGGCGCCCGCGCACCGTATTCCTACCGAGGTTGTGTTTGGCATGCCGGCTCCTGACGGGAGAAACGATCCGGGCACCTCCGATTATCGACCGGTTGGGCGCCGAACGCGAGATAACGGATGCATTGGCGGATTCTGTTCCAGGGCGGCCTGCCCAAGAGTGCAGGGGCGGGGCCGAAAGGCGGGTGGCGAGCATCGACCCGGCCGCCCCTGCTCCGCCACGGTTACTCAGGCTGACATGGATTTGGTCGGCCTCGTAATTCCGGCCGCTTCTCCCCGTTCATCGAACGCCGATAACCGCGTTCCGTCATTCTGACCGAAGCCCCGCCCACTCTGGAATCGTGTGCCGCTCGGCGGCCCCTGCGCCGTGCAGCCAGCGTCAGCTGTTTGCGGAGTCTGGGCCATCGCGCAGGGGCGTGGTGACAGCGGGCGGACTGAGCGGCGCCCGGCAGGGCGGTGCGCTTCACTCGACGGTGCTCAAAGTGGCAAAAATAAGGGTGTGCACAATGTGCACGCCGTGGGTTCGGATTCGGTTGTGTTTTGTCTCGGGACATCGGTGACAGTTCTGCATCAGGACATCGGTGACACTGTCAAGGTTCGGTGGGGACACTTCTGCCGTCTGATGGGTGGATGAGTGGAGTTGAACCTGTTGATCCTCGTGTCCGGTTAGCGGTCTCGCGGTGGCCGGATGACGCGCCCCGTGGTGCTGTGACCTCGTTCTGTGCCGAGCATGGCATCTCGCCTAAGACGTTCTACGTGTTACTGGGCCGGGCCCGGACTGAGGGCCCCGCTCCGGCGTTGGAACCGCGGTCCCGCCGGCCGCGCACGAGCCCGTCCAGGATCAGTGATGAGGTCAAGGAGCAGGCCTGCCAGGTGCGGGCGGCGTTGGAGCGCTCGGGCCTGGACCACGGACCGATCAGCGTATTCGAGAAATTGAAGGCCATGGGCCTGGAACCAGTGCCGTCGGTTCCGTCGCTGCCGGGATCTTCCTTCACGCCAAAGTAGACCTGCCAGTTGCAGGAGACTTGGGCGGTAGGTAGAACGAGGCGTCCATGACGCCGGCTCGTGCGTTGTCCCCGGTTCCGAGCGCCGTGTACCGGAACTCTTCGGTATCGCTCATGATGCTGGTGTCCCCACCCGAAGACCTTTTGGTGATACGCCCACTCTATGGGCGCGTGACCAGGGTTTGCGGGTGTCACGGCTCGCATCGCTTTTCCGTGAACCCATTGACAACCCCTCCTCCATTACAAATACTTAGGCCTGTGCCTAAGTATCACGAGGAGCTCGACTCCGTGCTCCGCGCTCTCGCGGATCCCACACGCCGAGCCGTCGTGGAGCGATTGGCGAAGTCCCCCGCCGTCGTGACCGAACTGGCGG
The DNA here is from genome assembly GCF_056396245.1 of Arthrobacter sp. 05T423. NCBI lineage: Bacteria > Bacillati > Actinomycetota > Actinomycetes > Micrococcales > Micrococcaceae > Arthrobacter > Arthrobacter sp. 05T423. Next base: position 24,140 of record NZ_JBFTLC010000045.1, read on the forward strand.
CACCGTTCGAGATGGCGTTGCCCTCGCTCATGCAGCACTTGCGCGTCCTCGAGAGCGCCGGAGTGGTCACCTCGGAGAAACACGGACGCTTCCGCACCGTGAGCCTGCGCCCGGGTGCCTTCGACGTTCTGCACCTGTGGCTCGGCGGGCAGCGAACACCCGCAGAACACCAAGCCGACCGGCTTGGCATCCACCTGACCCTCACTAACCCGAAGGAAGTCTGATATGACCCGCGTTCGCATGGACCTCTTCAGCTCATTGGACGGATATACGCCAGCCGACCCGACGCCCGATAATCCTATGGGGAGGGATTGGGGGCGCCTGACGAAGACGTACGGCGCGACCCGAACGTTCCGGGAGAAGGTATTCGGCGATACGAGCGGCGCTGGAACGACCGGCGTCGATGATCGATACGCCGTCGCGTTTTTCGAGGGCGTCGGTTCCGAGATCATGGGAGCGGGCATGTTCGGGCTCCACGCATTTCCAGATGACCCGGACTGGAAAGGCTGGTGGGGCGACAACCCGTCGTTCGGGACCCCGGTTTACGTCCTTACCCACACCGCACCGCGTCCGTCGATCCCGATGGAGGGTGGCACTACGTTCCACTTCCGCAGCACAGCAATTGAGGACGTGCTCGCGGAGGCGGCCGAGGCCGCCGGGAACCTGGACGTACGAGTGGGCGGTGGCTACGGCACCGCGCGTGACTTCCTGCGCGCCGGCCTGGTTGACGACTTGCACCTCACAGTGGCCCCGATCTTCCTCGGCCGGGGCAACCGGCTGTGGGATGACCTGCGCGCCTTCGAACAGACCCACCAAGTAACGACGGAAGTGGCCGAAAGCGGCACGATCCACGTCACCCTGACGCGATAGGAACGTACTTATGACAATCGAACGACGACTCGCCCATTCTGGATTCACCCTGACCCGCGACTACCCAGCATCTGTCGAGCGCGTCTGGGGCGCGTTCGCTGACGAGAAACAGAAGCTGGGCTGGTGGGGCGGCGGCGGCAACATGGAGGCCCGCGACTGGGCCTTCGACTTCTGCGTCGGCGGGCGGGACGTCGTTGAGGGCAAATTTCACAGCGGTCCAGTCTCTCGGTACGAGGCCACATACACCGACATCGTCGAGCACAACCGCATCGTCACGACGTACGACATGTGGCTCGACGGGATCCACACGTCGACGTCGGTGGCGTCGTTGGAGTTCGAGCCGATCGATGGGGGCACTCGATTCACCCACGTCGAGCACGGTGTCTTCTTCGACCAGTTCCGGGCTGACAGCGACGTCCGCGAGAAGGGCACCAGGGGTCTGCTCGAGGCTCTAGGCAACTACCTCGCGTTGGGCCCCTAGCGCACCTGTCAGCGGCTGCTCACGCGCTCCAACGCCGGAAACTGGTTCAATCTCCGCCACCGAGCCGCCGCACACGTCCGCGAAAATCACCCACCCCCGTGGCAATCAGACCCTGGGCGGATCCTCTGGAGAAACTATGTTTGAAACAGTCGTGCGAGGCGGGGTCGTCTTGAAGCCACTTGAGACATGGCATGCCGGCGAGTTTGCCGAGCATATGAGCAGGGCAAGAGACCATATCCGGCCGTGGGTCGGACCGACGTTTGTCACCGACACCGTCGACGGTGCCCGCGCTACCCTTCAGCGTTACGCCACAGCCACCGCGAACGATGGAGCGCGCATCTATGGCCTCTGGGACGAAGGCAAGATCGTTGGAGGCGTGATGTTCGTCGCGTTTGACCCCGTCTGGGGCATTTGCGAGGTCGGTTGCTGGCTCGAACCCGATGCTGTCGGGGGCGGCCTCATCACCCGGTCAGTCGGACTCCTCATGGAGTGGGCCTTCTTAGAGCGGGGGATGTCTCGCGTTGAATGGCGGTGCCGCACCGACAACGACCGCAGTGTTGCTGTCGCGCGGCGACTGGGTATGCGTTCGGACGGGGTTCTTCGCAGTAGCTGGGTCTACGACGGGAATCGTTACGACAAGGAGGTATTTTCAATACTTCGCGCCGAATGGATGAGCACACGACCTGTTATCGCTCAATGACAGACGCCGCCCCGACGACGGCCTCCGCTCTGAACGCTCGTCGGATCCGAGGCTAGGTGCTCTCTTGCGGGATGGCCTGCGACGCGATCGACCCTGCGGGGAGGGCACGGCTCGCGCACGTCAGCGGAACGATCCGACGGGCTCTACATCCCCTAGACATCCCAGCCGTGAATCGGGCGCCGGCGAATCAATTCGGAGCGCTCGGCAAGTGACAGAAACGGCCCTGTCCTGATGCCAAAGGCCTCTCCCCGGCCCAAATCAAGAGCCGATCTCGTACCTTTCGTCAAGTAGGTGGCCGTTCAGCGGTGGGGACAGTAGCTGCCGGCAATCGTCGCTGACGTCGCCGCACGCGTCAATGGATCAACCAGTTCGTCCGGTCGGCTCACTACCTACCAGGTGTTTCGAGAGGTGGGATCGAATATATGTTCTATAACTGGTCGCGTGATAAGGGACGGTTCGCCGGACGACGTAGAGCGGATGATGGCTCGTATGGACGCCGACGAAAGCCAGCCAGGCTGGACGGGTCCTGGCCGCTCGTATCGGATCGGCTACTCAGTGACCGGCGGACCGTCGGCGGAGTAAAGGCCGAACCGTGGTCCCGTCTGGTCCGTCCTGCTTGGAGACGGCGACAGGGACCACTCCGCGGCGAGCGTGCCCAGCCCTGCCGGAGCGCCGAGTTCTGGTCCCGCGCTCGCGGAAACAGCCAAAGCTCCCCAGGGTCGCGCCGGCACACACCCGGTCACGGGACCGTGTCAACCAACGGCTTTCTCGACGAGCGCTCGAATCCTGGCCTCCGTCGCAGCATCCAGCGAGGTGATGGTCCACGCGACGGGGTGCATGTGGGCGCCCTCCTCTCGTGCGGGGTTCACAACTTCGCCAAAGCCGAACGCGATGAAGTCCTTATCCGGTTTGATGTAGCAGATGTCCTTGCCGTCCTTCACATAGAACGGGAGTCCCCAGCGGACGATCGGCTCTAACGAGGGCGCACTCTCCCGTATGATGCGATGCAGACGTTCCCCAATCTCCCGGTAGTGTGCGGGAGCTTCGCTGAGTTTGGTGAGAACGGCCGCGTCACCCTTCTTCGTGAACATCGTGTTTACGCCTCCTTCAAATCGTCGTCAGCCACGTGTTGTAGCCGGCCTCGTGCGCCCGTGGACCACCGTGGGCGTCTGCGACCGGCGACGGTGCCTAGCCTACGTCGCCGGCCGGAGGCAGTCGAGGCATCCGAGGCAATCGAGGCAGACCGCGATCCGGCTCTTCGTGGCCGGCGATAATGCGCTCACAACCGGCGAAGCGCAACTCGGGATCCTGCGCCCCCGTGTCATAGCCAACCGGGATCAGATCACCTTTCGAGCGTATGTCGCCTGGGACCGTGAGCGCGACGTCGTTGATACGGCAGGCTCGCCATGGACGAAGCAGTGGAGCGAATCTTGGCCGCTGCGGGCAGCGCGACATCGCCAACGACGTGAACTGTGACGCCCGCAAGCGGATCGTCCTACGGGCCCGCGTGCGAAAATGCTGGCATGCTGTCCCCGCAGACACTGAGCGAAGCGGATCGCCGCCTCGTCGCAACGTGGGCGGCGGACTGTGCTGAGCGGGTCCTGGTCTTGTTCGAGACGGAGGCCCCGACAGACGGTCGACCACGTGATGCTATCGCTCGTACTCGGGCGTTTGCTCACGGTGAACTTGATGCCGCCGGTGAGAGTCGCCGGCGCTTCGTTGCTGGCCGGGGCGCCCAAGCAGTGACCTCTCCTGCAGCTGTGGCGGCCGCCCGGGCTGCTGGACAAGCTGCCGGCGTCGCGCACATGGGTGCGCACGCTCTCGGCGCAGCCGCCTACGCCGCGAAAGCGGCCGGGCTTGCCGCTCCGGATCAGCCCACAGCCGTCTCCGACGAGATCGCCTGGCAACTTGAGCACATGAATGCTCAGGTGAGGGCGGCACTTCAGCAGTTGCCACCACTTGGTGAGGACTCCGGTGGCCCGCTCGGTTCCGGACTTCTCACGTCGGGCCTTCTTGGGTCAATCATTCGGAAGATTCAGGACAATATCTCGCCAAAGTAGGGTTTCTGGCAGGCGATTCTGCCACTGCACGAACCCAAGGTCCGCGTGCGCAGCTTTCCGAGCTCGCCCTAGGCACGGACCTGACAGAATGGATGGCCGCTGGGATCCGCATAAACACGGAAAGCCCCGGTGCCGCCGGTGAGACGCGTGCCTCCGAGCCGGAGGACTCCCGCCTCGCCGACATCGAAGTCGTCGACTTTCACATCCACGTGCATCGGTTGCGGATGTTCAGCATCGGGCCACTGTGGCTTGATGAGCTTGTCCACTCGCTCGAAGGCGACAGCAGACTGGTCGGCGGGGTCGCCGAGCGAAATAAAGTCCGCATCCTCCAGCACTCGGATCATCCCCAGCAACTCCGCCTCGGCGGTTAGACCGTCGCTCAGTAAAGTAAAGCCAGGACCGCGATTTCACGGAGCCTAGAGCATTTGGGTTCTTTCCGTGGGCGCTTCCCTCTTCTGCCCTCGATGGAGCCCATCTTCGGAACGTTTGAGGTCAGCCGAAGTCTGCGGCAAGGCGTTCCTTCACGCTGTCCGGCATGGTGGAGCAGGCGTCGTCGTTCCCCAGAGTGTCCGCGTGGTCGCTGGCAGTGTCGGTGATGCCGACGGTTGCCGCTGCTGCCTTCCATCCGCCCATGCCGTCAAGTTGCTGGGGCACCCACACGTTGGCCGCCCCGTTGATCAGATCCCATGCCTTCCGGTTGGCGTTCGGACCCAGGTCGATGCCGCCATCGGGCGCTCGGCGCACCAGGTCTGGCAGCGGC
>NZ_JBFTLC010000046.1:0-27843 GCF_056396245.1 Arthrobacter sp. 05T423
CCACGTCTTCGGCGGCGTGGGGACAAGGTCMTTGCGGTAGTACAGCAGGGCGCCGTCGGAAGTCTGCGGTGCCGCGTACAGGGTGTCTTTGTAGGTTGCGCTCTTGACCGTCGGCGGCAGCATGGCGCTGGTATCCAGGGCCATCTTGTCCTTCAGCGGCTGGAGCCATCCCTTGGCCGCGAACTCGGCGGTCCACACGACGTCAACGTCAACGACGTCGTAGCTGGCGTCCTTGGCCTGGAAGTGCTGAACGATGTCATCGTGCTGCTGGTCCGCCTGGTCCGTCTGCTCCTTGAACGTCACCTTCTCGTTCGGGTGCGCGGCGTTCCACTTCGCGATCAAGGGGCGGACGACGTTGCTGTTGTCCTTGCCCTGGACATAGGTAATGGGACCGCGGCCGTCCAGGCCGTTGGCGGCATCGCCGCCGTTGTTGGTTCCGTTGCCCGGAGCGGTGCTTCCTCCGCAGGCGGAAAGTGTCAGGGTTCCGGCCATCAGTAGTACGGCGGCGGCGCTCAGTTTTGTTTTCATGTTTACTCCTTTGTAGTCCGACCCGGACTGGTATCCGTGAGTCGGTGTGGTGGCGAAGTGCTAGATGATCCAGGCGGTCGTGTCTGCCGGGAGCTTGCCGTCGATCAGGGCGCTGCTGGAGAGGATGACGGTGCCGGCAGGGAGCCTGGCGGGTTCGCTACCGAAGTTGGTTACGGACTGCCAGCCGTTGGGCCTGATGAAGTGCAGAACTGCTGCATCCGTCCCGTTGACCCACTTGAGCTGTTCCTCGGTTTGGAGGTTCCGGCGCAGCCGGAGGGCTTCGCGGTACATCGCAAGCGTCGAACCTGCCTGTTCTTCCTGGGTGGCTGCGGCGTAGGCGCTGAACCATTCCGGCTGCGGAAGGTGGGAAGCGCCGGAGCTGAAGCCAAAGGAGGTTCCCTCCGGGGTCCACGGCAGCGGGACCCGACATCCGTCCCTCCCGACGTCCGTTCCGCCGCTGCGGACAAACCAGGGGTCCTGACGGCTGGCTGCTGGGAGATCCACGACCTCCTGCAGACCCAGCTCCTCTCCTTGGTACAGGTACGCGGAGCCGGGCAATGCGAGCATCAGAAGAGACGCAGCACGTGCCCTGCGCAGGCCGAGCTCGATGTTGACGTCCGTGGCCGCTCCGCCGTCACGGAACCACTGGAGGCAATGCCTGCCCAAGCCGTTGGGCAGGCCGTACCGGGTGGCGTGCCGGACGACGTCGTGGTTGGAGAGCACCCAGGTGGACGAGGCCCCCGACTCTTCCGCCAGGGTAAGGTTCTCGGCAATGATGCGGCGGAACTGGGAGGCGTTGAAGTCTGCCTGCAGGAGGTCGAAGTTGAACGCCTGGCCCAGGCCCTCAGGGCTGGCATAGCGGGCGCGGCGGCTGGTGTGAACCCAGGCCTCGGCGACGGCGGTGCGCGGCGGGTCATATTCATTGAAGACCTCCCGCCACTCCGCGTAGACCTCATGGACCTCGTCGCGGTCCCAGAACGGATGCGAACCATCTTCGAACCCGTCGAACCCTGCCCCCTCCAAAGTGAGCTCAACCTTGGACAGCAGCGGCTCGGTGAGGTCCTTGGTGAGTGCGTGTGCCACGTCAACGCGGAAACCGTCCACGCCGCGGTCGGACCAGAAGCGCAGGGTCTTGAGGAAGTCGTCGCGGATTTCCCGGTTGGCCCAGTTCAGGTCCGGCTGCTCCTTGGCAAAGATATGCATGTACCACTGGCCGGGGGTGCCGTCCGGTTCGGTGATGCGCTCCCAGGCGGGGCCGCCGAAGACGGAGTCCCAGTCCGACGGCGGGAACTCACCGTTGGGGCCCTTGCCGTCCCGGAAGATGTAGCGGTCCCGGGCCGGTGAACCCTTCGGGGAGGCCAGGGCTTCCTTGAACCATTCGTGCCGGTCCGAGGAGTGGTTCGGGACGATGTCAGCGATCAGCTTGATCCCGGCGGCGTGCAGGGCGGCGGCCATCTCGTCGAAGTCCTCCAGCGTCCCGAGCTTCGGGTCCACATCGCGGTAGTCATCCACGTCATAGCCGCCGTCAGCCAGTGCCGAAGGATAGAACGGGCTAAGCCAGACGGCATCGATCCCGAGCGACCTCAGGTACGGGACCTTGGCCGTGATTCCCTTGATGTCACCCAGGCCGTCACCGGTGGAGTCGGAAAAGCTGCGGGGGTAAATCTGGTAGACGGCAGCCTGCCGCCACCAGGTCGCAGAAGACACATCATTGCTCTCAGCGGCCATGCTCATCGTGTTGGTGGTCAAAAGTGCTTCCTGTTCTACATTCACGGCATCGTCGACGCGCTTCGTCGACGCGCGTCGATAAGAGAATAGAAGACATGTCACGAAAGTGTCAAGGGTCACACCGCCGGTTGCCGAGCGGTTTAGGAGGGCGCAGGCGCGGTGCTGCCGCGCTTCATCAGCGAAGGCGTGACGAGCGTCTGGAACGTCGAGTAGTCCTCGCCGCGCAGTCGCCGTACCAGGTACTGGACGGCCAGGCGGGCTATTTCGCCGTGGTTCGGTGACAGACTTGTGAGTGGGGGGCTGCTCAGTTGCGCGGCACCCTCGCTGGCATTCACGGCAAGCACCGACAGATCAGCCGGGATTTTGATGCCACGTTCCGCCGCCGCCGCCATGAGTCCGAGGGTGGCCGGCTCATTGAGCTCAATGAGCGCAGTCAAGGCCGGAGTCGAGGCCATGATTTCGGCAAGAACGCTCCGGCCGGCCGGAAACGTGGGAGACGCCGTGAAGACGCGCGCCCGGATCCCGGCCTCGCGTGCCGCGGCGATGACGGCGTCCCGCGTTCTGACCATGGGCCCGTGGCCGGCGTCAAGATCCGCCTGGGTGCGGGCCAGGAAACCAATCTCCTTGTGTCCCAGCGCCACAACATGTTCAACGGCGAGTGAGCCACTCGCCTCAAAGTCCGTATCGACATACGCCAGATCCTCCGGGTCCGCAGTCCTGCCGATGATCGTGAAGGGAATATTCGCCTCCTTGAGAAAAGACACGCGCTCATCCCTGGTCCTGACTTCCATCAGGACCACCCCCTCCACCAGCCCCTGATTCACGACCTTACGGACTTCCTCGATCTTGTCGGCACCATACGGCCAAAGAAGGAGGTGATAGCCATCTTCACGGGCCTGCTCAGAAGCGGCGCTGATGTACTCCAGCTCAGTGACGTTAAACCCGATCTCCCCGATCGGAAAGACCAGGGCAATAATCCCCGTGTGGCTGCCGGCCAAGCCTTGGGCCAGTACGTTCGGCGTGTAATCCAAGTCCTTCATCGCCTGGAGAATCCGCTCCCGAGTCTCACTCGAAATCGGCCGTGTGCCGCTGAGTACATACGAAACGGTGCTCCTGGAGACACCAGCAGCGCGGGCAACATCGGCCATGGTAGCCACGAACAACTTCCTATCTTCCACAGGCATCTATATGTGCAAAGGCAGACTGCCCGCCATTGTCGACGCGCTTCCCTCATCATAGGCAGCTCCCCCGAATGAACCCTGTTGAACCCCCCAACACGCTCTCGGCCTTCCTAAGTCGGCAGGGCTCGGTGGTCCACAGCCAATGAATGGAACGGCACGTCAGTCCTGAACAACGTGCCGCCTCAGCTGCTGATAACCGTTCGAGTCGAGGGGGGCAAAAGCGTCATGTTGTCATTTGGCAGGCTGGCCATGAACGATATGAAAGGGCATCCATCCTAGCAGCGGACCAAGATGGGACGTCGCGCAAAGAATCTACAGCGTCATGTAGTAGACGCCGAAGGTAGCCATGAACAGGTAACGTCCCCAAACCCAAGATGCAGGAATGAAAGGCAGCGTGAGCTTCATGAGCCAAATCCACGGCAATACCGGCTCCCAGTCGGCCACGGTGATGCGCCACAGAGCATCTTCGGGAGTCCGGCGGAACCGATTCCCGAAGAACTCGATACAAGTCATGTCGGACTCCCCCGGACCCACCATGAACAGGCACAACAGCAACCGCGAAGCGAAAAGGAGAAGCCAGGTGAACACCCAAAGACCAGGAAAAGAATCCCGAGCAGAAATTTTCCCAGGTCATGTTGCCCCAGCCAGTTACGCCCATGAACAGGTAACAAGCACCAAGACCGCCAGCCAGGGAACGAAGGAACCAGCCAGCCAAACCACCGCCCACCAATGAAGAAGGCCCCCGAAGGGGCCCTTCACACCACAAATTGTCCACACTCAGAGGCCTAAAAGCCCCTGAACAGGGAAAACACGTGCCCGAGATGGGACTCGAACCGGGCGCCAACCCTTGAAAACCCGCCACTCCCCCGAAAACGTCCCCAATCCGGACCAGTCCGACGCCGGTACAACCGAATCCGAAGCCCAGGGTGTGCACATTGTGCACACCCTCTTTTGCCTACCTTGCACCCCGCTCAAGGGATGTCCCGCAGATTTTCGGACGCCGGAAGATTCGGCCGTCTTCCCTTCGGCGGGACATGGCTCAGCCAGAATTCGACACACGAAGTTGGCCGAGCATGTCTGCGCGGACCAAGCCAGGGGTCGGGATTCAACTCATGCCCAGAACAATCGACGAGGCCACGACTACCTCTCTGCAGCAACTTGGGTACCCGGGGCCACTAACGCATGCAGTTTGCGGTGATTCTCCCTCTACCTTTGGCGAGCGGAGATAGACAGCCCTTGCGTCGGTATGCCGACAAATCACGCAGACCGGAATCGGGAGGCTACCGCAACACGCATAGTCGCCACATCAACATCGCCGGCTGTCACCGCTGCAAGCACCTTGGCTAGCCGTTTCGGCCAGAGCACGTGAACGCCGCGAGTCGAGAATGCGCCTCCGATCAGGGGCCAGTCTGCTTCGATGAAGCACAGCGCCCCGGTGACCGGAACATCCCCGACAAGGTCCCGCACGACATCGACCTGTTTGAGCACTCCATCGACCAGTTTCGTGCAGTCACGGCGGCCGACGAGGAGCTTCTCGTCGCGTGGGCGAAGGATGCCACCTTCGATCTTCAGTTCAGGCCGCCCCTTGTACCGCTTGGCGTCGATCACCCAGATACCGCCGGGAGTTATGGCGATATGGTCGATGTTCGCCTTCGAACCGGGGATGCGTCGGTCGTGGAGGACGGCGAGGTTATCGGATGCCATGGCATTTAGCCGGGCGCCGAGGCGTTCCTCACCGATCGCGCCCCGATCCCAGGACTTGGTGTGCGGGCGCTCGTCCGAGAGGGCAACTGCGAGGCCACCGAGGCTACCCCACTTCTCCCTGAGTCTTTCCTCGTCCTTGGCCTTGCGCCGCTCATATTCGCGTCGGGCGGATGAGCCGGCCACTCCAGACTCAGCGGCCGGCGACTCATCACCAGGTGATTCCAGGTCCGGCGACATGGTTTCCCTAGCCTCGCCGGCGCACTCCAGGCAGCGGACGGTCCTTGTCCCGCTCTCATAGATCGCTTCGGTCCCGGCCGGAAGAGCTGCACCGCACACCCGACATACTCCGGCGTACCGGAGTCTCATCTGATTCATGAGGACAGGGGGTGGATCACCGACACGGACACAATCTCATGGGCAGTTGCGGGGGTTCGACCGCGGATGTGCTTTGCCATGGCTCCATCCTCGCCCACAGCAGAAGTTTCCAGGCCAAACGGCATGCCGACGACCTCCAAACTGTCCCGGATTCTGGTGTTGCCCTCCGTCTTCTGCATGACCGGGAGGTTTCTCCTGGAGCCTTGGTGGAGGTTCCCGCTGGGCCTGGGACGCCGTAGAGCACTCCCAAAAGGGGTCCTCGGGCGAGGTTGAGCAGCTGCCCCCGGTTCCTCCGACAACACGCACTTCGAACGACTGGCGAGGTGGGAAGAAGGGCCCAACCTCGACTGCCTATCGCGCACGCCAAAAGTCGAGACTTACGGCAAGGTCCTTGATGCATGAGAACCGCGCCCAAGGTCCTGAGCTGTTCCCGATGCGGCCTGCCGGGCTGTGAGGCTTAGAGTCCCGGTGCACAGCGGGTAGCCCGTGCAACCGAGGAAATCGCCGTGCCGTCCCTTGCGCCGTCGCATGGCGCGTTTCTCGCATTCAGGGCAGATGACCGGGGTGATGTCTGTGCCGTTCGAAGACCGAACGGAGATCGCGTGGTCCCTGACGAGCTCGAGGAGAAAGGACGATTCGTGCCCGGTGCGGGTAAGCAGGAGCACCGAACGGCGTGCACGGGTAAGTGCGACGTAGAAGAGACGCCGTTCCTCCGCGAAAGGGTAGGAGTCCGGTGCCGCCATGGCCAACTGCAGGAGAGGATCGTCCTCGACAGTGCTGGGGAAACCGCGTTTCTCCAGCCCGAGGACGACGACGTAATCGGCCTCCTTCCCTTTCGAAGCGTGCACGGTGTTGAACTCCACCTTCAGATGAGCATACTTGGCGTGCAGCGCGGAGCGGACGTCGTCCCGGGAGCGTGTGTACCGGCCAAGCAGCAGGACGGTCGCCGGCGCGGTGAGCTGCCCGTCGAGGCCGGCGAGCTGCTGCCGGATCACCGAGTCGTAGTCGGCACGGTCGTCCACGCTGACAGCGAACACGGCCTCGCCGTGGCCAGGCGCAGAGGAGCGGACCTGTTTGCGGATCTGCCCAGGGTTCTTCGTCACGAACCCGCCGGCGATATCGCACAGGGACTGCGGGGACCGGAACGTGCGGTCCAGCCATATGGTCGACGCTGCCCCGAACCAGTCATCGAAACGCGTCATCACGCTGAGGTCGGAGCCCGCGAACCGGTTGATGGATTGCCAGTCGTCGCCGACCGCGTAGAGGCAGGTGCCCTGTGTCTTCAGCAGGGCCCGGACGAGCGCAGCACGTGCCGCGCTCGTGTCCTGCATTTCGTCGACCATGACAACCCTGTACGGGTTCACCCACCTGCCCGAGTCCACATAGTCCGTGGCCAGGTTCAGCATGTCCTCGAAATCGATCTGGCCTGCGGCCCGGAGCTGACGGTCCCATTCCGCGACAACCGCCCTGTACAGGCGCACGAACAGCCGGGCACGCAATTCGTGGCCGGCCCGCTGCGTGAGCTCGTCCGGAGTGAGGCGGTTGCCTTTAGCATGGGACATGAATGACCGCATCAGCGTGATCATGGCCGGGTCGGTGATCGGGGGCTCCCCTGCTGCTTCCCGGTAAGGGTCTTCCTCGAGCTCGACTCCGTGACTGCGGAGCTCCTGCTCGAGGTGGTCGAATCCGGACCCGTCCCGGATGGTGGCCGAGGTCGTCTCTATCAGTCCGGTGCCGTAGCGAACGTGTGTCTGCCGCCGCCACGTCATGCTCTCGGCGTATCCCTCGAAGTGGGGCGGCGGGACACCGTCGGGTCCCAGCGCCCAGTGCTCATGCCAGATGTCGATGTCCGGGTAGCAGAAATCCGGCTGGTACTGCCGGTGGTGGGCGTCCGCGACGTCGAAAGCGTATGGGCGCTCGTACTCGTAACGGACCCCGTTGAAGAACAACCAGTTGGCGATCATCACCTCTTCCTGGCTCTTCACGATCTCCCCGGCGAGGGTCTCGAACCCCTGCGCCCCCGTCCGCCGGTCTACCTTCTCAGGTTCGGCTTCGTCTCCGGGATCAGACAGCTGCCGGCCGAAGACGAGCCGGAAAAGGTCCCAGTCGCGACGGAAGGCCGGATCCTGGCCGCGGAGGGCGTCGACGACCCTCGACAGCCTCCCCATGCCGTTGTCGGTGGCGAGGTCGTCCGGGATGGAAGGCTTGCGGCCCGTGGCCTCGCCGATGATACGCAGCCCAAAGGAGTGGAACGTGCTCGATGCCACCGACGCACCATCATCGCCGAGGCGGGAGACGAGACGGTCCGAAAGTTCACCGGCCGCCTTCCTGTTGAACGCAAGCGCGAGGATCTCGGTCGGCTGCGCGATTTTCCTTCGGATCGCGTACCCGGCGCGGGCAACCATGGTCGAGGTCTTTCCCGAGCCCGCGGCCGCTACAACCCGCACCCGGTTGTCGAAGCAGACCGTCGCCCTCGTCTGCTCCTCGGTCAGCGGCGACTTCTCCACCGTGCGGAAGAAGTCCGCCAGTTCGCCTTTCTCCGACTCCAGGAATGCTTCGTTACGCCGGACAGCCCACTCCGGCAAGTCAGTAGCGCGGCAGGCATCGACGGCGCCCCGCTGGTCAGCGCGTTTCCCCAAGGGGGACGCGGAGAAACGCGGATCGGTGTCTGCGGCGATCCATGCAGCAACGTCTGGACGGATGCGCTCGAGCGCAGCGATCGTGTCCTGGTCCACCCACCTGGGTCGCTCCATCACCTCTTGCACCTGGGACCACCACAAGCGGGCCGCCTCGCCCTGCCTCTCAGCTGCCGTGAGTAGAGCGGCGAGATGCTGTCGCTCGTCGATCTCGGAGCGGAACGCGGCCTCGACCTCCCGCGCCAAACGACGGGAGAGCCCGGTCAGCACCGCTTCTGTCCGGTGCGGGAGGGTGATGGAGATCCGCTTCGAACCCTGATCGACAACGAGTCCCAGGACGTCAAGTACGTCGGCGTCCACTTCACGAGGGATCCCTAAGACCTGCAGACGGCCGTCGGCTATCGACAGCACCCATGACCCTGCGCCTTTGAACATCCGAGCCCACCAGCTCGGTTTCCATTCCGTCAAGATGTCCCCCTCGGTAATGCCGAATCCCGACAATCAGTCTATTTGCCCCGCAAAGCCCTGCCACCGGAACTGCGGTCCCCGCAGCACCCCCACGATGCCGCTCTAGGTGGCTGTGGAGGCGGGTCCTCCGACCGTAGCCCACAGCGCCTTCTCATAGTCGCCGCCGAAGCTGATCTGGGTCAGGTCTTTGTAGCGGACCCTGAAGGTCCCGTACTCCCACCGGGCCTTCGTGCCGATCGTCACCAATTCTGCGGCCTTCTTTGAATAATTGACCGGGACGCCGACGAAGAAGGTCCGCTCCCATTTCTTTTCCATGAAGACTGACAGGACACCGCTGGTCTCGATACCGGACTCCAGCAGGCTCCGGGGGCTGTTTGTGGCGCCGGTTACCACCTGTCTGGGAGGCCAGTTGGGCCCCTGTTTGAGGAACTCCTCCAAGCCGTGCTCGGCCCGGACATGGCGGATCAGGTCCAGCCTGAGGGCCATGTAACCATTGAGATAGCCACCATCACGGACCGTGGCCATCAGCATCCAGTCATCGCCGATCTGGAGTACCACCCCGTGGCGCTCCACACCGGGCAGGACGGACCGCGCGATGCTTACCTGATGCTGCTGCGACATGGATTGTTCAAGTCTCGCGAGGATCTGCTTCCGGCTCTGCTGTTTGTGCCCCATGGGCACATCCTGACATACGGCTGCCGGACTTCAGTCCCGACCCGGGTGGTTGGGTTGTGCAGCCGTGATCGCTTGGCTGCAATGCCCGGAGCCACGCCAAACTCGTCAGGCGGGTGGGGTCCAGTCCGAAGCGGCCAGCCAACCGGGGAAGTCGAGGACGTCGGGCACGAGGGCACGGGTGGCGGCGAAGTCGGCACGGTAGGCGGGGGTTTCGGCGAACCAGCGGAACATCGCTGCCTGGTCCCCATTGGAGGCGACCGCTTCCAGCGACAGCGCCTCGTACCTTGCGGGAAGGCCGGCGTACTGCCCCATGGCCTGGGCGATCTGCGTACCGGTGAGCTCATCGCCGGCGATCTCCACGCTGCCACCCTCAATAGCGCTTCCGCCGAGCAGGATTGCCGCGGCCGCTTTCCCGAGGTCGCGGACGGCGATCATCTGCAGCGGAATGTCACCGCGCATGGCCATCCGCACCACGATCTGGCCTTCCTCAACGCTCGTCGAGTAGCGGCTGAAGTTGTCCATGAAGAAGACCGGGCGCAGGAACGTGTGGTGGATGCCGAGGGATTCGATGTGCTCCTCGACGCGGCGCTTGCTCTCGAAATGTGGGACGCGGGAGTCCCGTTCGGCGCCGCCGACGGAACTGTAAACCAGATGCGGCACGCCCGCGCGGGCAGCGGCATCGGCGATCGCGATGCCTGTCGAGGTCTCGCGCTCAGTGCCGTCGGTGAACGGCGTGGTCATCGCGAAAACGGCATCCGCCCCGTCGAGGAAGGTGCCGAGCGACGCCTCGTCGGCCAGATCGCCGACAGCAAGTTCGACGCCGCGGGCGGCCAATGCCTGTGATGCAGGCTTGGCCGGATCACGCACGAGGGCACGGACCCTCACATCCCCGTCCAGGAGTGCCTGGACCACGGAGCCACCCTGGTTGCCGGTTGCCCCGACGACAGCGATGACTGGCGACCTGCGGGATGTTGCATCACTGCTGCTCATGGCGTTCTCCTAGTCCGGGACTGACACGTACAAAACATTAGTCGGCCCATGAACATGCCCGGCGCCAGGCAGCACGACACCACCGACACACCCAATGTTCAATTTGAAGGTCCGGAACTCTTAGTGCTGCGGAGACTAGCCCAATTGGCATCCCTCACAGAGCCACAACAGTCATGCGGCCAGCCAGACGCCCTGCCATGAACAGGCATGGAGGCAGACACAGACAACAGCTCGCCACAGACAGCACCGCAGCCGGAGAAGGTCATGCTGCTCCGACCCAGACCGACCATGAATATGCAGAACAGTCCACCACGACCGAAAAGGAGGAGGGGATGACCAGCCAACGTCGAGCAGAAGAGAAATTTGTCCCAGATCGTTCTCAGATCATGTTGGCCAACCCAAAGCTGTCCATGAACAGGTACCGAAGAGAAAACAGTCAAGCACTAGGCAAGGAGGTCGCCGGCCAAACCACCGGCCAGCAATGAAAAAGGCCCCCGAAGGGGCCCTTCACAACACAATTTGTCAACACTCAGAGGCCTAAAAGCCCCTGAACAGGGAAAACACGTGCCCGAGATGGGACTCGAACCAGCCGCTCCCCCTGCAAATCCGGCACTCTTCCGAAAACATGCCCAAGCCGGCCCAATCCGATGCCGGTACAACCGAATCCGAAGCCCAAGGTGTGGACACTGTCCACACCCTCTTTTCGCGCATTGTTCTGAGCGCCCTCGACATGCCCCACCAACGCGGGCTGGGCACTCGGGCACGCTGCGCTCTCATTTCCCCCGGAAGCCGTTACGTCCCCATGTTTCTGCCTCCGGCGTCAATGCTTGGGCTTGGTAGTTCGCGGAGCCTTGACGAAATCCTCCGCAGTTTCCCAGCGGGCCGCGGCGGGCGACGTCGATCAGCCTTTGAGCCTTGAGCAGCCCCACTCTTGGGTATTTAGGCGCTACTGGCTCAGAACCCGGGGGCCGGTGATTCGCACTTGCGGCTCCGCGAATCGCGTCACTTTCAGGCAGGGGGCGGTGGCGGTCCCTCCTTCGGCGTACAGCGACAGACGGGTGCTGTCGGGCTCGGGAAATATAAGACCTGTCATGGTGACCTGGCCGTTTTGCGCGAAGACTTCCACCGAGCAGCGGTCCATGAAGAGGGTGAGGGTGTAGGACCCGTCGGAGGCCGGTTTTAGTGGGGCTGTATCGGTGGAAGCAAAGGCGTCGTGGAATTCTGTATTGCCGGATCTTGTCCGGTCCATGATGAGCCGGTTGTTGGTGGGGCGGATGCCGATGCGGGTGCCGTCGGCGCCCTTGCCTCGAATGATGAGCCCGAATTCCTCTGCGGATCCCGGGCTGAAGGTCACCTCGACTATCTCTACGGGTGCTCCCCGGTCTACGTGGTGTATTCCTTCATTTATTGGAAGATCAGACCAGGTGTTCACGGACAGTGAGTTGCCCTTTCGATACTCGTCGGCGACCTGTTGGGACAGTCGCGGCTGGCCCTGGTCAGTAACGAGGGATATTTCGCGTACGAGTGACATGGAACTGCGCCATGGCCAGGTCGGGATGGCGGCGCCGTATTGCCAGTTGTTCATCCAGCCGACCATGAGACGGCGCCCGTCGGGCGCGTTGTTGAAAGACACGGCCGCGTAGTAGTCACGTCCCCAATCGAGCCAGTGATAGGCGTCAAGATCGGCCGTGTGGCTTCTGCCGTCCGTGACGGTTGTTTGGGACGTGAAGGCAACGCCGTCGAAGTGGCCGACAAAGTATTGCCCCCCGGACCCGCCATTGGGCCCTCCGGGGTTGAGATTCAGGGTAAGAATCCACTTGGTCTGCTCTTCGTCGCCGTCAAGCGGCAAAGGGAAGAGGTCTGGGCATTCCCAGACGCCGCCGGTGGCGTTGGCGGGTCCGAAGCTGCTGAGGTAGTGCCAGTCCCGAAGGTTATCCGAGCTGTAAATGACTACCTTGTGCTCGTTGGCTTCGACGGCCACCATAACCCAGTAGCTGCCCGGGGGCCCGTTGTAGCGGAACACCTTCGGATCGCGGAAATCTGCAGAGTTCCTGTCAAGAACAGGGTTCCCCTCGTACTTCGTCCAGGTGTAGCCGCCATCGGAACTCCAGGCCAGGGACTGGGCCTGTGTGCCCCGCCGGGCTGAGCTGTCTTTGTAGGCGCTGGTGTAAATTGCCACCAGTGGGGCGGTCTGCCCGGTGCCGAGGCCGCTGGTGTTGTACTGGTCGATGACAATGCTGCCGGAAAAGATGTCCTCTTCGGCATCGCAAAGGATGGCCACGGGTTGTTCGTCCCAGTCGACCAGGTCCACCGAAGTGGCGTGGCCCCAGGACATATTGCCCCAAACGTTTCCGAAAGGGTTGTTCTGGTAATAGAGGTGATAAATGCCCTCGTGGTAGACGAGTCCGTTCGGGTCGTTCAGCCACGTGTTCTTGGCTGTGTAGTGGATGGCGGGCCGGAACAAGTCATCTTCGTTGGCGGGAAGGGCAGTCATGACGTTTGGGTGCCTTAAGGGGTAGTCGTTGGATTCGCCGGGGGAAGTGGCGGCTGCGGCGGTTGCCGCGTGGTTTCCAGGCAGCAAGGAAGCGCAGTCGCCGGTGGGGGACGGTCATCGGGCCCTGGAGGGGCGGGTTTTCACAGTGTTGGGGATGCCGGCCCTCCACCAACGGGTGATCGCCGCAGCGCAGCCGGAAAGGCTGTGTTTGTGTCAGTGGCAGCCGCAGGATGCCCGCAGTACCAACTCGGCAGGGAAGATTTGGGTTTTCGCTTGGGTCTCCTGTCCGGTCTCCGGGGTTAGGAGAGCCTTCAGGGCTGCCTGTGCCAAGTCCTTTAAGGGTTGGGCGACGGTACTGAGCCGGGGCCAGCTATATTCAGATTCGGGCGCGCCGTCGAAGGAGAACACGGCCATGTCCTCCGGCAGCCGGAAACCGCCCTCGTGGAGGGCGCAGAGGAAACCCACAGCCTGCTGGTCGGAGCTAACGAAGACGGCGGTGGGCCGCTCGGAACGGGCCAGCAGCTCCTGTCCGGCATAGAAACCGCCTTCGCGAGTAAAGGGCACCCGAATGATCGGGCCGGCCGTGAGGCCGGCCTCCTGGATGCTCTGATGCCAGCCGACCTCGCGTGCGTCAAGCTCACTGTCGGCATTGCCGCCGATGACCAGTCCGATCCGTTCGTGGCCGTGGCCGATGAGGTGCTCAACAGCCGCCCGCGCTCCCTCCTGGAAGTCCACCCCAACAGCATTTGCACCGTGCCCCCCCGCGCCGCCTTTCGCGACAACGTCGGCAGGATGGTTCAGGAGCACAACAGGAATGTCTGCCTGTTCAAGGTCGATTAGATCAGGCTCGAACAGCACGCTGGAGAGGAACAGGCCGTCCACCCTCCTCGCGGCGAAGTTCTTGATGAGGCGGCGCTCTGTGCGCAGCGAGTCCTGGGAGTCTGCCAGCAGGAGGGTGTAACCCTGCTCGGCCGCGGCGTTTTCGACGGCGCGAGCGAGCGAGGCGTAGAACGGGTTGATGGCGTCGGGGACGATCATGGCGAGCATTTCGCTGGAACCTAAGGCAAGTGCCCTCGCCGCCGCGTTGGGCCGGTAACCCAGCGCCCGGATTGCCTGCCGCACCTTGGCCTCGTTCGCCGGGGAAACGGCCCTGGGTCCGCCGTTGACCACGTAACTGACGACGGCGCTGCTGACCCCTGCCAACCGGGCGACATCGTCGCGTGTGATGGGCTTGGCTTGTGGGGTCGGGTGCGGCATGGCAACCATGCTATCGGCGTTTCACTGAGCGGACGCGCGAAGTGCCGGGCGGGGCAGCTCTGCCGGGGCGTCGCCGAAGTCGGGCACCGGCAGTCGTTCACCGCCGCGCAGTGCCGACTGGTGCGCCACGATGCCCGGAAGCGTGTAGCGGGCCGCTTCCCAGGCGTTGACCGGAGGCAGTGTGCCGGTGTTGATGGCGGTGACGAAGTCGTCCACGAGGAAGTGGTGGCTGCCCTCGTGACCGTTGGGCAGGCCCCGGAACTCTGCCGGCAGTCGTCCGGCGTCGTGCACGGAGGCCATGCCGGAAATAAAGGCATCGCGCAGTGCAGGAGCCACATCGGCCAACATGGGGTCATCCGCCTCCATCGTTGCCTGGGTCTCGAGCTGGTCACTGATGTCGGTCACGGCGTGCTTGTCCTGCCAGACGCTGACCAGGGCGAGCTGTTCGAAGCTGGCCTCCGTGCCGAAGTAGCGGAAGCGGCTTTCGCGCAGGTGGGAAGGGTAGCCCACCCTGCGGAACTCGTTGATGCGCATGGACCCGCCGCCGGCGAGTTCGAACAGGGCGCTGGCGTTGGAGAAGTCGTTGGCGAACATGCTCACCTGGCGGTCAAAGACGCCGTCGCCACGCTCATCCCGGACCCCGATGCAGCTGACGCTGACGGCGTGACCGCCTGTTGCTCCGAGCACTCCGCCCACGGAGTGGGTCGGGTAGAGCATGGGCGGGTAGCTGGCGGTGCGCTTCCAGTCTTCTCCACCGCTGTACTGGTAGGCGTCGTAGAAGCCGAGGTCCATGTCGTGGACGTAGTCGCCCTCAGCGTAGAAGATCCGGCCGAAGGCGCCCTCGGCATTCTTCTCGCGGGCAAAAACGGTTGCCGGGTTGTAGTAGCTCGTCTCGCCCATCATGTAGGTCAGCCGGGTCTCGCGGACCGCTTCGATAATGTCTGCGATCTCCTCTTCGGAGACCGCCATCGGCACGGCGGAGTAGACGTGCTTGCCGGCCCGCAGCGCCTGTACTACCAGGGGTCCGTGGGTCCAGCGCTGGGTGAAGATCGCAACGGCGTCGACGTCGCTTTCAAGCATTGCCTCGAAGCTGTCGAACGTGCCAGCTGCACCGGCGCTGCTGCTTTGGGCCTCCGCACGCTCAGTGATGAGGTCGGTGAAGTAGATGTCTGAGATTCCGGGGTGGGCGGCGAAGAGCTTGGCGAACACGCCTGCGAACTGTCCCGCACCAACGATTCCAATAGAAGAAGTCATGGAAAAAGTATGCGCATGGAATCTACGCGCGTCAAGATTCTGGTTTGAATGGGTATAAGGGCACCTTATTCTCAAAGAAACTGTTGCATTGTTTGCAGCTACACGCGTAGAGTGGCCGTCAATTGTTACCTGCCTCACAGGAGAGGGATCAAAGATGACCACCATTACCAAGCACCCACCCACCGCAGCGCATAAGGCGCCGCAGCCTTCCAACCGGGGCCGTCGGATGGCCAAGCTGCGCGACTTGAGGATCGCGCTGCTGTTCATCCTCCCGGCGATGATCGGCCTCGTTGTCTTTTCTCTGGTCCCGACCATCCGTGGCATCTACTTGAGCTTCACCGAGTACAGCATCCTCGGCGAGCCCAAATGGGTCGGCCTCGACAACTACACGGCGATCTTCAAGGATGAGCTCTTCTGGAACGCGATGGCTGTGACCATCCAGTACGTCGCAATCAACATCGTCTTCCAGACAGTCATCGCCCTCGGCCTGGCGCTGCTGATGCACCGGGTGGCCAAGTCCACGTTCGTCCGCGGCGCACTGCTGCTTCCGTTCCTGGTAGCCAACGTGATCGTCGCCCTGCTGTGGTTCTGGATGCTCGACTACCAGATCGGCATCGTCAACGAAATCATCAGCTGGATGGGCCTTCCCCGCATCGCCTTCTTCGGCAGCGAGCAATGGGCCATCCCCACCATCGCCTTCGTCAACGTCTGGCGCCACATGGGCTACACCGCCCTACTCATCTTCGCCGGCCTCCAGGCCATCCCCCACCACGTCTACGAAGTGGCCTCACTGGACGGTGCTTCCCCCACCCGGACATTCTGGTCCATCACCATGCCGCTCCTGCGCCCGGTCCTGGCACTGGTCCTGATCGTCACCGTCATCGGATCGTTCCAGGTCTTCGACACCGTCGCGGTCACCACCGGCGGCGGCCCGGTCAACGCCACCCGCGTCATCCAGATGTACATCTACCAAAAAGCCTTCGGCGAATCGGACTTCGGCTACGCCTCCGCCCTGTCCGTCATTCTCTTCCTCATTCTTGCCCTCGTGGCTTTCGTGCAAATGAAGTTCCTCAAGGGCAACGAATCGGATCTGGACTAAGGAACCCCAGCCAATGACCACTCAAACACTCACCACCCGCAAAGCCCTCGACTGGCACCGCATCGGTGCGTGGGCCGTCATCGCCCTCGCGCTGGCCGTCACCATCTTCCCGTTCCTCTGGATGCTCCGCACGGCCCTCTCCAGCAACCACTCGCTGGCCTCCAACTCCGGGAACCTCCTGCCGGCTGACTTCTCCTGGGGCGCCTTCAAGCGTGTCTTTGGAATGCAGACCACCGAAGAGGCCATCGCCGAAGGAGGCTCCGGGGCAGCCATCGACTTCTGGCTGTACCTGCGCAACTCGATACTCTTTTCCACCGTCACTACCGCAGCCCAGGTGTTTTTCAGCGCCCTTGCCGCCTACGCCTTCGCCCGGCTCCGCTGGCCCGGACGGGACAAGGTCTTCTCCGTATTCCTGGCCACCATGATGATTCCGGGGATCTTCACCGCGCTGCCCAACTTCCTCATGATCAAGAACCTGGGTCTGCTGAACACGTTCGCAGGACTGACACTGCCCTTCCTGTTCATGTCCGCGTTCGCCATCTTCTTCCTGCGGCAGTTCTTCCTCAGCATGTCCCGCGAAGTCGAGGAAGCAGCCATGCTCGACGGGGCCAAGAGCCTGCGTATCTTCTTCCAGATCGTCCTGCCCAACGCCGCCGCACCCATGGCCACCCTGGCCCTCCTGACGTTCATCGGCCAATGGAACGAATACTTCTGGCCACTGCTGGTCGGCAACGACGAGAGCATCCGCGTCCTCACCGTGGGCCTCAGCGTCTTCAAGTCCCAGTCCCCCCAGGGCGCCCCGGACTGGTCCGGACTCATGGCCGCCACCATCGTTGCGGCAGTGCCCATCCTCATCCTGTTCCTCGCCTTCGGCAAAAAAGTGGTCAACTCCATCGGATTCTCCGGCATCAAATAGACCGCTAATCCCAACCGCTCACCCGCACCAAACTCCACTCCGGGCAACCTCATGCCCTCTTCGAAAGGTCCATCATGAAGAAATCCCTAGGCGCCGTCGCTGCCGCCGCAGCCATCGCCATCTCCCTCTCCGCCTGCGGCGGCGGATCCACCTCCACCGAGGCCAAGGGCGAAATCAACTATTGGCTGTGGGATGCCAACCAGCTCCCTGCTTACAAGCAGTGCGCGGAAGACTTCACCAAAGCCAACCCGGACATCAAAGTTAAGATCACCCAGCGGGGCTATGGCGACTATTGGACCACCCTGACCAACGGCTTCGTGGCCGGAAACGCCCCGGACGTCTTCGCCGACCACCTGTCCAAGTACCCGGAATTCGCCGCCAAGAAGCAACTCCTGCCCCTCGACGACGCCGTCAACAAGGACCACGTCGATCTCTCGATCTACAACAAGGGCCTGGCGGATCTCTGGGTGGGCCAGGACGGCAAGCGCTACGGCCTTCCCAAGGACTGGGACACCGTGGGCCTCTTCTACAACAAGGCCATGACGGATGCCGCCGGCATCACGGCCGAGCAGATGGCCAAGCTGGATTGGAACCCCAAGGATGGTGGCAGCTACGAGAAGGCCATCGCGCACCTGACCGTTGACAAGAACGGTAAACGCGGAGACGAAGCGGGCTTCGACAAGAACCAGGTGGCCGTCTACGGCCTGGGCCTGGAAAGTTCCGGTAGCGGCCAGGGCCAGACACAGTGGAGCTTCCTCACCGGCACCACCGGCTGGACCCACACGGACAAAAACCCGTGGGGCACCAAATTCAACTACGACGATCCAAAGTTCCAGGAAACCATCAAGTGGTGGGCCGGCCTCGCGGACAAAGGCTACATGCCCAAGCTTGAAACCACCGTGGGCGCCAGCGTGGCAGACGCCTTCGGCGCCGGGAAGGCCGCCATCAACACCCAAGGTTCCTGGATGATCGGCCAGTACACCAGCTACAAGGGCATCGAAACAGCAATCGCCCCCACCCCCAAGGGACCTGACGGCAAGCGCGCCAGCATGTTCAACGGCCTGGCCGACTCCATCTACGCCGGCACCAAGAACCCGGCCGCATCCGTCAAGTGGGTCGAGTACCTCGCCTCCCCGGCCTGCCAGGATGTTGTGGCCTCCAAGGCCGTCGTCTTCCCCGCCATCAAGTCCTCTTCCGACAAGGCCGCCGCGGCCTTCAAAGCCAAGGGCATCGACGTCAGCGCCTTCACCACGCACGTCAAGGACGGCACGACCTTCCTCTTCCCCATCACCGATAACGCCGCGAAGGTCGATGGACTCATGAACCCGGCCATGGACGCGGTGGTGTCCGGCAAGAAGGACGCCGGCACCCTGACCGAGGCCAACGAAAAGGTCAACGCCCTCTTCAAGTAGGGCCATCCGCTTCACCGACTGCGCTCCGCGGGCATCGTCTTCCCCGCGGCGCGCAGCCCATCCCTTACTTCCACACCCGCAGAAGGACATCATTTATGGACCCGCTCCACCTCCGTTCCGCCGGCACCAGCCTGGTGATCAGCTTCGACAGCCGGGAGGCCGAGGTCATCCACTGGGGCGCGGATCTTGGCAGCACCCTGCCGGACCTCGCCATCCTCACAGCCGCTATCCCGCCGTCATCCATCGACGCCGCCGTACCCACTGGCCTCCTGCCCCAGGCCTCATCCGGTTGGCGGGGCCGTCCAGCTCTCCGCGGCCACCGCATCGCCGACGGCGTCTCCGGCCTGGACTTCTCAGCCCGCCTCCGCGTCGTCACTGCCAGCACCGAAGGCAACTCCGCCGTCATCGTCCAGTCCGATCCCGACGTCGGCCTCACCGTCTCCTCCGCCCTGACCCTGCACGACGGCGGCCTGCTGGAGCTGCGCCACACCGTCACCAATGACGGCACTGCCCCGTTCCAGGTGGACGAGCTGGAGACCGTCCTCCCGGTGGCCCCTGACGCGGTCGAACTCCTTGACCTCACTGGGCGCTGGTGCCGGGAACGCCACCCGCAGCGCCGCCCCATCCAACAGGGCACCTGGGTCCGCACCGGCCGGCACGGCCGCACCGGACACGACTCCTCCCTACTCTTCGCCGCAGGCACCGCCGGATTTGGCAACCGCCACGGCAAGGTATGGGCCACGCACCTGGCCTGGAGCGGCAACCACGAACAGTTCGCGGACACCATCGGCGACGGCCGGACCATGATCGGCGGCTCGGAACTGCTGGGACCGGCCGAAGTGATCCTCCAACCGGGCGGAAGCTACACCACGCCGGCACTCTTCGCCGCCTACTCGGACCGCGGCCTGGACGGCATCAGCGAAGCCTTCTACGGCTGGTTCCGGTCCCGCCCACACCACGTGCTGCCGGCAGCAACCACCGGCCTCCCCGCCGGAAAGCCTCGTCCGGTGGTGCTGAATGTCTGGGAAGCTGTCTACTTCGACCACAACCTGGCCACCCTGATGGAACTGGCCGAGTCCGCCGCGGAGCTTGGTGTTGAACGCTTCGTGCTCGACGACGGCTGGTTCCGCGGACGCCGCGACGACCGCGCCGGACTGGGAGACTGGTACGTCGACGAATCACTCTGGCCCGACGGCCTCACCCCGCTGATCAACGCCGTGACTTCCCGTGGCATGGAATTCGGACTCTGGGTGGAACCCGAAATGGTCAACCTCGACTCCGACATCGTCCGTGCGCACCCCGAATGGATCGTTGGCCCGTCCGTCCCGAGCTACAAGGACGGCGGCCGCCTGCCACTCGAATGGCGGCAACAGCACGTCATCGACCTCGTCAACCCGGCGGCATGGCAGTACATCTACGACCGCGTGGATGCGCTCCTGCGGGAGAACAACATCAGCTACCTCAAATGGGACCAAAACCGCGACCTGACCGAACACGGCCACGCCGGCCGCCCMTCCGTCCACGAACAGACCCTCGCCGCCTACCGCCTGTTCGACGAACTCCGCACGGCCCATCCCGGCATCGAGATTGAGAGCTGCTCCTCAGGCGGCGCCCGCGTGGACCTGGGCATCCTGGAACGCACCGACCGGATCTGGGCCTCAGACTGCAACGACGCCCTGGAACGCCAAACCATCCAACGCTGGACCGGCGTCGTGGTCCCGCCCGAACTCGTGGGCGCCCACGTCGGACCCACCACGTCTCACACCACCGCCCGCACGCACGACCTGTCCTTCCGCGCCATTACAGCCCTGTTCGGCCACTTCGGCATGGAATGGGACGTCCGGCAGGTGGCCGGGGCGGAGCGGGAGGAACTCAAGCGGTTCATCGCGCTGTACAAGGAGCACCGGGACCTCATCCACAGCGGCCGCATGGTCCGCGCGGACGTTCCGGACGAGTCGCTGATGCTGCACGGCGCGGTGGCTGCGTCGCCACCCGGGGCAGGCTCGACGGCCGCGCTGTTTGCCCTGGTCAGCACACGCACCGCATTCGCGGAACAACCGGGACGGATCTCCATCCCAGGCCTGGAGCCGGACCGCGACTACCGGGTGGAAGCCATCTTCCCAGCGCCCAGTGACGCCGACTACAGCCACATATTCACCCAGGTCCGCCCCCCAGCCTGGCTCGCAGACGGTGCAGTCGCCAACGGACGCTTCCTCGCCGAGGTAGGCCTGCCCATGCCCGCCCTCAACCCGGAACACGCACTGCTGCTGAATTTCACCGCACTGTAGTTACTGAAAGGCCTGCCCCGCCGCTCCCCTGCTCTCCGCAGCAACGGAAACGGCGGGGCAGCTTCCGCATCAGTCAAAGGAAATCCATGAACGTTCCGGTCACTGGTGGCATCGGGTACATCGGCTCCCACATCGTACTGTCACTGCAGGAAGCCGGCCATGATGTGGTGGTCATCGACAACCTGGATAAATTCCGGCGAGGAGTCCCTGCGCCAGGTCGCAGAGCTCAGCAGAAAACCGCCGAGGTCCACAACGTGAACCTCGTGGATGGGGCAGCCGTGGAGGCAGTTGTTGCCAACGCCAACATTGACGCCGTCATCCATCATGAAGCCCGCCATGGACGCAGTACTCAGCGGCAAGAACCCCGCCAGTTCGCTCACCCAGGCCAACGAACAAGTCAACGCCCTCTTCAAGTAACCATTCGACGCCACGGAGGGGCGGGCCCTTTCGCTTCCGCCCCTCCGCCCGTGCGAGAACGATCCACAGGACCATCATGTACACCGATGCATCAAATGAAGACCTCCTCCACATTCGCGTCCAGAAACGCAGCCAACTAGAGGACCAACTGGACAAAGCCGTGAACATCCTCGTCGAGCGGGCCCCGCTCTGCGGCGGCAAAGGGATCCTCGTTGCCCGGCACTCCCCCCGGGACTTCACCGTCCAGTTCCACCCGGATGTCCCGTTCGGCACCGTCCAGGAAAGGCAGGAATGGTAACCCGCGATGGGAACAGTCTCCCCTCGAAACCAGGACCACGACCAGGACACACTCATCCCGCGATTAAGAGCAGCCGGACACCAACTCAACCAACAGAGAACCCCTTGACCCCGGACCTGCACGTGAGCGGTCCTGACAGGATGAACCTATGACTTACCCCGCTGCGGACAACCGCTATGCATCGATGCCCTACCGCCGCGTCGGACGCAGCGGCCTGAAACTGCCGGCCATCTCGCTGGGCCTGTGGCACAACTTCGGCGACGACAAGCGCTTCGATGAACAGCGCGCCATCCTGCGCCGGGCCTTCGACCTCGGCGTCAACCACTTCGACCTCGCCAACAACTACGGCCCGCCGGACGGCTCCGCGGAAACCAACTTCGGCCGGCACCTGCAGGACGACTTCAGACCGTACCGCGACGAGCTAGTCATCTCCACCAAAGCCGGCTACTACATGTGGCCCGGCCCGTACGGCGAGTGGGGCTCCCGGAAGTACCTGATCTCCAGCCTGGACCAGTCGCTGCAGCGCATGGGACTGGACTACGTGGACGTCTTCTACAGCCACCGTCCGGACCTGGAGACGCCGTTGGAGGAAACCATGGGCGCGCTGGACTACGCGGTCCGTTCCGGCAGGGCCCTGTACGCCGGCATCTCCTCCTACACGCCGGAGCAGACGCTCGAGGCCGCCCGCATCCTGGAAGAGCTGGGCACCCCGCTGCTCATCCACCAGCCCAGCTACTCCATGCTGAACCGATGGACCGAGAACGGCTCGCCGAACCTCTACGAGGCGCTGGACCAGGTGGGTGCCGGGTCCATCGCGTTTTCCCCGCTGGCCCAGGGCATGCTGACCGACAGGTACCTCAAGAGCGTCCCGGCCGGCTCCCGCGCGGCCAAGGCGAGGTTCCTCTCCGAGTCCGCACTGACCGAGGACAAGCTGGATAGGGTCCGCGGGCTGAACGCCATCGCCGCGGGCCGCGGACAGTCATTGGCGCAGATGGCCATCGCCTGGATCCTGCGCGACCAGCCCAAGGGCTCCCCGGTGACCTCCGCGCTCGTCGGGGCATCCAGCGTCAGGCAGCTCGAGGACACCCTGGCCGCCATTAACAACCTCGAGTTCAGCACAGCGGAGCTGACGGCTATCGATGAGTTCGCCGCCGAATCAGGCATCAGCCTCTGAGCGAAACGGACCTCCCAGTGGGCGACACATGCCGGTACAGAATCTGACGGTAACACCAAGTTCGGGCACAAAAGGTCACTGACTTTTGTCTCGGGCTGGCCCATAGGTGCGCGGGTCCCGTCCAGCCGGTCCAGTTTCCAGACCACCCGAGTGTCGACGGGGCACAGCGCCTTGGGACACGCGACCAATTGAGGGCGGCACCTAACCCAACGGCTTCATCGGCAGCGAGCAGCCGCGTCTCGTCCGCAGGGATGTCTTAAGTCATCCGCATCCCTTCTCTGCCGCTGAGGCGGTGTCCGCTCTCGATCGAAACCCAAATTTAGAGCTGCGATCCCACCGCGATGTCGGTTAACACTCATACGCAGACAACAAGCTGTAGCAGCCGCTTATGGGGTACCAAGCTGCACTACGCCCCAACCTGCCGCCAGGCAGGAAGCCGAAATGCTGTCAGAATCAGGTTCGATTCTGATTTTCTGACAATGGCTGGAGGAAGTCTGAGATCCCAGCCTGACACCATCGACTCGATCGATGGCAGCAGCGCGGCTTTTGAGGTCAATATCGGCGCTCCCGCGTTTCAGGGCGAGATCGTCCCTTGCATCTGCTGAAGTGTGTCTCTCAAGATTCTGCGATGACGCGAGATCGAGCGCGGGTTATGAGACATTGCAACGAGACGTTTCCTTTGGCTCCAGGGGTGGGGTTGCCGTTGTCTCGGGTCAATCTCTCCCAACCCTCGCCTTGCGGGACAGACTCCGTTTTCCTATAACCTCCACTGATCCACGGCCGTTTCCGGTCATCCACGCCCACCTGCTCATGGCGGTTGAAGAGCAGACTCAAAGAGACATGTACATGGCCGCGCGGCCGAGTTTGGACCCGTATGACGGAGCAACCAAACCAGAATTGCCCGGAAGAAAGTCCGGCACATACTCGAGGACGGATTACCAGGATTGGAAGGCCCCTGCCCGCGAGGGACGACAACGCCGACACACTCGGCTTCCATTTTCACCGATCTCGGCGAGATTCCCCTCGCCGCCGACGCACCGGCTGAGCGGGCTTCGTCGCCTGGCTTTCGTCATGTAGTCATCCGGCAGGTTGGCCATGAAGAAATATGAAAGACCGGCCAGGCGGATACCTCACGTCCTGATGCCGCGCCAAAAAAGCTGCACTGCATCATGCAGTAGACGCTGAAGGTAACCATGAACAGTCAACGAGGCGAAAACCAGAGATGCAGGGATGAAAGGCGGCGTGAGCTTCATGAGCCAACTGCACGGCAATGCCGGCTACCAGTCGGCCACGGTAATGGGCTCCAGAGCATCTGCCGGAGTCCGGCGGAACCGATTCTCGAACAGCTGGGCGCAAGTCATGTCGCGCTCCCCCAGACCCACAATGAACAAGCAGAACAGCCAACGCGAACCCAGAAGGGGAAACCAGGTGAACAGCCAACGGCCAAGAAAAGAAAGCCGACCAGAAATTTTCTCAGGTCATGTTGCCCCAGCCAGTTACGCCCATGAACCGGTAACAAGCACCAAGACCACCGAGCAAGGAACGGAGGAGGCAGCAGACCACAGCACCGGCCACCAATGAAAAAGGCCCCCGAAGGGCCCCTTCACAACACAATTTGTCCACACTCAGAGGCTAAAAAGCCCCTGAACAGGGGAAACACGTGCCCGAGATGGGACTCGAACCAGCCGCTCCCTCTGGGATTCCGCCGATCTCCCGAAAACCTCCCCAATCCGCCCCAGTCCGATGCCGGTACAACCGGATCCGAAGCCCAGGGTGTGGACACTGTCCACACCCTCGCTGTGAAATTTTCGTACCAAGAATTGGCAGCGCGGTAGTCCTTCCCTCTCCAGCATTTCTGTGCGGAGCAAGCCGAGAGCTGAGATTGGAGGGGAGAGAAGGCAGCTCTGCTGCTGAGCGTTACCTGGGTGACCATGATCGACCCGGACGCAATGACCCGTCACGCCGCTCCACCACCGTCACGGCTCTTGCCGTTGTCGGGTCAGTCCCCTGTCGACCGGATCGTCGCCCACAGGTTGTTAGGGCTCATCTCGCCCCAGTACCCCTGCCGGTCCTTTACCCAGTTTCACGATGGGCTCGACTAGCTCGGCACAGCCAAGGCAGGCTAACGCTTCGTCCAATGATTCCGGCCAAGACGACAGTCGAGGCCGTCGACCTTGACGCTCACACCTAAGCAACGAACGATGTATCCGCGTTTATCCAGATTTCTGGATAAACAGCTAGTCACTGCGCAAGCTTCCCAGCGGGGCCGCCTCGAAAGCCTTGGCCATCATCCCGGTTGTCCGTAGCTTTTCTTCCCCTGGATACCTCTCCGCGGGCTGGTCCGCTAAAGAGGCGGCGTCCTCTCCGTCGGATTCGAGCTGGAGGGATTCCCTACGGTGTCCGCGGTCCTGCTCGCCATCTGCTGGTCGCGTACGCAGTGATCCTTGTCCTGAACCATGTCCGTCTGACCAGCTTCCGAAGCGCCACCATCGCCGACTTCCTGAACCCGGGCCGTGCGTTCGGCTTCTACACTTTCGTCGCGGGCAGCATTGTCCCCGCGTGCACCATGGCCACAGCCGGTGCGCCCTGGACAATGTCTGCCTTCCTCGTGCGTCGGGACTCGCCTGGCTCGTACCCGGCTACGTCATCCCCTGGACCGCCGTCTTCGGCCGAACGGAACGGCCCCGTGATCTAAGGAAGCGAACGGCACGTAGTTCATCTGGCGCGTCGCAAGCCAAGCGGTGGTTGGCGCCTGCGCCGCGCTTGAACCTCTCGCCGGCACGTGGAAGGCAGGCCTGGCGCTGCTCGCAGTCGTCTCCTGGTCCGTGGGGGTCGTCTTCTATGCGGCGGTGGGAATCTTCGCTTTCCTGCGCCTCATGGTCTATCGGATTCATCCCCGGGAGCTCGGCACAGGATACTTCGGGTCAATATGCGCCACGGCATGAACACGGAACTCACCGAGGCTGGCCAGAAGCTGATGCCGACAGCCAGCATGCGAGGCGCGTCAGACCTTTCTTACCACACTGGATTTGAGCTGCATGGGGCCGAAGCCATCCACTTTGCAGTCAATGTCGTGGTCACCCACGCCGTTCACGAGGCGGATGTTGCGGACCTTGGTTCCAACCTTGATTGCAGTGGCGCTCCCCTTGACCCTGAGGTCCTTAATAACCGTGACGGTATCCCCGTCTGCGAGCACGTTTCCGACAGCATCCTTAATCATCACTGACTCAGCGTCCGCTTCATCGGACACGACCGGCGACCATTCGTGGCCGCATTCGGGGCAAACCAGCAACGCGCCCATCTCGTAGGTGTATTCGCCGGTGCATTCAGGGCAAGGGGGAAGGGTTTGGCTCACCGTCCAATAATAGACGGGCTGTCCAATTGCCGGTCGCGCATTCTGGATCAAGACCGGTTCAAGACCTGTTCCGCTAACTCGAAATGACTTCTCGATCCGGCCTCTCGAATCGGATGGGGCCCGACGAAAAACGAGAGCCCGGAGCAGAGGAGCCGCCGGCGGCGTAACTCCGAGCCTTTGAATTCTCACGTCACCCCAACGGCAGCTAATCTGCTGGCATGACCTCTACGATTCGCTCCCTGTACCTCGATGCAGCCCGGGCCGCCGCTGGGCTGATCGCCGACCCGAAGGTGGCCGCCGCCTGGGGCGATCCTGGCGCGCTCCCCAAGATGACGGTCGGCGGCATCGCCGAGCATCTGGCGGTCCAGATCCTGTCGGTGCCGGAGGTCATCGCCGAACCGGTCGAGGGCGGCGAGGAGCTGGACATCGACAGCTTTTACGCCCAACTCCGCTGGGTGGGCGAGGACGTTGACAGCGAGACCAACACCGGCATACGCGACAATGCCGAGAGGCAGAGCGCCGAGGGCCCGGCCGGGCTGGCCGCGCGCACCACCGCGACGGTGGCGGAGATGGCGACCGGGCTGCTGTCCGTCCCCGACCACCAGGTGCGGATGGGCCATTGGCGGGAAGGCGTCTCGCTGAGCGTGGACAGCTTCCTCCGCACCCGTCTGCTGGAGCTGCTGATACACAGCGATGACCTGGCGGCGAGTGTCGGCCTGGATACGCCGGCCGTCCCTGCCGCGGCCACCGAGTCCGTGGTGGACGTGCTGACTCGTATCGCGATCCGTCGGCACGGCTCCGTTGCGGTTCTCCGCGGCCTGTCCCGGGTCGAGCGCGCCCCGGAGGCGATCAACGCCCTCTAGCGGCGCGTTTCACAGGTTTCTTGGGGGTCGCTGCCGGTGGATGGCTGTACCTGAGCCTCGAGGAATTGCCCGACCTGGTTACGCTGCCTGCATCAGGTCCCGCAGTGAATGGCCTCACTATCATGACCGTGTGCCGGGCTCCCCGAGGACGGGACGTACCGGATCCCCGACGCTCATACAGCCGTAGCCGGGGCGTCTCGGCGGTGACCACATCGGCGATAAGAACGCCGACGCCGGGATGGTGCTCGGTGAACTTCCTGGTCAGATGCCTAGGTCAGGGCCGGGATCTTCAAGCGCAGGCGTCGCTCAGCCAGGTCCGCCACGCACGGCTGGATCACCCGACGCCGCGGCAGGCGAGCCGCTGGGCATCCTCCAGCGGATCAATACCTGGAAGTATCTTGCAGAATGCGGGTCGACCCGCGGCGATTTTCCCTTGTTGGCTGCTTGGAGGCTCCGGGCGATAAAGGACTGAAGGGAGCTCCCGCACCTCAGTGGGAGCCCCCTTCGTCTGCCTGTTGCCGGCTCCCCGAGGCCGGCTTCAGCGGTCTAGGCGAGGCGGGCCTTCAGGCCGTCGAGCTCGTTCTGGAGCGCTGCGGGCAGCGACTCACCGAAGTTGGCGAACCACTCCTCGATCGAGGCGAGCTCGGTCTTCCATTCGTCGGCGTCGACGCGGACGGCGTCCTCCACCTGGGCGGGGGTCATGTCCAGTCCGGTGAGGTCGATGGAGTCGC
>NZ_JBFTLC010000047.1:0-26399 GCF_056396245.1 Arthrobacter sp. 05T423
GCAGCACATCACCGGAAGTGGAACCGGCGCCAACCCCCAGGCGAACCAACCGGGCCACACCACACTGCCCGAAAACAGAAAACAACCGCAGATCAACCCGCCGCCCCGCACAAACGACCATCACCCACCGTCATGAAAAATCGGGGCTAAGCGGGCCGCTACCCGCGATTACCCTACATCGCTTTATGGATGGTTTGTTCGGCGGTCGCCCATCAGGACGAATCCCCCCAAAGTGCTCCTAGATCGGTTGCGTGCGAATAGCCGGCGAGTGTGCTCCTGCAGGAGAATGCGGGAACTGGCGGGGGAGTACTTCTCAACGGCGCTGGGCGAGACGCTTGTTGCTCTGGGGCTTCGACGGAGCAACGCGACGGGACTATGAAGCCATGGCTATCCCATGGAGGCGCATCGGCAGCCGTCCCGTGAGTTCGGGGCTACCTACCGCCGCGAAAGACCGGCTCTGCCGGCGAAGGGTGGGTGCGCTGGGACGCAATAGGGGAGTAATGGCCTGAAGCCCTGACGTGCGGCTACCCGACATTGAGCCGTGATGGTTCAGTAACGACCCTTTCTGAGGGGCATCATTGGGCAGTGAACGGGCGGCGGTCGATCCGATTCATGTTTTCCAGCTGTGTTTGGGGCGCGCTAGGGGTCAGACGAAAACGTGCGTTTCTGAACGTCCTGGCATGCCCGCGGGCTTTTGATGGGCCGTAGTCGGCAAAACCGACCCTGCCGGTGGTAGGTGTCGGATTCCTCGCCGAAGATCCGCAGCTCGACCGTGCCGGCGCCGCCAGTGTCCCGGTTTGTCCCGGCACTGGTGGCCGTGAATGAACGCCACGGCGTGACCGTCCTCGTGGACCGCCAGCCGAACCTGTGCCGCTGGGCGGTGCACACCCTTGTCGACGGTGAGGACTTCATCGTCTCTGGTCCCGCCACGGCCAGCCGACCAACCCCTCCAATCGGGAACTGGCTGCCCAGATCACCCAGGCCGTCGGGCGGAACGCCAAGCGCACCGGTGAAACCCCCTCGCAGGTCTTCACCGGCGAATGGTCAACGGCGGAGCTGCTGTGAGCCAAATCCGACCTGCCGGTCACAGACCTGACGGCTCCGCCGGCGGCCCTGGCCGCTGCCCACGAAGCCGTTGCCGAGGTGGAGCGCGGGCTCGTGTCCGGGCTGGTCCTGGCCCGCGACTCCTCCCGGGGCCGCGGCAAGTCCGTCAATGGGTGCGGCTACGTCCTGGCCTACTCCAACGGCGCAGACCCGATCCTCGGCGCGTACACGTCCGTGTCCACCCACAGCGGCATCCGCGCCGGGGAGCTGGCAGCGATCCGCCGTGGGCTGCAGTCCACCCTGGCCACCACCCGGTCCTGCGCGAGGGCGTTGGGGACCTAAGTTCCTCACCGACTCCAAGGCCGCCCTGGAGGTCCTGGCGCGCGTCTCCACCGGCCACCTGCAGCCCTTCGATGACACCGATTCGGTCGCGGATTGCAAACGCATCCTGGGCTCGGCACGCGGCGTGAACATCTCCTTCGAGTGGGTCCGGGGCCACAACGGCCACCCGCTCAACGAACTCGCTGACCGGCTCGCCGTCCTGGCCCGCCGCAACCGGAGATGGGGTGTTGACGAGGTAACCAACGCAAGGATGATTGCCTCCGTACGCGCCGACGCGAGGAGCATCCGGCCAGAGGCCTGGGCCGCATGACCCGATCTTCGCCGCAAAAATCCAACGACTGGATTTCCTGCCGTTTGTCGCCATGAAATCAGCTAGGATGCTCCCAGCCGGTACTTTCCGGCATCCAAATGGGGGATTCATGCGTTCAAGACTTACCTCGGCCGTGCTCGGTCTCGGCCTCCTCAGCAGCTCTCTTCTCGCGGTAGCACCGGCCCACGCCGCGCAGGTCTGTCAGACAGCACCCAATGGCGCCCCTTACTGCTACGACAATGGTGCCGGCGTGGGTTTCGGCACCGGAGGCAGTTCTGGCGGGGACGGCACCGGCGGTATCACCACGCCAGGGGCCGTTCCGGCTCCACCGGTCAACAGGGACGCCAGCATCAGCGCAGCCGCAACCAGATACAGCCTCGGCTCGCCGCTGGGCCCTGTCCGGGCCGGCCTGAAAGATGGCGGGGCGTACCGGCAGTACCAGCGAGGCTTCGTCGTCTGGTCACCGGCGACCGGCGCCCAGATCTCGCGCGGCGCCATCCGCAGCGCGTACGCCAAGCTCGGTTTTGAGAAAGGGCGCCTCGGCTACCCGACCACCGGTGAAGTGACCACGCCTGCGGGGACCTACCAGCAATACCAGGGCGGAACCATCGGATGGTCGTCGTCCGGCGGCGCACATGCCCTCGGCGGCGCCATCCGCACTAAATGGCAAGCTACAGGCGGCATCACCGGACCCCTCGGTGCCCCCGTTTCCGATGAGACGACCGGGCTGCGGGCCGGCGGCGCATCGCAATCTTTTCGCGGGGGAGCGGTCGTCTGGTCGTCCTTTACCGGGGCGCAGGTATCCAAGGGAGCGATCCGCACCGCTTGGTTGAAGGCCGGTGCCCAGAACGGCAGCCTCGGCTATCCCACCGGTGGCGAGTTCAGCACACCTCATGGTTCAGTCAGGCAGAGCTTCCAGCACGGCCAGATCACCTGGACCGCCAGCACTGGTGCCACGATCATCCCCGGGACGCCTCACGCCGCCGGCTGAGCCGCACTGCGGATCCCAGCGACCTAATCCGCCTCAACCAATTGCCGTCTGCTTCCCTTGTTGGCTGTGAAGCGGCACGAACACAGCCTTCAGGAGAACGCTCGAAATGAAGATCATCAAAAGTATTGCTGCGGTAGTGGCAGCAACCATTCTTTTTTCCGGCGCCGGCCTCTCCGGTGCTGTGTTGAACGCCGCTCCGGCTTACGCCGCGTCCACTCAGTCCGAGATCGACGCGGCCGTCGCCCAGATTTTCAAGGACACAAATGCCCAGCGTGCAGCGGCAGGGCTGAAGCCGCTGATTCTCTCGACCAGCATGAGCCAGGTGTCGCAGGAGTGGACACAAAACATGGCGGCGAACCAATGGATGAGTCATAACCCGGATTTCCAAAGCCAGCTGCCCCCGCACTGGATGAGCGTCGGAGAAAACGTAGCGATGGGGTACACCCCCGCCACGGTCGTGGCCGCCTGGATGGCATCACCCGGGCACAAAGCCAACATCCTCGGCAGCAACTACACCCACATCGGTCTTGGCTACTATGTGGACGAAACGGGGCGCGGATGGTTCACGCAGAACTTCGGCCAGTACTCGATTCCGACCCTTAGCGCGGTCGCTGACCCCACCAATCTGGTCTCCTCCACCGAGTTCACATCCAGGTGGCCGGCCAAGACCGGTGAGATGGTTTCGGAGTACGTTGCCGAGCTGCATGCCGCAGACGGGGCTCTCCTCGAGACTCAGCGAATTGACCCGCCGGTATCGGAGGTGACGTTCAAGGGCCTCACCGACAAAACCACCTACACGGTGAACATCACATCCCACGGCAAGGATGGCACGGGCCTGGACTACTACTCCCAGCCCACCACCTACAACGTGACCACGTTCAACGACCTGCCATCAGTTACTGCACCCACGGGCCTGCAGGCATGGCCTGGCATTCACACAATTCAAACCGTGTGGACTGCGCCGGGGTCCTTCCACGGCAATCTGCAGCCGTACACCGTGGAACTCAAGCAGGGGTCATTGGTCGTGCGGTCAGCGACGACAACTGACACCCAGTATCTTTTCTCGGGTCTTCCGGGCAACGCCCAGTACACCGCCAGCATCAAGGCGACTTCGACGATTCAGGACCGGGTAGCGACGGCCGTTGCGACCCTGGACACCGCCACCGGGCAGGATCTGACGGAAGCGCGAGTGAGTGTCCCCACCAGCTTCGCCGTGACGGCTCCGTCGTTTTCCAGCATCTATGCGGCGTGGGGTTTGCCGCAGGATCAGTCAGGAATTGCACTCACTTACACCCTGACCTTGCAGGCACCCGGTAAGCCGGACGTGGTCGTGCAGACTCAAGGGAACG
The DNA here is from genome assembly GCF_056396245.1 of Arthrobacter sp. 05T423. NCBI lineage: Bacteria > Bacillati > Actinomycetota > Actinomycetes > Micrococcales > Micrococcaceae > Arthrobacter > Arthrobacter sp. 05T423. The sequence continues at coordinate 4,037 of NZ_JBFTLC010000047.1, forward strand.
ACTACCTGTTCGGGGGACTGGATCCGAACACGGCCTACTCGGTCATGATCCAGGCGGCCGTAAAGGCCTGGGAGAGCACGAACACCGCCACCTCCGGGATCGTCTCAGGGTCGGTGACCACGCCGGAGGACCCGAGCAAAGTCGCGGTTGCGCCTCCGACGCTGCTCTCCGCGGACGTCGCACCCACCCAGGCGACACTGAGGTGGACAGCACCGGAGAACGTCACCGGCAGGCTGACCAACTACACCATCACCGTGAAGTCCGCCGGTAAGCCGGACAGGACGAGCACCACCACGGACACTGAACCCTCCTATACCGTCATCGGGCTCCAGGAGCACACCTCCTACACCTTCGAAGTGAAGGCAAACGCCGTATCGGCCAGCGGCGCCGTCCAAGCATCCTCAACCCCGGCGTCGGTCACCAAGACCACCCCTTACGCGCCAAGCACGGTCATTGTGGCCGCACCGCAGAACGTTACGGCGACAGCCGCCGGCTTCGACCACATCATTGCTGCCTGGACAGCCCCTGCCGGCACCGTGGGTTCTCTCATCGGCTACAGGGTCACCCTGAAAGATGGGACCGGAGTAGTCGACTCCAGGATTGTCAACGCCCTGAACACCAGCTTCACCGGTTTGAAGGACAACACCTCCTACACGGTCGAGGTCGCTGCCCTTGCCTCATCTCCGGACAGCACGAAGACTGCAGTGTCCGCCGTCGCCAAAGCCACCGTTGCCACCCCTGTCGGGCCCGGGACTGTCGTCGCACCTAACGCCCCGGCCCGTCTGGCTGCAACACCCGTCACCTACGACCGGGTCACGCTCAACTGGACGGCACCCACCGGCATCATTGGCGGAACGGTGACCGGCTACACCGTCACCGTGTCCCAGACCGGCCACCCGGACAGGGTGCTCAAGGCCGCCGGGGCCTCCCTGGCCGTCACCGGCCTGACCGGGAACACGGCCTACACGATCTCCGTTGCCGCCAATGTCAGCTCCGCCGACGGCCAGAAACAGATCACTACGCCCAAGGCATCCGCGGTCGTCACGACACCCTACTCGCCGTCCACCGTGAAGGTCGGCGCGCCTGCCCTGACCGTCTCCGGCGTGGGCGCGGACCGGGCAACCGTCTCTTGGAAGAAGCCCGCGGTCACCGGTTCCGTCACCGGTTACCGGGCAACAGTGAAGCTTGGAACGCGGGTCCTGCAGACCCATAGCCTGTCCGCGGCCACCCTTGCCAAGGTCGTGGTCGGCCTGGCAGAAAACACCGGATACGTCGTCGTGGTGGAGGCCTTCGCCGTGTCACCCGACGGCAAGCACACTGCCGGCTCATACAACACCAAGGCCGTCAGGACCGGCTTCACCGCCGCCTCAACTGTCCGGGTGCATGCCCCGGCCGTGGCCGTCTCATCCACCCGCTCGGCCGTCACGGCAACCTGGACCAGTCCCTATGTTTACGGCAAAGTCGTCAACTACACCGTGTCGATCAAGCAGGGCACGCGCGTCCTGGCAACCTACACGACAGCAGGCGGCAGGATGACCTTCTCGGGATACCTCAGGCCGGGCACCACCTACACGGTCAGCGTCAGGGCCAACGCGGTGTCAGCTAACGGCAAGTACACGGCGACGGCGACCACCACGAAGACGATCGCGACGAGGCGCTAGGCGACGGTCAGTGCGCCCACTGGGTGCTGGGAAGTGTCCGCCGGGCCCGGAGACTGCTGGGTAGATGCCTTCCGGGCCCGGCTGCTCTGAAGCTGCGGGTGCGGCTGCCTTTAGCTTCAGGGACGGGATCATCTTCCGGTCGGCCCATTGTGAATGGCAGATACCGGCGCGGGATCATGGCGGCCACAGCACTCATTTGAGGGGAGAGGCCTGGGAATGCTTCCCGAGGTCTGGCGGGGGCGCAGCACCGCCCGTGACAGCCTTCGCAACGATCTCTCGCCCAGCACTCGCCCTACCGCCTCGCCCGACGGCAGCACCTCCCACTACCGATGCACCGTTAGCTCGGATGCTGCCGGGCCGCCGTCAAGAGTCGGCCGCGAAAAAGGAAGAGGTCAACAATGTCGAGACGGCGCCAATGACGGTAAGCATGCCCACCGTCATTCGCAACCGAGCCAAGGCCGCATACAAGGCGACCAGCTACGAGGGGGACAACACATGGGCCCATTTCGTCGCTAAAGCCATCGAAGCAGAAACCCTCCGGCGCGAAGCCGAACACAACCAGGGCGAGATGTACCCGGCATGGGGGAGAAGCTGCCCGGAGGTCGGAGGCTCAAAGGCAGCTGAAAGCGTGTCGCATGTGTAAACGAATGGCCCCGGAGCGTTTCCGGGGCCATTCTCGCGGAAAAACAACCAATTTCTTGGGCCTGCGGCCTAGCGCTGCTCGGGGAACTACCGCGATGGCTCCTGTTTGACAGCGGTCACACTGGTCCTGAATCAAACTTCCAGAGCCAGACTGTTCGCTTTCCTTATGCCTTTACGACAGGGGCCCTCTTTTCCATTGGCAGTTAATTGCACAACTAAGCATGATCGGAGTGCGCTGTCTTATATGTTCGGCAAGTTTTTTGCTCTCCCCGTCTCATGTCTTGTCTATGCGCATGTAGGTGACATCGAAGGAACTCACTTTGCGGAATTCCTGCAAATGATGCTCCAAGTCCATGACATTTTGCGAGACGTGAGGATAAATATCCAGCCCCCGGTCGAGCTTTATCTTCCACCCGGTGTCCGTAACGATGCTGCGGGCGTGAAGCTTGGTGTAGAAAAATAGCTGAAGCTGATTCTGGTCGGCACGAAAGAGTCCCGGATTCCCTCGAGGTACTTCTCCTGTGCGTGAGGCCTTTCTGGGTCCACTCTGCTATCTCTGTGAGTTCTCAGATCGACTTTCACCGGAGAGAGGCCATCGCCCAATTCGAGGATCTCGAGAAGAAGTTCCATGAGGTTGCGGGCCTGGTGGAACATCCGTATGTATGGGTCCGTGATAGTGATGTGCTCTGCCCCGACAAGATAGGGACATAGCAAGTCCCGGAAGGTAATCCCTGTCTCTCCCTGTGCGAACTCCTTGTACCCCTCGGAGAGGGTCTGCTCTGCCTTGCCGGGAATTCCTTGGTGTCCACTTTCTCGGGGCGACCGGTCGGGGCTGACTCCCTCTGTGCCCACAGGACCATGAGATTGTCCGCCGGCGCTCTTCTCTCTGCTATTGCTTGAAGGTGTTCCCTTCTGATCATCCGTAACTGCTGTCGACGGCGAGTCGATCGTGAGAACAGTGAAAAGACCCGGCGCAAGCATGGTCAGTTCGTTTTCCTGCAGAAGTCTTGGTTCGTCCACCTCATTAGCCGTTTGGCTTGAGACCGCTGTCCCGTTGGGTATGTCCCTTAGGGACGCCAATAGCTTGTCCGGATCAGCATGGTAAAAGGCGCAAATCTTTGAGATTATGCTTGGCCCAACCAAGGATTCCGGCCGGGTGCCGATAATTTGAGTGCGGCCATGCAGCAAGGCAATGATGTCGCCGGGATCTTTGCCCAGGAGGGATGCCACAGTCTCGAGCCGCCAAAATTCAGGCCTCCGATCCAAATTCTCCCTCGGGGGTGCACGAAACGGCCGTGGCCCTCCCGGCGTGGGGCCGCCTCCACCCAGCCTGGCGTCCGCACTAGACCCCAGCGATGGGTAGGTGATTCTGCCTCCGGAGCTCCTGCGGCGTTCAACTTCGTTTCTCAGCCGTGTTACGACGGCCGCCTCGAGCGTCGACGATGCGGAGCGGACAAACTCCCCGAGTTCTTGAAGAATGTGGACAGCAGCAACAGAAGTTATCCCGAGCTCCTTTGCCAACTCGTGGACCCTAACCTTCGCCATGCCTATCGCCTCCAAGGAGACCACTGCTGTTCTTGTTACAAGTGAACTTTATGCAAGGGTAGTTGCATCGCAAGGCTACCCATGAGGTTCATGGGTATCGACTGGCTCATCCGAACCCACCTTCGCGACCGGCGGCATTACCGTTGCATACCCCTAGCATCAGACCAGAACGGCCACCGGAAACGACGATGATCCAGAGGTCGACCGCCCGCCTTCGGGATAGAGGACTACAAAGGCCGCAACGTCATCGAACGCAATTTCAACACCTTCAAACAGTGGCGGCCCCTGGCAACCCGCTAAGACAAGCTCGCCGTCACCTACAACGACGGAGCAGTCCTCCGAGCACTCAGCATCCGGCTAACAGCTTTAGGAGACACGCCCCAGGTCGCTAACGCAGTCCTCTAAGGATCACTCGCCCGGGATTGGGAATTCTATGAAGAAGCTCTGCCAAGCGCTAAGGGCGACGAGGAATCCGCCGGCAGCAACGAGCAATCCCCCGGCCGCCAAGGTGTTAGGCCGCCACTTTCGCTTGGCTACTCCGAGCACCCTCGTGCTCGCAAGCATCATCAGAACGCCTCCTATTCCGGCCAAGGTGGCGCCAACAGCATTCGCCGTTATGCTGCCGGCCTTACCTGCGTTGACGATGAAGCTGGCATCCAGCCACCACACCGCAATCGCCACTGCTGCCAGGACCACAACCGACAAAGTGATCTCTCTCTTCGAGAGATCGGACGGCTCCACTTCCGGAGCGTCCCGCAGCGATTGTTCGCAAGGACTATTTGTTGAATCCATTTCCCCCCAATGATATTTGGGCCGTCCACGATGGGAGCCACGCAAGAGCGTACTGCCTATGTGAACTGCGATGATAAATGGCGGCATTTTGCGGAGCTATATGTCGCAGTAGAGCATCAGGGGCAGTCTTCAATTGCCAGTGGGTGCCCGCTACTGCAAGGTGCGCAACCACTGGTTCTCAAAAACGACCGTTTTTGACCACGCGCCGGACGATAGGCCCGGAACGAACCGAATTGCTCCTTATTCTATGGATCGCAGCGCTAAATGGCGCCGAGGGCAACGGTATTTGGCGGTCAGTCCCTCACTCGACGGGCTGGAAAGGAGTTCCCGCCCGAGGCCGCCGTCGTGAGGACAGCACACCATAGAGAGCGATCACGACCAGGACAAAAGTTGCAAGAACTGATGCGTTGAGCACGAGCGAGAGTTCCATCTGATGAGGCAGAAGCATGGTTTGGTCCCACCCCGCGTTGTCGGCGCGGGTGATGAAGTCTGTGTCGATCGGATTCCACAGGATGGCCGCGGCGCTTGTTGCCACCAAGGCGCAGAGGCTGAGGACAAGGTGGACGACGGCTAGTGCCGACGGCTTTCCATTTTGATTTGTCCGACTTTGGTCCAAAGCTTCCCCGTTTCGTCTCGATGATGGTCGTTCCAGCCACTGTCATTACACGGCCCGGTGCACGAAGCCCCGAGCGAAGTCAGCCGGGTGTGCCCCCTCGATAGGATTCGAGTGCGTCCCTTCTGCTCCACTGCCTGGTCAGGAAAGCGTCCACCACGCAAGAAATGGCAAAGGTCGACCAGAAAATCCACAAAGGTGCCAAACCCGAAAAAACCAATGCCATGACGGCAACCACGAAGCCGGCAGAGGCAATGCCATAAATTCGGCGCGCAGAGGTCGCGAAACGGGCCTCTTGCATCTCGTGAAAGTAGTTCAGCATCAATCCCCCCAAGGTTTGATTCGGAGCCTACAGCACCGGCTACTCCAAGTAGCGTCATAGGTGCGGCAAATACCGCTTAGTCACAGGTCTGGGTCAGCGCTCACCTCTGATGCTCTGTTCTTCGTGCGGTAGGCGCTGAAACACAGATACTTTCCGTGCGCCACTGACAGCAGGCCGCAGCCCCTATGCTTGCCTCGGTTCCCGCCAGCAGTTGCGGCGTGCTTGCGGTCTGACCCACCGCGTCTCGATATACAACAGCTTTTCAAGACATTGGCCGGCCGAAAGCCGTGGGGAGCGATTTTGGCCGCGTTTTCTCGCTGCCTATCGAAGATAAGCGGGCCGTGGTAGCTTCTGCTTGGATTAGGAGTTCCCATGCGATTGCCTTCCAATCCGGCTCCTGATACCGCTTTCGAAAGCAGAGGCAACGATGGCAACTCTATTGATCTTCCATGAGGTCGACGACGTTGACCACTGGCTCAGCTCGCCGCGACGCCAGGAACTCTTCGGACCTATGGGAATGACTGTCCGAACCTTTGTCGACCCGGGGAAAACCAACCGCGTCGGCCTGATCGTCGAAGTTCCGGACATGGACACGTTCCAGCGAATGATGGAGTCCGAGGCAGCGGCCGACGCCATGAAATTCGACGGCGTACGCCCGGACACGATCCTGATGCTGGTCGAACCCGAGCCCAGCACCTGAGCCGGGAACGGAGTGCCGGCGCGTCTTTGAGGGGTGCAGCTGCTCATACCTGCAATCCACCGAGGCAGAGTCGTGACCCTGTCGCGAAAAAGTCAACTAACTTGGAATAGCGCCGTGTTCGACTGACTGAAACAGGCGGAAACACAATGTAGGAGGCTGCAAGGGAACAGACCAAGAAACGTGCTTCGGTATTGGGTTCGCTGAAGGAGCGCTGGCATTACGGGCTGCGGCTGGGAAAGCAGCTACAGAGCTCAGTGTTTCCCGGGCACCAGATTTACGTATTGCTGCGCCGTTACCGCCAAGACACAGGTCTTGAAACTGATCTTGATCGACGCGGAGGACATGCCCGGGTATCTACTCGCCGGCAGCGAGGGAGCCATCGGAGAACTCGCCCGCCTGCTGACCGCCGCGCGGTGGCCGCCCAACCACTTTGCTGGCATCAGGGTTCACCTGTAATGCGCTGGCGTCGTCCTCAGCATTGTTCCGTGATGCCCCGCGCCGTCTCTTCCAGGGTTCCGGCTGCAGGCAACCTGCAGGCGCGGTCTTAGCAACTGACGGTTAGCGTGAATCGTGCAGACCTTCAGCGCCGCCGAGCGCTGTCGTCCTACTGATTCACTCGAACGTGTTACGCGGGCCCAAGTCCTTTACCCGCTGCTTCGCGGGCGCGACACTAGTTCCGTGAAGATCCATGAGTGGTGGCGCCTGGTCAGCGCAGAAGCGCGGACTTTTGGTTGATCGCGCACAAACGGAGAGCCCCTGAATCCTCTGGTGGCAGCCGAGATTATGTCGGCCACAGGCGGTAAGAACCCGGATGGTGGGCAGCCTTCATCCACTGGCGTTGGCAGAAGGAATCGTGTCTTGTGGTGACCAGCGATCACTGCGAGACTGGGCAGTGCGTCGCGCCGCACCCTCGTTAGGTTGAGGAGTTGCCACGAGGCCGGCTCGGTCCGCACCATCCTCACCGTAGTGCCGTTCCAAGGAGGCTCGCCATGAAAACTGTCGTGCAGTATGGAATCCGCCAGATCGGGCCGGGTGAGGGCGCATGATTGAGGTTGGATTGTCGGTGATCTTAAAGGCCAAGCCCGGCAAGGAGAAGGACGTCCGGGAATTCCTCCGCAGCGCGCGCTCCGTCGTCGAACAGGAGCAAGGTACGCGTGCCTGGTTCGCCCTCGAGTTCGATGAATCGACTTTCGGGATCTTCGACGTATTCCCCGATGACGACGCCCCGTCGGACCCACCTGTCAGGGGGTGTCGGGCAAGCACTTGCCGCTCAGGGAGCAGAGCTGTTCAGCGCGGAGCCGAACATACAGAACATCGACGTGCTCGCGTACAAGCTGCCCGGTGAAAGCGGATAGAGGTCCACCAGCCCGCCGTCTCGGCACCACGATGCTGCTGTCCCGCATCCGTCTATCTGTAGCCCGGGGCGCCGGCGCGATGTTTGGCCACTGCTTTCCTCAGGCGTCGCCCGGCAGCAAAAGGCACCGGGCAGGAGGGCCACCTCATGCACAGGCGTAGGAGCAGATGGTGACACGTTCGGACACCAAGCGTGCCGAGGCGTTCAGCGACGCCGTTATCGCGATCGTTATCACGCTCCTGGTACTTGAGCTCACGCCGCCAGAGACCGAGCCCGGGGGGCTGCTGGCTCGTTTGCTGGGTCAATGGCCGACATACCTGGCGTATGCGGCCTCCTACATCTACTTGGCCGTGATCTGGCTCAACCACAAATCCGCCTTCTCCCGTATCCGGGAGATGGACATCGGCCTGCACTGGGCCAACCTGGGAATCCTCGCAACGCTCGCGCTTTTACCTTGGCCGACAGCCGTGATCATCGATACAGCCAAGACGGGCAATCTCGCCGACGAGCGGGTCGCGGTCGCGCTGTACGCGATCATCGGGGCACTGCTGTGCCTGTCATGGCTGGTGTTTTTCTCGCACCTGGCGCGGCATCCTGACCTCACCGAGGATGAGGTCGAGGAATTTTACTTCGTGCGCGAGCGACCGCGTGCTCTTGCCGGGGTCGTGCTGTACCTCGCGGCGGGAACGGTAGGTGTCCTCGTCCATCCGCTGGTCGCATCGGTGATTTTCGTGATCCTGCCCGTTTTCTACGGCCTCACCAGCCACGGGTTCGACCATCGGCCGGCTTTCCTCCGAGGTCTGTGGACCAAGTGGCAGGAAAGCGCGTATTGGGGAGGCCGGCGTGGAGTTCCGATTCCAAGGAATTGGGACGGGAGCGGTCAGGGCATGCAACACATTCACCGCCCATAGGGGGAAGGCTCGGCGTGTGACGTGATTGGTTGTCTATGCAGGCGATCCTATGACCAGCACTGTGCGAGCTCGCATTCCAGACACGTCGGGGGCAGGGCGGCCCGCCCTCGGTCCTCTTAGGCATGATTTTCCAGAACCACCATTCCTGCAACCCGCACGTCAAAAACGACCGTTTCTGGAGGCTGTGTCGGGCAGAGCGGAACAGGGGCCCGAGTTTGGGGCGCAGTTTTACTGCGGCGCAACGCGGATTTGGCAATGTCGGGAAGGACCATTTTTTGAGTGCACCACGGCCAGGCGCGACAGCGCCGCCAGCGGGGCCTTCAATACGATGTCCCAATCGGCGCCTTCGCCGACCCAACGATGATGGGCGCTCGAAGCGCATCGTCTATTTGATCTTGTTGCGTCCTGCGCCTGCCGAGCGGTAGTGCCGCCCCTGTTGCGTGACGGCCAAGGGGCGCTCTGGCCGTCCTGCGTCATGTGCCGGCTTGCTGGCCCTGAAGACCCAGGTGAGCAGTTGGGCTGTCCCCGCCAGAGCGAGCAACACGCACAGAGCAGCAACATAGAGCAGGAAGATCAGCGCCGCTACCGTGAACGTGCCCAGAAACGCCACGAGGAGACCTGCCGTCCGGGGATCATCCATCGCACTTCGAACCCAACCGCCCGGGCCCTACCCGAAGGGCGGATGCTGCTGCCTGGTCGCCAGGACGGCGAGGTCGTGGATGAGCTGTTGCACTTCGCGTTCACGGCCCTGTGAAGAAAAGAGAGGAGCCGCCGGCGGCCCGGCGGGAGGGGCTGGTTTTGGGACAGGCGCTGCTGAAGCCGGTTCCTCGATTTCAAAAGGATCAATAAATCTAACCGGTTGCATCACAACGTCCCCCCAGTGTCCATGGTCTGCTCTGTCTACCATGAACAGACCCCGTCTATCGGCGGACCACTCCGGAAAAATCACGTTCGTTGTACCTCGGCGCCGTTCAAACAACCTCACAAGCGGAATCGCGACCGCCCTCTGCGAGGGGCCGTAACGTCCCATATCCCTAGGTTTCGAGGCTTAGAGGCTTAGAGGTTTTGAGACACCTGTTGGGTTGTCCGTTCGCTCAGCCTTTGGAACGATGTAACTGTCTTCAGAAGCAGGGGCCGCGACCACAACACTTCGGCGGCTCTGCTGCGCCATTGAGGTACCCGTTATGGAAGACCCACGGCGGACAGCGAGGGCCATGATTGAGCAACAGACCATCACCCTGGACGATCTTTGGGTGCGGTACTGGGCCAACGGCGGCAGTGCTCACGCCTTTGAATTCGATGCCTATCTCAATGGGGCCCAGGAACTGGACCCGTTTGAGCTCAAGATACTTGCTTGGTCCCTAGAATAACTGGACGCCGAATAGTCCTCGAGGCACGGCCATGCTATGCCCGTTTAGCTGTCCACGCCGGTCATCGCCTACTGCGCCTTGCAGCGGCATCTTTGAATCGTGCTGCCTCCAATAAGTCATAAGCATGCTTGCTAATCTGTGTGTGCTGTGGCTATGTAGGTCAGAAGCAGATCCGGCAGGCAGCATTACAGCGTCCTCCGACTGCGCATCCCCGTCAATGCTTCACCGATCCAACCCGGAGGCTCTCATGCGTACTCAGGTAGAAACCAGCCGTGCAGCCCAGGCCCGGCAGCTCCAGGACGCTCTCGTCCTGCGCCTTGCGAAGGGCAGGGAATGGGCGACACCCGGCATCGAAGCGGCGTTGCGGCGCATGCTGACCGGCATAGACAGCGGATTGGAAGCGGCATCGCCTCGGCTGCAGGCAAGCCTGCGGACCATCGCCGACGAGCTCGCCGGCGGAGTGGAAACCGCAACGCCGAAGCTGCATGAGCGGATATCACGGTTCATCCCGGAAGCAGCCGTCCCGGTCGGCAAGCCAGTCCGGAAAACCTGGCTCGTCGCCGCAGTGGCCGCGGCGGCCATTACCGCCGGCGTCGCACTCTGGCAGGCGCTGCGTCCATCACCACAGGAGGTGCGATCCAACCAAACGGCAGGCGCGGAGGAGCCTGCTCAGGCTGAGCAAGTGGGCATCAACCAGCTGTCGTAGTCCGGCCCCGCCCCTGAGGGTTCTGGCTGTAACCCTGTAAAGCATTATGAGGGAGGGGCCGCGGCAAGCGCCGCGGCCCCTCATGGCATTTATGTCAGTGCTCGTGTTGCTACCTGCGCGTGTCGTCGATCCCGTCGGTGTCGATGCGTTCCTTGCGGACCTCTTCGGTGACGGTTTCGTGGTCGGTGACCGTGTCCTTGTCGAGGCGGACCCGCTCAACAGGAACGGTCTCCTTCTCGACCACGGGACGTTCCTCGTGGAGCGTAACCTCGTGTTCTTCTTCGCTGATGGCAGGACCGTCGAGGGCCGCGTCGCGGTTGGCGTCGGTTATGGGCTCGCGCTCGATCCTGACTTCTTCACGCTGTACCGGGACGGTCTGGGTGACGTTCTCCGTCGTGACATACTTGCGCAGCCGCGCCCGGCCGGTTGCCTGCCGTTCGGTACCGACGTTCAGACGCTCCTCGGAGCGGGTCATCGCATCATCGGTCGTGGGTCCGGAGGTATCCCGCCCCACGGTGTTGCGGGCGTCATAGTCTCGATCAGTCCGGGCGTCTCCATCGTCTCGGTAGCCGCCCGCGACTCCGGCATCTGCATCGCCCCGGTAGCCGCCGGCGGTGCCGGCCTTGGCGTCAGTGTAGGTGCGCTGGCCGCCGCCGAGGCTGTAGTGCTGGTAGAGCCGGTCTTCCTTGGCGGGGTCTAGGTGGCCGTCCGGATCAACACCGGGCGCGTCCTTGACCTGGTCCTGGTGTAGGGGACGACGATGTCATCCCCCTCAACGCGGGCGCCCTCCAGCGGCACGAATGATTCCTTGGTACCGAACAGGCCTGTCTTGACGGTGACCCAGTTGGGCTGGCCGGTGTCGTCGTCAGCGTAGACCTGGCCCACGCCGCCGATCTTGGCCCCGTCGGTGCCCACGACATTGCCGTTTCCGGCGAGCATGCGGTTGATATGTTCGTTGCTGATCATGGCTACTCCTTTGGTACGTGTCCAGCTTCTTGTGCAGACGTTCTACGTCCACCGGGGACGACGCAATGCGTCCTTGGTGATCGTCGCCGTGATCTGGGGCATCATCGCCGCCGTGCTGGCCTCCCTTGGCCGTAAGGAACTCAAGCAGATCAACGGCATGCCCCAGACAGGCGAAACAATCTCTGAAATTCCCCCAACCCTAAAACCAGGTGAGGTAAACCGATGAGTGATAACCCCGATGCAATCCGTCAGGAAATAGAGGAAACCCGTGCACGTCTGGGCACCAATGTGGACGCCGTCGCGGACAAGGTCACCCCGTCCAAGATCGTCCAGCGCTAGACGGACAAGGTGAAGGGCAGCGTCAAGGACGCAGTGACGGGGGTCAAAGAAAAAGTCATGGGAGTAGCAGATGCCGCTACCGGCACTGCCCAGGACAAAGTCTCCTCGGGAACCGGCCACGCCGGGGACGCCCTGCACAGCACCGGGGACAGCCTGCACGGGGCCAAGGACACGGTCGCGCACAGACTCAGTGACGCCGGTACGGCGATCGCCCACGCCCCGGACCAGGTCAAGACCGCAGCCCATGGCAACCCCCTSGCMGCCGGGCTGATCGCGTTCGGCGCCGGGMTGCTCRTCTCSTCCCTSATCCCTGCAAGCACTAAGGAACGGCAGGCCGCGGAACAGCTCAGAACCGGCGCCCAGCCGCTTGCCACCCAGGTAACTGAGACGGCCAAGGAGATGGTCGAGGACCTGAAGGAACCGGCCCAGGAAGCGCTGAAAAGCGTCAAGTCCACAGCCGCTGACGCCGTACAGAGCGTCAAAGCTGAAGGCCAAAGCGCCGCCAGTGACGCAAAGGATCGCGCTGTCGATGCCAAGGACAACGTCCAGAACACGTGAGCGGCCAGGGTGAGTTCCCGGAGCCGCCACGCGGGCACGGGCGGCGGCTCACGGACCCGGACCCGCAACTTCAGGCCCGCGGCCCCCGGCATATGAAAGCCACGCCCTACCCCGCCCCCGGCCCGTGGGCCACGCACAGGCTGGTCAGCATCGCGGCCCGGCTTCAGGAACGCCGACTCAACCAGAGGCTCGTCAGGTACAAACTGACGATCTCCGCGCTGGATGCCATGGAGGCGGTTGCGGAACTTCAACCTGCCACAGCCTCAGATGTGGCAGCGGTTCTCTGCGTGAGCAGGCAAAGTGTCGGCAAGGTCATGGAGCGTCTGCAGAGCCTCGGGTTTCTGGCGAAAGAACCCGGCCGTGATGGCCGCAGCGCCTACCTTCACCTCACACCGGAAGGACGTGACGTCCTCTCCGCTGCTGAAAATCTCATCCAAGAGGGGAACGGAACTGAACCAGCGGACGACTACGAGTTCCGTCACCAGCTCGAACGACACATCCGCCATCTCAGGAACGCAGAACAGGCCATGCCACCGGGCATGGAATAGGGAAACGGCCGCCCCGAACAGTGCCGACCGTGCTGGCGCTTCGACCGGAGATTCCCAGTGAGCTGCTGTGAGGTCAGGGGTGCACGCCCGTGACGGGCGAAATCTTCGTATGGCGAATCGACCGTCCCGACCGATCTCTGGTGAGCGGCGTTACTGGGGCAGGACCAGGTCAAGCAGAGCCGGAAACGTTGTGACGCCGTCTTCTGCCATAAAGTGTCCGGCCCCAGGGTATACCTGCAGCCGCGCGTCCAGACGCCGGGCGAGCTCATCCGATGCTGCCGGCGGCACGAAAGGGTCAGTTTCAGAGCGGATTACTGTACGTTCGTTTACGCTTGTTGCTACCCGTTCGACGTCAACGTCAGTTGCGAGGAATCCATCGAGTTCCGGGAGTGATTCCAGTGGTTCAGTGAAGCCGGCCACCAACACGAGACAGCCGAGCTCCCAAGGTTCCGGAAGCCCCGCGAGTACCCGCAGGGCAGTGACCACGCCGAGGGAATGTGCCACGACGACGGTCGCCCCATCGGGCTCTCCCAGTGCCGCACTGACGGCATTCTCCCACGCCGCCTTATCAGGATTGTCCGGGTCGGGAAGGGGAACGACAGTGACCACTGTCCCTTCAGCTTCGAGGGCGCTTTGAAGCCAAGGGAACCAGTTCGCATCCGGGGAAGATTCGTATCCATGGACGATGACGACACGCTGGACGGGTCGAACCGGGACGCTGCCGTCTCTTACGTTCATAGGCAAAGACTCTAAAGGGCGTCCCGGAGGCAGTGGCTGCTGACTCCCCACGAAAACAACGGTCATTCTCACCCAGGCCGACGTCGCCAGGAATTATCCGGAAGACCGGGTGGGCGAGCTCGTAGATCTTCAGGCCTTCGTACGCCCACAGGTCATGTTCTGCAGGAGCAATTTCCCGTCCCGGTTGATGAACCAGGCAATCGAAAAGGACCGTGACTTTCAACAGCTGGTCCTGACTGAATTAGTAACAACGTAGCAGGGGAGTATGGCCTGGTCCTGCTCGACCGTCCTCCAGGGAATGAGCGTCTGCAGGCAGCAGCTGCTGCCTTCGTGGCCGCCAGCCCTCTTATCCAACCTCTGGCTGAGCGAGCAGAAGTCCGGACAGCGGTGAGGGGCAGGCGGGAGGCATGACGGCGGGCAGATGGAGCCCGCCGCGCAGTTTAAGAATGTACGGCTTTCAGCACCTGCACCGTCTCACCCGGCCCGGCTCAGGACCGACTGCCCTTTGACCCGTCCAAGATGACTGAGCGGTCACATCCTCAGTGCGGCGCCTAGCGACGTGGTTCCTCTGTGGCGTCAGGGTCCTCTTCGGGTTCGAATGTGTTGGGCTCAGAATCAGCAGCGATACCGATCCCGTCCCCACCCCCAGGAATCCCGCCGTCGGCCGTACCCTTTTGCGGTTCGTCCTCGGGCAGTGAATCAGGTGAATTGATCGTCATGGCTCCTCCTTCATTGGCTGGCGTTCCACGCTAACAGCTGCGAGGCGACAGGCACCGTATAAACCCGAGAAATTTTGAAGGCCATCCCGGGAGTTCTTATGGGAGCATGATCACCGCCATGCAGAACGCACGCTTTCCTCAAGCTCTACCGGCCCGCCACTGGACAGAGCCCTTGTCCTCAGGCTCTGCCTTCCCCTGGGCTCCGTCACGGAACCAGCACTGCACTGCGCTTCTGGGGATATAACCTCAGACACGCGGGCTGCCAGTTGCCCGATCTGCGACATTTGGTAAGTTTACTGATTATTACCATACGCCGCGGACCTTGGTCCTCGGCCGACCAGATAGTCGAGACTTGGCGATGTCAGCAGCGGTAACGGGAGGAAGCATGACACAGGAAAACCACGAGCAGGCTGCACCCGAGATGATTTTGGGCGGCGACTCCGAGGAGTTTGCGCCGGCTTCCTCGGGCTCGGGTCAGGAAGCCTCAGGCATCCCGGACGGCAGTGGCAATGATCTTCCGCAGGAGAAATCGCCGAATGACGATGACGAGAGTTTCGACGCCGGATAAGGCGGAGCATCAGAGTGCCTCAACCAGGGAAGCAGCCTGGAACTTTCAATCCTGCGGTCAACTCGACTTGGTCGGGAAGCTCTGACGCAGCCCGGGGCCCGGCCCTGGTTGCCAGGGCGCGTGTTCTCAGTACCGCGTACGAACTGTTCTCCCGGCGGGGTATCCGGGATGTCGGGGTTAGCGAGCTGATCGAGAGCTCCGGGGTTGCGAAGTCGACTTTCGACCGGCACTTCCCGTCGAAGGATGACTTGGTCAAGGCCGTTCTGGCCCTCCAGCACGAGGTCTGGTTCGAGGAAATCGTTGCCGTGGCACAGCGTCGCGGCGACACTCCGGAAGAGGAATTGCTGGTGATCTTCGATGTCTTCGCGGACCGGCTCGGAAGCGGAGGCTACAAATCCAACATGCTGATCAGGGTCCTCATGGAGATGGGCCCTGACCATCCTCTGGGCATGGCCAGCGTCGGATACCTCGCAAGGATCAGGGCACATGCGCGGGCCTTGGCCGAGGACGGCGGGCTGGAGCGCTGCGACCTGTTCGCCCGGGCATGGCACCTCCTGCTGAAGGGCTCCATCATCTCCACGATGGAAGGCGACCGGGAGGCCACCGAACTAGCCAAGCAGATGGCCAGCTGCCTCATCGAGCGCCACCGCCGCTCCCGGCCCTAACTTCGGTGCGCTTAGAACAAGCAGTCCCGGGAAGTATTGCCGAAAATGGGCCGTGGAAGTACACCAAAGTTCTTACCGGACCTCACAGGTCGCGGCGCTGCAGGAAGACCGCAGCCACACAGGGGCGCGGCCGACGGACTGGGCAGACCACTCCAAGGGGTCAAAACAACCCTGACCCGGTAGAAGTCGTCAAACGCCAAATCGAAGGAATGGTCTCGCGAGCTGAGCAGTTCCTGGACCGCGTCAGCGGTCAGTAGCAGCAAATTAACGTCCTCGGCCCGCCCAAACTTAGTTTGGTGGGGTTCTCAGGAAATGACGTCCGAGGACCTGTTGCGGGTGGCAGTACATCTGGCCAGAGAGCGACTCGATCAGTCTCAACGAATCCGAGTGTCTTTTCCGCAAGCCACCTCTGGATGGAGCGTACGGGGCGGACCAAGTCGAGGAAAACCTGACCGCCGGAGCAGCCGACACCAAGGGTGACATTATCGCTACAAAAGCTTGCCACTTAATGCGGCCATTCACGGAGTTGGCCCGCACGTGTTCACCAAAAACGACCGTTTCTGGCCTACCGTCGGCAGGCCCTCCGGAAGAAGGCTGTGACTGTTGGCGGTAAATGGCGATCTTTTTGCGGCGCTAAATGTCGCCCCTGCTAGTCGGGAAGCGCTCGTGACCGCCTGTAGAACGTGCTCGGGACATACCGAGATCCCGGGCAACCTGCGCCGCGGGCTCGCCACCTCTGACCAGGCGAACAACGCTTCTGATCTGACTATCAGTGACCCGGCGGGGCCGGCCGCCAAGATCCTTGCCAGCTTCTCTTCGCTTTCGAACCGCGGACCCTATCGTCGAGTTGGTCGCAGGCGTCGCAGATTCCGGTCGACAGCAGCTGCAGCCCGCATGAACCGCAGACAGGACGCCCCCGGCCGGATCTTGACCACAGCACGACCGTTGTGTCAACAAAGGATTGCATCGAGGTCAATTCCGGAGGACGTGGCAGGAGCGATGGGTTCGCCGCCTTGAAGCCGGTAGGTCTCCGCAAGTTCAGTTGGTCAGCACCTTCAAGCAGAAGCCGATCTGCAGCAAGAGTCAGGTAGGCGATCTCCCTGTGTAGGGCCGACTCTTGCCACTGCGTGTCGCCTGGTCCGTGGGCACGACTCGTGGATAGGCAACGCGCGCGAGCGACCTCAGCTGCCAGAACGGGCGGGAACACCGGTTGTCCATAAATCGCCCGATGTCGGTGAACCTCTAGCGATATGGACCTGGACGGACGACAATCATCACGTCAGGCAACGACGCCTGGTGATATCCCTTGGGGTAGACGTGAATGTTCAGAGTCCGCAAGAAGTAGACGCCATCGCGGAAGAGCCTAAGCAGGCAGTCGAAACTTACAGGCATCTTCGGATGTTCTTGATCGCGCTTCCGGTCTTCCTGCTGATAACAACTGTCATTGGCGGGTGGATGCTGGGCGACTTCGCCGACTCCATCAGTGCAAACTACGCCACTCCGCTACGCGACATCTTTGTCGGTGTCTTGGTGGCCATCGGCGCTTGCCTCATTGTGTACCGTGGCAATCCAGTGGAAGACCTTGCCCTGAACGTTGCAGGCTTCTACGCCATGTTCGTCGCGTTCGTTCCGTACTCACTGAATGAGGTCCTCACGGGCAGGACCAGACTGCAGGGGCAAGAACTGACGGATGCAGAAGCCGCCGCGGATGAACTGGTGAAAGTTCTGCCCGTCATCGTCATATCGCTTGTCGTCGTTGCCGCCGTCTTCATTGGCGTGGAGTGGGCCCGGGGTCTCCTGAGGAGGCACACCAAGAGTACGTCAACGGCGCACAGAATGATGTTCTTCGTCACGCTCGGGCTGGGCGCAGGGTTCCTCATCCTGTTGCTGGTGACGGGGCTGATAATGGGCACCTATGCGGGTATTCACATGGTCGCGGCGATCCTCATGATCGTAGGCCTCGCCACCGCGATAGCCAGTCACGGCTGGGACCCTGACGCCAAAGAGAGCACCCCCAAGATCGCGGCTCAGTATCAGGTGATCGTGTGGTTCATGGGCGTGGTCGGGTTGGCACTTATCTTGGACTTGGTCTTTGGACTGCCCTTTGAGAACGCCGTCGCGTACATCGAGTGGGCCGCGATCATCCTGTTCATCTGGTACTGGGTGGCGGAGACAGTCCGACAGGAGAGTCTTATCAACACCGGTTAGTGTCCTGCATGGGTGGCGACCCATTGCTGGGCGTCGAGGTTAGCAATACGCCGGTAAAGGGTAGCCCTGGACATGCCGAGGTCGCGGGCGACGTGGGATGCGGGTTGGCCCTGTTCGATGAGTCGGCGGGCGTTGGCAATCTGGCTGTCGCTGAAAACCGGTCGCCGTCCACCGAGGTCCAGGCCAGCCTCGCGCCGTTTGGTGTTGGAGTCATTGACACGTTCGCGTTTGATCTCGAGTTCCATCTGAGCGAGGGCTGCCATGACGGTGAAGACCATGGACCCCATCGGCGTGCCGGTATCCACGTTTCCACCGCCGAGGTTCAGCACCCGGAGGTTCACCTTCTGCATCCGGAGCTCGTCAGCCAGGGCAAGCATGTTCGACGTCGAGCGGCCAAGACGATCGAGCGTCGTGACAACCAAGGTGTCCCCTTCATGCAGGGCCTCCAGCGCTTTGTCGAACTGCGGCCGTTGCGCATGGGACCCACTGACCCCGTGGTCAACATAGAGGTCGTCACGCCGGACGCCGGCGGCGAGTAGGTCCCCGACCTGCCGATCGGAATCCTGAGCGCGCGTCGACACCCTCGCATATCCGATGAGCTTGCCCATGTGACTCCTAACCGTCGAAAAACTCAGAAACTGTCTTGCAACCTTGCCTCAAGTCACGAATCGGCGCCCCTGCTTAGGAGACATGGTATCAAGACATAGGAGGAACAGTAGGGACGGGGATATTGTGGTGTCTTGTCCGCGTGTCTTGCAACCCTAGGGATACAAGACCCCAAAGTTGTCACGGTGGATGCCAGCGATGAGATACAGGGACCCGTCGTGCTGCGCATGTTTACGAAGGCAGTTAGTCTTGGCTACACGAGATGCTGGGGGGCAAGAGATGGAACCAATCACTGTTGACGGCGGCAAGGGCACCGCCGAGCTCGATTCCGGCGTTCTCCACCTTGTGTGGAAACCGGGGACTGTTCTGGCGGCCGATGATGTCCATGCGGCAATGGCAAGGGTCAATGAGCTTGCCGACGGTACCGAGTACCCGATGTTGATCGACATAGCGAACACCCAAGCGGTGACCCGTCAGGCCAAGTCCGTTTTCAGCGTCCAGTGCGCCGCGTCACGGATTGCCCTGCTTGGCTCAAGCCCGGTCAGTCGAGTCATTGCCAACTTCGCCATCGGTCGGCGGACACTCCCATGTCCCACCCGGTTTTTTACCTCCCGCGATGAAGCCATGTCGTGGCTTCTCCAGGCGCCGCCCCTTCCCTGACCCTGGTGGAACTGCGTCAGGCGGCAGCAGCTGTTGGGTCAAAGAAGGCCGGTCAGGGTCCCTCCGTCGGCGGAGGGCGGCACGATGGTGGCAGAAGATCGCGGGGCAGTACGCCCCTCGACTGGTGAGACGTTTCATATCGCAAGGGTTTCGAGACAGCCGCTGCAGGTAGTCGGTATGTTTTCCGCCGCCGCCAGTCCGGCCCCCTTTAAGGGTCCACCGGGCGATATTAGCGGTGAAAAGGGATCGCGCGATCCTTACCGTTGTTGAGTGACCCGTGTCCGCGTGAGGTCGCGGACGGTGTTGATCAGGCCTTCGACGTCGCTGGGGTTTGTGGTGAAGGAGGTGACGAAGCGGACGACCCCAGGTTCCCACCGGTCGTGGTAGAACTCGTAGCCGGCGAGGAGGAGGGATTCGATGACGGGTTGCGGCATGCGGCAGAACAGGATGTTCGCCTGTGTCTGGTTCAACAGCTGAACGCCAGGAAGCACGCCTAGGCCTTCTTGGAGCTTGGAGGCCATGGCGTTGGCATGGCTTGCGTTGCGCAGCCAGAGCCCGTCGCTCAGGTAAGCGTCCAGCTGGGCGGCCTGGAAGCGCATTTTAGAGGAAAGCTGGCCGGCTCTCTTGGTGCGGTAGGACAGTTCTTCGGTGAGCGTGCGGTCAAAAACGATGATCGCGTCAGCGGTCATGGCACCGTTTTTGGTTGCGCCGAATGACAGCAGGTCAATCCCGGCGCGCCAGGTCATGTCGGCGGGGCTGACATCAAGACCGGTCAGGGCGTTGGCGAATCGGGCGCCGTCCATGTGGGTCCGCAGACCGGCTTCCTTGGCAATTGAGGTCAGCTCGCTGATTTCCTCGATCGAGTACAGGGACCCTGTTTCGGTGGCTTGGGAAAGACTGAAAGCTGAGGGCTGGACGCTGTGGACGTCTCCGGTTTTGCGGCGGACGGCGGCGGCAAGGTGGGCGGGGTTGATTTTCGAGTTCTCGCCGGTGACGGGAACGAGTTTCGCACCGTTGGTGAAGAATTCCGGCGCCCCGCATTCATCGTTGTTGATGTGGCTTTCCGGGTGGCAGAGCACGCTGCCCCAGGGCGGCGTCATCGCCGCCAGGGAAAGGGCGTTGGCGGCAGAGCCCGTCGAAACCGGTATGACGTCCACCTCCCGTTCGAAGACCTCTGTGAAGCGGGCTCGTGCGCTGGCGGTCCAGGAATCCGCACCGTAGGGCGGGGCCTGGCCCAACGATGCGGCGGCCATGGCGTGGACAATCTCGGGGGACGCGCCGGCGATGTTGTCGCTGGTGAAGCCCTTTTGATGGTTGTCGAGGGTAGGGGTGTCCATGGTCGTAGTCCTTGAAGGGTTTCAGCTGATGATCGGGGAGGCTATGACGACGGTGACGTCGGCTGGCATCTCATCGGTCCGGTAGATATGGGGTGCGTCCCCGGCAAAGGCAAAGAAGTCTCCCGTCCCGAGTTGGGTCGGAGCGTCGGTGGGGCCCGCGGTCACGCGCCCTGACGCGATGAGGAGGTGCTCGGTTGTTCCCGTTGCGTGCGGGACACCGTCAAGCTCTGTATGCGCCGGCATGCGAAGCCGCCAGATTTCCAGGCTGTTCCCGCTGCTGATGCGACGGAGGAGTTCTCTGCCCACCTCGCCGTCTTCGAGTTCGGTGCCGGGCACGAGCACCGGCCCGGGGTCAGTGTCGCGGGCCAATAGGTCCGTCAAGGGGATACGGAGCGCGACCGCCAAGGCGTCCAGGGTCTCGATGGTTGGATTTCCTTTTCCGGCTTCCAACTGGGAAAGCGTGGCTTTGCTGATACCGGCGCGGCGCGCGAGTTCAGCCCCGGTCATGGCCCGCTGTTCACGACGGCGGGCAATCTGTGCCCCCACTGCGGCCGCTGTGCTCGTCGCAGGGGGCCGGGGATTTACGTTGGCAGTCATCAGCGGTCCGCGTGATGAGCGGTGTAGGAGACCTTGATCCGGCCTTTCTTCACCTTCAGCGGCGGCAGTTCGACGTCGTCGAGGTCTCCGAGGCTTTTGACATGGGTTCCCCCACACGCGGCAGAGTGCACGGTGCCGATGCTGACGGTGCGCCGGCCGGCTTCGTCCGTTTCGGCTGTCACCGGAAGGTCCGCCGCGATCGCGTCCTGCACGAACTTACGTAGATCAACGGTCACCTGCTCACGCCCCTCCGGCTCTGCCAGTCGGGAGTCGCTGCTTTCGTCGGTGAATTCGATGCGCGCCTGGCTGGGAAAGTGGATGTTTCCCGCCAGGACCCAGCCCTGGGCCCTGCCCGCGGCTTCGATCAGGTGCCCGGCTGTGTGCAGGGCAGCATGGAGCCTCCGTGCCTCAATGTCGATGCGCGCCTGAACGCGCTGCCCTGCGGCTAGAGCCGGCAAGTCTTCGCCCTCTGCGGCTTTGGCCACGACCAGACAGCTCTCCGCCTGGCGCAGTGGCGAGACCTCGATGCCATCTATCCAGCCACGGTCGGCAGGCTGGCCGCCTCCTTGCGGGTGGAAGAGGCAGTGCTCGACGGCGACCCAAGCGTCTCCGTCCGTTTCGCCAGTGGCCAGGACACGGGTTTCGGCCTGCTCACGATAGGTGTCCTCCAAATACGAAAGATGCTGCGCAGCACTCCTGTAGTTTTCCGTAGACGATTCGTTCACTATAATGAACGACCCGATGCGCGGTCAAATAGTCCGCTGGTCCGGGCATCCCCTGAATGGCGGCGGAGGGAGCGTGCGTTAGTGATGATCACCCCGGCGATGACGGTGACGCCGCCGATCATTTGCGCCGGGGTGTAGGCATGGCCGGTGAGGATCGTCAGTATTGCGGTGAAAACGGTGATGAGGTTGAGGAAAACACCGGCGCCCCCGGCCGGCAGTACTGTCAGTGCGCGGTTCCACAGCAGGTAGGAGAGCACTGATGGGAAGACCGCGATGAACAGCAGGGACGCGATGCCGGTACCTGTTGCGGGAAGGTGCGGGCCGCCGGTTGCCAAGCTGACCGGAGCCAGCAGGGCCACGGCCACTAGCCCGGGGTTTTCACGGGGCGCTGGCTGCGAGGCGTGTTTAAGCAGGGAAAGGGTGCTCTGAGCTGGGAAAATAGTGGTTGTCGAGACCGTTATTTGCCTTGCGAAGGAGCACCCTTTCGATGCAAAAGTATAGTCGCATGTTCCC
>NZ_JBFTLC010000048.1:0-24382 GCF_056396245.1 Arthrobacter sp. 05T423
ACATAGACTTGGCCGCCGGCCGCGTGGATGGCGTCGCAGACCTCGCGGACGTCGGCGTCGTACACCCCGTGCGTGGACGGGTAGGTGATCATGATCGCCGAGAGAACGTCCTTGTGCGCCTCGATCTTGGCGTACAGGTCGGCGTGGTCGATCGTGCCGTCGGCAGCGGTGGCCACGACGACCACCTTCATGCCGGCCAGCACAGCCGAGGCCGCATTGGTGCCGTGCGCAGAAGCCGGGATCAGGCAGACGTTGCGCTGGTCGTCGCCGCGGGACAGGTGGTAGCCGCGGATCGCCAGCAGCCCCGCGAGCTCACCCTGCGAGCCGGCGTTGGGCTGGATGGACACCTGGTCGTAGCCGGTGATCTCGGCGAGGTCCGCTTCCAAACCATCGATGAGTTCGCGCCAGCCCTCGGTCTGGGAATCCGGGGCGAACGGGTGGATCGAGGCGAACTCCGGCCAGGAGATGGCCTCCATCTCGGCCGTCGCGTTCAGCTTCATGGTGCAGGAGCCCAGCGGGATCATGGTCCGGTCCAGCGCCAGGTCACGGTCGGAAAGCTTGCGGATGTAGCGCAGCAGCTGGGTTTCGGAGCGGTGCGTGTTGAACACCGGGTGCTGCAGGTAGCCGGAGGAACGTTCGACGGCGGCATCCAGGGCGAAACCGCCCGTGGACCCCACAGACTTGGCACCAAAGAGGGTGAGAACGTCAGCCACGATGGCCGGGGTCGTCGTTTCATCGGCGGAGATGCCGACGGTGTCAACGTCGATGGTGCGGAGATTGATGCCCTTCTCCTCGGCGGCGGCGATGATGCCGGCAGCCTTGCCCGGCACGGAAACCGTCAAGGTATCGAAGAAGCTGGTGTGCAGGACGTCCAGCCCGGCAGCCTTGAGCGATGCCGCCAGGGTCCTGGCGTGGCCGTGGGCGGTTTCGGCGATCGCCTTCAGTCCCTCCGGGCCGTGGTAGACGGCGTAGAAGGACGACACGATGGCGAGCAGCGCCTGTGCGGTGCAGATGTTGGACGTGGCCTTCTCGCGGCGGATGTGCTGCTCCCGGGTCTGCAGCGCCAGGCGGTAGGCCGGAACGCCGGCGTTGTCCTTGGAGACGCCCACGAGGCGGCCGGGCAGGGAGCGTTCAAGACCCTTCTGCACTGCCATGTACGCGGCGTGGGGGCCGCCGTAAAACAGCGGCACGCCGAAACGCTGCGCGGAACCGACGGCGATGTCCGCGCCCTGCTCGCCGGGAGGGGTGATGAGCGTCAGTGCCAGCAGGTCAGCCGCCACGGTGACCAGCGCACCGCGTTCCTTGGCGGCGGCGATCACGCCGGACTGGTCCCACACCCGGCCCGAAACGCCCGGCTGCTGGAGGACGACGCCGTTGATGTCGCCGTCGGGCAGGCCCTGGGAAAGGTCTGCAACCTCGACCTCGAAGCCGAGGGCTTCGGCGCGGCCCCTGACGATGGCGATGGTCTGGGGCAGGCAGTCCGCGTCCAGCACGGTCTTGCCGTCGTGGGCTTGCTTGTTCTTGTTGGCCCGGCGCATCAGCAGTACAGCCTCGGCCACGGCTGTTGCTTCATCCAGCAGTGACGCGTTGGCGATCGGCAGGCCAACGAGGTCCTGGACCATGGTCTGGAAGTTCAGCAGGGCCTCGAGGCGGCCCTGGGAAATCTCCGGCTGGTAGGGCGTGTAGGCGGTGTACCAGGCGGGGGCTTCGAGGACATTGCGGCGGATCACCGGCGGCGTCACGGTGTCGTAATAGCCCTGGCCGATCATCTGCACGGCGGTCTTGTTCTTGGCCGCGAGCTTCCGGAGTTCGGCGAGGGTTTCGACTTCACTCAGGGCCGGGGAGAGCTCCAGCGGCGAGTCCTGCCGGATGTCTTTCGGCACTGCCGTGTCAACCAGTGCATCGACAGTCTCGTAGCCAACGGCCTTGAGCATGGCTTCGACGTCGGCCTGGCGGCGAGCGCCAATATGCCGGTCGACGAAGGAGGCGGAGGCTGATTGTACAGTCAAAAGGAACTCCATAACTAAGGCGGCGCAGGGTACGCCACAGTGATTCGGGTTCCTCCCCGCTCTGTATTGGACCTGAGAGTTTCCGCGTTGCCGCGCTTACGCGCAGCTCCGCTTGCACCGTCGGTGAGCAGAGCATGCCCTGAACCGTCCGCCCGGAGGCGGAACATTTCAAGCCGGCAGCCTGCTGCTTTCCAGAGTTGCCTTGCCGCGGCGGTACATGGGCCTGAGAGATTCCTGGGGAGGTTTTGCTCCTACGGCGCCTGCTTGTACCTACTTGCAGGACTCTCCCGCCGCAGATCAAAGGCATATTCAATTGAGCGGTGACAACTGTCACAGAGGCTATTGTCCTACGCCAGCCTCGCGTCTGCAAACTGTGGCGCCCCCGGCTGACACAGCCGCGGGGCCTGAACCAACCCCGACGCCGGCCTACCCCCGGAGCCGGCCAAGCGCGGCAAGCAGGCTCCCGACGTCGGCTGCGGTCTCGGCCGGCGTCGCCGCCGGGCCAATGGACAGCATCGCGTTGAAGTAGAGCCCGTCACCCATATACAGGACTGCCTTGGCCAGCCCCGGTCCGACGTCGCGGGCGATCTCGTCGAGCCATCGCTGCTGGATGTGGGCGAACCTGCGCCGGGTCTCCTCGTGCGCCACCTCGGCCAGCCTCGTCGCGGCGACAATAACGCGGTCCAGCGGGGTGTCCGCCCAGACGGACGATTTGATGAAGTAGGCGGCAGCGCCCTCGGGAGCCGCGGCCATGGCCTGGGCATCCGCCTCCGCGAACTCATCCAGCCGGTCCAGCAGTACGCCGATCAGCGCTTCCTTGTTCGGGAAGTGGTACAGAAGTCCGCCCTTGGACACGCCGGCACGGGCAGCCACGGCGTCAAGGGTAGCGGCACGCTCCCCCACCTCAATCAGCAGGGATTCAAACGCATCGAGCACTGCGCCGCGGGCGACGGGTTTTCTGGGCATGGCTTCCATCATGCCGCTTCCCGCCCAGGGTTTATAACTGTACCGTCTGGACGGTATAGTTATCTCATGACCATGCGCTCAGCCCTTCTCCAGGGGCGCACTTCCGCAAACCAGGACACCGGTGGCGGCGTGCGCGACTGGTTCGCCCTGGCCCTGCTCATGTTCCCCGTCCTCCTGGTGGCCGTGGACAACACTGCGCTGACCTTCGCCCTTCCCGCGATCGCCCGCAGCCTCGACCCCTCGGGGGTGCAGCTGTTGTGGGTGGTGGACGCCTACGCCCTGGTCCTCGCC
Source organism: Arthrobacter sp. 05T423 (assembly GCF_056396245.1). Taxonomy (NCBI): domain Bacteria; kingdom Bacillati; phylum Actinomycetota; class Actinomycetes; order Micrococcales; family Micrococcaceae; genus Arthrobacter; species Arthrobacter sp. 05T423. Next base: position 3,267 of record NZ_JBFTLC010000048.1, read on the forward strand.
GGACTTCTCGTTGCCATGGGCAGCCTGGGCGACAGGATCGGGCGCCGCCGGCTGCTGATGGTCGGCATCTCGGGCTTTGCGGCGGTCTCCGCGGCGTCCGCGTTCGCACCGAGCGCCGAATGGCTCATCGCCGGCCGCGCGGCACTCGGATTCTTCGGCGCCATGCTCATGCCGTCCACGCTGTCCCTGATCCGCAACATCTTTCGGGAGCCGGGCAGGCGACGGCTGGCCGTGGCCATCTGGGCCGCGGGCTTCTCCGGCGGCGCGGCGCTGGGGCCCATCTTCGGCGGCTGGCTGGTGGAGCACTTCTGGTGGGGTGCCGTTCTGCTCGTGGCCGTGCCCATCATGCTGCCGCCGCTCGTCCTGGGCCGCTTCCTGATTCCGGAGTCCAGCGATCCAAACCCCGGCCGGGTGGACCTGGCCAGCGTGGCGCTGTCGATGCTGACCATGGTGCCGGTGGTCTACGGCATCAAGGAACTGGCCACCCATGGGCCCGGCGTGACGCCGTTCGGAGTTCTGGTGTTTGGCCTGGCCATGGGCATCGCGTTTATCCGCCGCCAGCAGACGCTCGCGTCCCCGCTGCTGGACATGTCGCTCTTCAGGAACCGCGTGTTCAGCACGGCGATCACGGCGAACATCCTGGCGCTGTTTTCCTACAACGGCTTCATCCTGTTCCTGGCCCAGCACCTGCAGCTGCTCGAAGGCATGTCGCCGTCGGAGTCGGGCACCGCCATGCTGCCGGCCCTGACGGCCACGGTGGTGGCTGGCCTGCTCGTGGTCCCGCTGGTCCGGAAGGTGCCGCCCGGCTTTGTGGTGGCCGCGGGCCTGGCGCTGAGCGCCGCCGGTTACAGCGTTGTTGCGTTCGGGAATCACGACGCCGGCCCCACGGCGCTGCTGGCCGCCCTCCTCATCCTGGCGCTGGGCGTGGGGTCGGCCGAGACCATCTCGAACGATCTGATTCTGGGAGCCGTGCCCGCGGAGAAATCAGGGGCGGCTGCGGCGATTTCGGAAACGGGCTATGAAGTGGGCTCGCTCCTGGGGACGGCTGTCCTGGGATCGATCCTGACAGCGTCGTACCAGCAGCATCTCGCCCTGCCGGAGGGCGTCGTCCAGACAGTGCCGGCAGCGTCGGCGGACCTGGCCCGGGAGACCCTGTCCGGCGCAATGGAGCTGGCCGGGACACTGCCGGCCCCGCTGGCCGAGGGGCTCACGGCGGCCGCAAGGGCCGCGTTTGATTCGGGCGTCCATATCACCGCGGCGATTGCGCTGGTACTAATGGCCGCGGCGTCAGTGCTGGCCGCCGTCGTACTTCGCCGCATCCCGTGCGCGAAGTAGCCGGAACCGCGCACAACGAAACAGAAACGGGCTGCCCGGGAGAAATTTCTCCGGGCAGCCCGTCAGCGGGTAATCCAGCCGCCTACTTGCTGTCAGGCTGCGTGACGCTGGCCGATGCCTTCATGTTCTCGGCGCCAACCATCCACGCGTACTGCTCGAGCTTTTCGATGAAGGTGTGCAGGAGGTCCGCAGTGGTGGGGTCTTCCTCATCCACCTCGTCATGGACCTTGCGCATGGTGCCGACGGCCGCTTCCAGCGCTGCCACGATCCGGTCGATAGCATCCTTGGTGTTGATAAGACCCTCCGGGAACTGGGGAAGGCTGGTCGACTTTGCCACGGTTGCGCTGCGGCCGTCCGGCAGGGCGTGCAGGGCGCGCATGCGCTCCGCGATGTCGTCGGCAAAGGCCCGGGCGGCATCGACGATCTCGTCGAGCTGAAGGTGCAGATCCCTGAAGTTGGTTCCAACGATGTTCCAGTGCGCCTGCTTGCCCTGGATGTGCAGTTCGATCAGGTCCGTCAGGACGGCCTGCATGTTGTTGGTCAGTGTCGGTGAAGCCTTCATGAATCCTCCTCGATTGGTCCAGTGGTTTCGACGCTACCGCAGGGACCCCGGCACCGGGAGCGCCGGAGCGCAAATTTCACGATCAGCTTACTTACTACTTTGGGGGTCATAAATGCTCGGCATTCAAATGCCCCTTGCCACATCCCCGCGCCACATGCATACTAAATGAACGTCATTCATTTAGTGACGGTCGTCTCACTGGAGAAATCATCATGATCGAAATAACCCGCCTCAACGCGCCTGCTTCGCTCGCCCGGACAGCGCCGTCCGGACGGCCTGCCTTGAGGGTCGGCGTGGTGCAGCACCGCTGGCACAGCGACGCCGCCGCGCTCCGCGCAGAACTCAACGACGGCGTCGACCGGGCCGCCCGGCTCGGTGCCACCGTCGTGTTCCTGCCCGAGCTCACCCTCTCCCGCTACCCCGCAGACCAGGTTCCGGAGAATGACTTGGCACTGCGGGACCAGGACCGGCCGCGCCCCTCCGACGCAGCCGAGGATCTGCTGACCGGCCCCACCTTCCGCTTCGCGGCTGAGGCCGCCCGCCGGAACGGCATCGCCGTCCATGCCTCGCTCTACCAGCGCGCCGGCAACCCGGACGGTTCGGATGACGGGCTGGGACTGAACACCTCCATCCTGGTGTCCCCGGCCGGCGAACTCCTGGCCCGCACCCACAAGCTGCACATCCCGGTGACCGCCGGATACTACGAGGACGAGTTCTTCCGCCAGGGTCCCGCCGCGGAGGACGCCTACCAAGTCCACGCACCGGCAGAGCTTGGCGGTGCCCGGCTGGGCATGCCCACCTGCTGGGACGAGTGGTTCCCCGAGCTGGCCCGCATGTACTCCCTCGGCGGCGCCGAACTGCTGGTGTACCCGACGGCGATCGGTTCCGAGCCGCTGTTCGCGGACTTTGACACCCAGCCGCTCTGGCAGCAGGTCATCGTGGGCAACGGCATCGCCAACGGCCTGTTCATGGTGGTCCCGAACCGCTGGGGCCAGGAGGGCAGCCTGAACTTCTACGGGTCCTCCTTCATCTCGGATCCCTACGGCCGCATCCTGGTCCAGGCGCCGCGGGACGAGTCAGCCGTTCTCGTGGCCGACCTCGACCTGGACCAGCGCAAGGACTGGCTGACGCTGTTTCCGTTCCTCACCACCCGCCGCCCGGACACCTACGCCCGGCTCACCGAACCGGTCCGCAAGGAGGAGCCGTTCGGGACGCCGGATGCACGGGTTCCGGCAACCTCAGCCACCGTGGCGCCAAGCTCAACCACCGAGGGGGTGAACGCATGAGCACGTGGCGCATGCCAGCCGAAACCGCGCGCCACGAGCGCCTCTGGATGGCCTTTCCCACCGGCGGCTACACCCTTGGCGACACCACGGAGGCGGCGCACGCCGCCCGCTCCGTCTGGGCCGCCGTCGCCAATGCCGCCGTCGAGTTTGAGCCGGTCACCATGGTGGTGGACCCGTCCGACGTCGGGACCGCCGCCCGCTACCTGTCGCCCGCCGTCGAGGTGCTGACAGCGGAACTGAACGACGCGTGGATGCGCGACATCGGCCCCACGTTTGTCCTGGACGGAAACGGCGCCCTGGGCGCCGTGGACTGGGTCTTCAATGGCTGGGGCGCCCAGGACTGGGCGCAGTGGGACAAGGATTCGCTGGTGGCCGCCGAGGTGGCGGGCCGGTCCAGCGCGCGGCACCTCGTGTCCGGGCTGATCAACGAGGGCGGCGGAATCCAGGTGGACGGCGAGGGCACCGTGCTGGTCACCGAAACGGTGCAGCTGGACCCGGGCCGCAATCCCGGACTCAGCAAGGCCAACGTCGAGGCCGAACTGGCCCGGACCATCGGCGCCAAAAAGGTGATCTGGCTGCCGCGCGGACTCACCCGCGACTCCCAGCGGTTCGGGACGCGCGGGCACGTGGACATCGTTGCCGCCATCCCGTCACCGGGCACGCTGCTGGTCCATTCCCAGCAGAACCCGGCCCACCCGGACTACGAGGTCAGCCGCGAAATCATGGGCTTCCTGTCCTCCACCACGGACGCTGCCGGCCGGGAATGGTCGATCATCGAGGTCCCGGCGCCCGTTGCCCTGACGGATCCGGAGGGCTTCGTGGACTACAGCTACATCAACCATGTGGTGGTCAACGGCGGAGTCATCGCCTGCACGTTCTCCGACCCCAACGACGAGAAGGCACTCCGCATACTCGCGGATGCATATCCCGGGCGCAAGGTAGTGGGCATCGATGCCCGCGAACTCTTCGCCCGCGGCGGGGGCATTCACTGCATCACCCAGCAGCAGCCCGCTGCCATCTAGAAAGGGCCAGTCATGAGCCAGACCACGCGTGAGAGCATCCAGCCCGCCGGGAATTCACCGGCCGGCGAAGCAACGCACGGCATCACCGGGAAGGGCCTGAAGGGCGGGCAGCTGGGCCTGTTGGCCGTCGTCGTCCTGGGTATTTCCTCGGTGGCCCCGGCCTACAGCCTCACCAGTTCGCTGGGGCCCGCCGTCGGTGCCGTTGGCGTGCAGCTGCCGGCGATTTTTATCATCGCGTTCATCCCGATGATCCTCGTGGCGTTCGCCTACCGCGAGCTCAACGCCGACTCCCCGGACAGCGGGACCACGTTCACCTGGACGACAAAGGCATTCGGCCCGTTCGTCGGCTGGATGGGCGGCTGGGGTCTGCTCGCCGCCAACATCATTGTTTTGTCCAACCTGGCAGGCGTCGCGGTGGACTTCTTCTACCTCTTCCTGGCCCAGGTGTTCAACAACCCCGAACTCGCGGACTTGACCTCCAACACGGCAGTCAATATTGCCACTTGCCTCACGTTCGTGGCTCTCGCCGTCTGGGTCAGCTACCGCGGCCTGCACGCCACCAAGCTCGTGCAGTACAGCCTGGTCGGTTTCCAGGTCCTGGTCCTGGGCGTCTTCATCGTCATGGCGCTCACGCACGCAGCATCCGGTGACGCCGGTCCGTCCCTCGCGTTCAGCTGGGACTGGTTCAACCCCGCCAGGATCGGGAGCTTCGAGCAGTTCACCGCCGGCATGTCACTCGCCGTCTTCGTCTACTGGGGCTGGGACGTATGCCTGACCGTGAATGAGGAAACCAAGGGCGGAAAGGGCACCGCGGGCAAGGCGGGAACCACGACGGCGGTCGCCGTCCTGGCCCTCTACCTCGCCGTGATCGTGGCCACCATGATGGTGGCAGGCACTGGCGCCGATGGCATAGGCCTTAACAACCCGGACAACCAGTCAAATGTCTTCGCCGCGCTGGCCTCGCCGGTAATGGGTCCGCTGGCCATCCTGATGTCGCTCGCAGTGCTCGCCGGCACCGCCTCGTCCCTGCAGTCCACCATGGCCTCCCCGGCACGCAGCCTGCTGGCAATGGGACACTACGGCGCCCTGCCGCCGCGTTTCGCGTCGGTCAGCAAGCGCTTTGGGTCGCCCGGCTTCGCCACGCTGATCGCGGGCGGGATCTCCGGCGGCTTCTACGCCGTCATGAAGGTGGTCAGCGAGAACGTCCTCAACGACACCATCCTGGCGCTGGGCCTGATGATCTGCTTCTACTACGGCCTCACCGCCTTCGCCTGCACGTGGTACTTCCGGCACAGCCTGTTCTCCAGCGTCCGCAACTTCTTCATGCGGCTGCTGTTTCCCGTGCTGGGCGGACTGGTCCTGACCGTCGTCTTCATCCAGACCGCCGTGGACAGTTGGGCGCCGGAGTTCGGCAGCGGTTCAGAGATCTTCGGTGTGGGGCTCGTGTTCGTGCTCGGCGTCGGGATCCTGGCGCTGGGGATCGTCGTCATGCTGGTGATGGCGCGGCTGAGGCCCGGCTACTTCCGCGGTGACACCATCCGCCAGGACACCCCCGCGCTGGTGGTTCCCGAGTAGCACCTGTACATCCCTGCCACAGCAGCGATGCCCCGATTCCCTCTCCGGGAGCCGGGGCATCGCTGCGTCTAAGTAGTTGATCAGCCTATTAGCCGCTCTGCTCCCCTGTTGCGGCCATCTCACCAGTAGTGCGCGACGTCGACGACGAGCCGGGAGCCGGATCCGGGGCCGTCCAGCGTGTACACCTTGAACGGCAGCCGGGCGCGGATGCCCAGGCCAAGGGTGGTGTAGCCCTCGAAGCTGCCAGCCCACGCCACCTGCCGGAACGTGTGGTACCCGGACACGTTCGTCACCTCGGACCGGTTGGCCGGAGTGAAGGTGGCCTTGCCGGTGGCATTGTCATAGGCCGGCGAGTTGATGGTGAGCTGCAGGAATGCCCCGCCACGGAGCTTGAGCGGCTGGCCCGACCCTTCCTGGGCCACTTCGGAAACGTAGCGGACGTTGTAGCCTTTGGCTTTGCCCTTGAGGTCGATCACGAGGCGGTCGAAGCAGTAGTGCTGCCCGGCGCGGACGTTGGTGACGGCTGCGGTGCTCATGGTTTTGTCTGCCTTCGCCAGCGAGCCCCACACCTGCCCGCAGTAGGAGGCTGCCGAGGCGGAGCCCGGAGCCAGCAGGCCCAGTCCAACAGCCAGGAGAATGACTGTCAGCCAGGCGGGAATTTTTTTCATTTGGCCACCCCTTTCGAGTGAGTGTTTGGATAGCTCCAGAGTAGGAGCGCCAAAAGCCCCAGACGAGGGATGTGGCCGGTTCGGGGCGCAACCGTTAATCTCGCCTCGGGCGGGTCACGGGGCCGTAATTCCGGTGGTCCTTTCAAGGGGGTCGAGAGGCGTTTGTGGCCGTTTCTCCATGTTTCCGTTACTGCGGATAACGGCCGCTAAGCAGGCGTTAAGGCGGGCACGAACGCGGCCACGAAAAAGCGAGGCGCCGGCCTCCCCATGGGGAACCGGCGCCTCGCGTGGCTTTGCTCTAACGCTGCCTGGCTATGAAGGCTGCCCTGCGGCAAAGCAGGACCCCGCGGAGGGGCTGTCTTAGCCTTCGCAGTCGTGGCAGTACTTCAGGCCGTTCTTCTCCTTGGCTACCTGGGACCGGTGACGGACCAGGAAGCAGGAGCCGCAGGTGAACTCATCAGACTGCTCGGGAACGACAATGACCGTCAGTTCCTCGTTGGAAAGATCGGCGCCCGGAAGGTCGATGCCCTCGGCGGTGTCGTTCTCGTCGAGGTCGATAACGGCGGTCTGGGCACCACCGCCGCGGGACGCCTGGAGGGCCTCCAGAGACTCGGAGGGAGTCTCTTCTTCTGTCTTGCGTGGGGCGTCGTAATCGGTAGCCATAGCGTTGTTCACTTTCGTTGCTGCACAGCGCCATTCAGGCACCTCAGTGCAGCAGTTTAGGTCATAAAGCGGCAGCGTCAAGAATAGTGTGGCCAACGCGACACTAATTGGTCATTTCGGCCTGTTAGGCGACCTTGGCTGCAGCAATTTCGCGGGTTTTGAGCGACCTCCTGGAGGGCGTCGTTGACCTGCTCGGCAGGAGCAGGAACTGGCGGCACCAACGGACTGGCGGCACAAGCCTGACTAGGCATAACCGCGGGCTGGCGGGGCGCCGTCGTCGGTCTTAGCCTTGAGCTGTTCACCGATCTGAACCACTCAGCAACCGGAGGCAGCCATGGCTACGAAACTGAACCGCAAGGCACTGGAGCACGCACGCAGCCTCGTTAAGAAGGGAAAGGTGGAACGGGACGTCCGTGATGACTGGAGCGAACATGCGCCCTCAGCGGACGACGAGAACTCCTTCATCGACAAGCACGGCTTCGACGAGTTCTCGAAGTGGCACCTCGGCATTGATAGCGAGAAATCCGAGGGCACCAAGGGCAGCGTGAGCTTTCCCTTCGGGGACCTCAAGAAAGTCCACCGCTGCGCCATCATTTCGCTGGAGAGCCGGGCGGGACAGCACGACCACGACGATATCCGCAAGGCCGCCAAGGGCCTGCTGGAGGAGATCGACGCGGACTAGCCGCGGCGCAAGACTGGCCTCTCCCGCGGGCGTACCGCCGTTAGTGTGAATATCCGGCGGCAGCTTCGGTGAGTGTTTTGCCCTTGGTTCCCGGGGCGAGCCATTGGGAGAGGGCGGCGCCGGCGAGGGCGACTCCGGCGGCGATCAGCATGGTGGGGCCGGATCCGAGGGCCTGCATGGACATTGGTAGCAGGAAGGTACAGATGCCTGCTCCGACGCGGCTGACGGCGGCGGCGAAACCTGTTCCGATGCCCCGGATTTCTGTGGGGAGGACCTCTCCGGGGTAGACGTTCGTCAACGTGTTGTACCCGGCGTTGAAGAACGAGAAAACCAGGAAGAGGATGAGCACGACGGGCGCCGGCGCTCCGGCCCACAGTCCGATAACCGCGAGGACGAGGGCGCACAACCACTGCGGCGGGACGGTCAGCATGCGTCGGCCGGCCTTTTCGATCAGCAGGAACGTGATCACGACCCCGGCCAGGGCGACGGCGGAGAGCCCGACACCGCCGGCAAGTCCGCCGGCCAGGCCGTACTGTGCCAGGACGCTGTCGGCGAAGGTGGCGATCGCGAAGTATGGTGTCACGGCGCAGAACCAGAAGCCTGAGATGAACAGCGTGGAACGCCAGTATTCCTTGGAGAACAGCATCCCGAAGCTGCCCTTGCGGACGTCCTCGTGCTGGACATCGTCAAGGGCGTCCTCGGGCATGTACTTGTAGGCGAGGGCCCGGGCCTCGTCTTTGCGGCCCACGCTCCAGAGCCAGCGTGGTGACTCCGGCATGCCGAGCCGGGCCAGGAACAGGGCCACGGCGATGAACGTGCTGGTGCCCAGGATGAAGTGCCAGCTGAGGTCGGTGTATTCGTTGAGCAGGTGGCCGGTCAGGAAGGCGATCATGAAGCTGCCGTACCAGGCGATGCCCATGGCGGCCATCAGCCGTCCCCGCAGGTGCGTGGGCGAGATGGAGAGGTCCCGGCCGTAGCCGGAGCCCTTGAAGCCGCCCCAGGGCATTTCGTTGGCGATGACCAGGTGTGAGTTGACCCAGACGGCGCAACAGAAGTGCTGCTTGGGGCCAAGCCGGGTTCACCGCCGTCGCGGCATGTCAGGCAGCTCTCACCACAACGGCGCCGGCCGGCCACCTCTTAAGGTGACCGGCCGGCGTCGTACTTTGCTTATTTCTTCCGTTTTTTTGTCCAGATATTCGGCGCTAAACCGCCCCGAAGTCGTGACAGCTGTACAAAAACTCCTGCCGAAGTGGGGGCCAGGCGGCGGTTGGCGCCTGGGCGAGCAACGCTGTCGTTTGTGCGCGTACCCGGCGGCCGCTTCGGTGAGCGTTTTGCCCTTGGTCCCCGGCGCGAGGAGATGGCCGATCAGGAACGCAATCATGAACCGGCGTACCAGGCGGTGCCCATGGCACTCATTAACTGGCGGCAGGTGCGTGGGAGGGAACTCAGCCGTCAAGGGTCCAAGCCAAAATGTGAGCCCCCTGTCGGATTCGAACCGACGACCCCCGCTTTACAAGAGCGGTGCTCTGGCCAACTGAGCTAAGGAGGCGCGCCCGTGAGGGCGGGCGCCGAGACGGCGCTAGATAAGGTTAGCCCAATGACCGCCCGCCCGTAAAAACGGGACACGCGGTTAAACGGACAATGGCCCGGCTCCCGGAAGAATCCGGGTGCCGGGCCACTGTGCTGGGCTTGAAGAGCGTTTAGGCCTTGGCCTTGGCCTTGATGGCCGCGTCGACGAAGGCGGGGAATTCGGTCTGCGCGCTGTCGCCCTTGCCCCACTGCTTGCCGTCCACGAGGACCGTCGGCGTACCGGTCACGCCAATGGCCGCGGCCTCCTGGGTGGTGTATTTCACCCAGGGACGGTACGTCTTGTTCTCGACGCAGGAATCGATGCTCTTGGCGCCCACATCCGTGGCCAACTTCTTCAGTTCGTCATCGGAAAGGCCTGCGCTGCCTTCTGCCGGCTGCTTGTCGAAGAGCGCATTCACGAAGTCCGAGTACTTCTCCGGCGATTCATTCACCACGCAGGCGGCGGCATTGGCTGCACGGGAGGAGTAGTTGGTGCTGGAGCGGCTGTCCAGGAAGCCCAGGGCCCGGTACTCCACGGTGATCTTGCCTTCGTCGCGAAGCTTCGTCAGGGTCTCGTTGTACGTCGCCTCGAAGTTCTTGCAGACGGGGCAGATGAAGTCGATATAAAGGACCACCTTCACCGGCTTGCCCTTTTCGGCTTCCGCGCCGGGCGCCGTGACGGTTGCAGGGGCCGAGGCTGCCGGCGACGGAAGGTCGGCGACGTTTACGGTCGCAGCGCTGGACTTGGCAACTTCGGTGCCTTTGAGCAGGGTGACGCCGCCGTGGACGTTCCCGTTGGCCGGGGTGGAGCCCTGGTCGGCCACCGGGGCGTTGTTCTTAAGGCTGGTGGTCACCACGAGCGCGACGACGGCAAGGATGGCCACGACGGCGACCACGATGCCCCAGCCAATGAGCAGTTTGTTCCGCTTGTCCTTCTTGAGCTGCGCTTCCCGGATTTCGCGGGCTTTCTCGCGGGCCTCGGCCGTACGTTCTGCTTTGGACTGGCGGGGTTCGTTTGCGGGGCTCATTAGTTCCTCGTGTCGTACGGACAGGTGCAGGCCACCAGGGGCAATTCCCCCAGTTTAGGGGAGAACCCGGAGCTTGCGCTTTCAAGTATTCGTTTCAGCCTGACCAACGGGCGAATAGCCCGGAAGATTCCGGCCCGTTAGGGTTGAAGAGAGCCACCAGCAACCCCAGGGAGCCCCAATGCACGGAGCCGTAAGCGACAAATCCGACACTAAAACGGAAAGCGCGGCCGTGCCCGGCAGCAGCCCGGACGCCACGGAGGACGCCACCAAGTACGACTTCATGGTGGTCTCCAACCGCCTGCCTGTGGACCGCTGCGCGCCCGGCGAGCCCGGCGATGACGGCTCCGGCTGGCGGCGCTCACCAGGAGGCCTGGTCACCGCACTCGCTCCCATGATGACCAGGACGGACGGCGCCTGGGTGGGATGGCACGGCGCCGCCGACGAGACCGTGGAGCCGTTCAGCCACGGCGGCATGGACCTTGTCCCGGTCCAGCTCAGCAGCGACGACGTCGAGCTGTACTACGAAGGGTTCTCCAACGCCACGCTGTGGCCCCTTTACCACGATGTCATCGCCCCGCCGGAGTTCCACAGAACCTGGTGGGACGCCTACCGCAAGGTGAACAGAAGGTTCGCCGACGCCGTCGTCCGTACTGCCGCTGAGGGCGCAACTGTCTGGGTGCAGGACTACCAGCTCCAGCTGGTGCCGCGGATGCTGCGCCAGGCGCGGCCGGACCTGAAGATCGGGTTCTTCAACCACATCCCCTTCCCGCCGCCGGAGATCTTCGCCCAGCTCCCCTGGCGCCAGGCGATCATCGACGGCCTGCTGGGGGCCGACCTGGTGGGCTTCCAGCGCAGCAGCGACGCCGGCAACTTCATGCGATCGGCCCGGCGCTTCCTCGGCGCCAGCGTCAAGCAGCAGCAGGTCCACGTCAAGGACGCCGACGGCGACCTCACCCACATTGCCCGGGCCCAGGCCTTCCCCATTTCCATCGATGTCCAGCACATCAGTGAACTGGCGCAAAAGCCCGAGATCATCGAACGCGCCCGCCAGATCCGGCAGGACCTCGGCAACCCCAAGACCATCCTGCTGGGTGTGGACCGGCTGGACTATACGAAGGGCATCGGCCACCGTCTCAAGGCCTACGAAGAGCTCCTGAACGAGGGCAAGCTCCAGGTGGGCGACGCGACGCTGATCCAGGTTGCCAGCCCCAGCCGCGAGCGCGTGGAACAGTACCGGCTCCTGCGTGAAGAGGTCGAAGGCACCGTGGGCCACATCAACGGCACTTACGACACCATCGAAAACACAGCCGTCCGCTACCTGCACCACAGCTACCCCGTGGAGGAAATGGTGGCGCTCTACCTGGCCGCGGACGTCATGCTGGTCACCGCTCTGCGCGACGGCATGAACCTCGTCGCCAAGGAGTACGTCACGGCCCGCACCAATAACGACGGCGCCCTGGTGCTCAGCGAGTTCGCCGGCGCCGCGGACCAGCTAAAGCAGGCGCTGCTCATGAACCCGCACGACATCGACGGCCTCAAGGACGCCGTGATGCGGGCGGTCAGGATGCCCCCCAAGGAAGCGGCCCGGCGCATGCGTTCCATGCGCAAGCAGATCCTGGACCACGACGTCGACCACTGGTCCGCCGACTTCCTGAACGCCCTCAACGAGAAGGTAATCCGAGATGACTCCTGAGGCCGAGCACACCGAAGAGGCCGGCAGCACCCGGCTGACGCTGTCCCCCGAACTGCTGGCGGCCGTGCGCCGCATCGCCGGCACGGACCACCTGCTGGTGGCCATGGACTTCGACGGCACCATTTCCCCCATCGTGGACCACGCCGGGGACGCGCGTCCGCTCCCCCGCTCGGCCGCCGCCTTCGCCGAGCTGAGTTCCCTGCCGCGTACGACGACGGCACTCATTTCCGGGAGGGCATTGGACAGTTTGCGTGCGGTCGCCTCCCCGCCGGAGGAGACCCTGCTGATTGGAAGCCACGGCGCCGAGGCGTGGCTGGGTCCGGGCTCTGCGCCGCTGACCCTCGACCCCGAGCAGCTGTCACTGCTCGAGGAGGTCAGGGGCGTCCTGACGGAGATCGCGGAACTGGCTCCCGGCACCGTCCTGGAGGAAAAGCCCGCCGGCGTTGTGCTGCACACGCGGCTTGCGGCGGACGACGTTGCAGAGGACGCCGTCGCGGCCGCCCGCGCCGCGCTCCAGGACCGGCCGGGCGTCTACCTCAAGAACGGCAAGCGTGTCCTGGAAACATCCGTGGTGCACGCGTCCAAGGGTGAGGGCGTCGACTTCCTGCGCCAGGCCACCGGAGCCACGGGCGTGCTCTTCGCCGGCGACGACACCACCGACGAGGACGCCCTGGCCCGCCTGGGGCAGCACGACGTCGGCGTGAAAGTGGGCCTCGACTTCACCCAGGCTAAGTTCCGGGTTGAGGCCCCGGTGCACATCGCCGAACTCCTCGAGGCGCTGCTGCGGGAGCGCCGCAAGGCCGTCGCTCCCGCATAGACGGCGGGATCCCCACGCCGGGCCGCCGCGGCCCCTGTGCGGCATCTCACCTGTGACGTCCGTAACATTTTGTCCGATTCGCGATAAATCTGACATACTCTTCTTTGTGATGTGGCGCACAGGAACCGTGCGGCGTCACTCGATGCTCCTCGGCCCCGGCCGGGGAGTCATCATGTAGGACACAACTGAATTACATGAACCATTCACTACGGATCGTCCGGCACGTACCTGCCGGTGAAGGGATTGATAACTGTGGCAACAGTTACTTTTGACAACGCTACGCGTCTGTACCCGGGCACTGAAAAGCCCGCTGTTGACAAGCTCAACATCGAAATCGCCGACGGCGAGTTCCTGGTCCTCGTTGGACCCTCCGGTTGCGGTAAGTCCACCTCCCTGCGCATGCTCGCAGGCCTTGAGGACGTCAACGCCGGCCGGATCCTTATTGGCGACCGCGATGTCACCGACGTTCCGCCGAAGGACCGCGACATCGCGATGGTCTTCCAGAACTACGCGCTGTACCCGCACATGACGGTGGCGGACAACATGGGCTTCGCCCTCAAGATCGCCGGCGTCAGCAAGGAAGAGCGCGCTGAACGGGTCCGCGAAGCCGCAAAACTCCTGGACCTTGAGCAGTACCTCGACCGCAAGCCGAAGGCACTCTCCGGCGGTCAGCGCCAGCGTGTTGCCATGGGCCGCGCCATCGTGCGTAACCCGCAGGTCTTCCTCATGGACGAGCCGCTCTCCAACCTGGATGCCAAGCTCCGCGTCCAGACCCGTACCCAGATTGCCTCCCTCACCCGCCGCCTGGGCGTCACCACCGTTTACGTGACCCACGACCAGGTCGAAGCCATGACCATGGGCGACCGCGTCGCGGTGCTCAAGGACGGCCTGCTTATGCAGGTGGACACCCCCCGCAACCTGTACGACCGCCCCAAGAACGTCTTCGTGGCTGGCTTCATCGGCTCCCCCGCCATGAACCTGCTGGAACTTCCCGTGGTCGACGGCGGCGTCCAGTTCGGCGGCACCGTTTACCCCGTGCCGCGCAACGTCCTTGAAGAGGCTCACGGCCAGACGGTCACCCTGGGCAGCCGGCCCGAGGACCTCGAGACCGCAGCCCAGGGCGAAGGCATCCAGGTTGAGGTGGACGTCGTCGAAGAGCTCGGTGCCGACGCTTACGTCTACGGCCACACCACGCTGGACGGCAAGACCCACGACATCGTGGCCCGCGTCGACGGCCGCCGCCCCCCGATGAAGGGCGAGTCCCTCTGGGTCCGTCCGCAGTCCGGCCACGTGCACCTGTTCGACACCAAGACCGGCGAGCGCCTGGGCGACTAATCCCCAACGGCACCCCATGAACCCGACGGCGGCCCTCCCCTAAACCGGAAGGGCCGCCGTCGGGCGTTAACCGCGGCCCCTTTAGGCGCCCCCCGCAAAATACGGAAGAATTGACCCATGACCGAGGAACACAACGCGCAGTGGCACGATGAACCCACCGACTACGGGCAGATCGGCAAGCTGCCGCGGTTCGAAGCGGCCAGCGCCAACGACGACAAGGCAGCCTCGGTCGCAAGCAACCTCAACATCACGGCCGCAGCCGCCGACCCCGAACTCCTCGACCTGCCCTGGCACATCGCGCTCGAGGACTGGCCGGCGGAACACCTGGCCGCTCTCCCCCGCGGTATCTCCCGGCACATCGTCCGGTTTGCGCACCTCGGCGGCTCCGTCATCGCCATCAAGGAAACGTCCGAGCACGTGGCCCGCCACGAGTACCACATGCTGCGCAAGCTCGCGCGGCTGGACGTGCCCTGTGTGGAGCCCGTCGCCGTCATCACCGGCCGCACCACCCCGGACGGCCGCCCCCTGAACCCGGTCCTCGTGACCCGCCACCTCAAATTCTCCATGCCGTACCGCGCGCTCTTCTCACAGATGCTGCGCAAGGACACGCTCACCCGGCTCATCGACGCCCAGGCGCTGCTGATGGTCCGGCTGCACCTCATCGGCTTCTACTGGGGCGACGTCTCGCTCTCCAACACCCTGTTCCGCCGGGACGCCGGCGCCTTCGCCGCCTACCTGGTGGACGCCGAAACCGGCGAACTTTACCCGGACCTCTCCACCGGCCAGCGCGAGTACGACCTCGAGATCGCCCGGGTCAACATCGCCGGTGAGCTCATGGACCTCCTCGACGGCGGCCTGATCGAGGAGAAGGTGGACCCCGTGGCCACCAGCGAACTCATCATGGAAAGCTACCGGCGGCTGTGGACCGAGCTGACGGCCAAGGAATCCTTCGAACTCGGCGAACGCTGGCGTGTGGGCGCCCGCATCCGCCGGCTCAACGAGCTCGGCTTCGACGTCGAAGAGTACGCCATCAAGACCACCCAGAACGGCTCCACCATCCAGCTGCAGCCGAAGGTGGTGGACGCCGGCCACCACATGCGCCGTCTGCTGCGCCTCACCGGACTCGACGCCCAGGAGAACCAGGCCCGCCGCCTACTCAACGACATGGACACCTTCCGGGCCGACAACAACCCCGGGATGGACGAGGAATACAGCGCGCACCTGTGGGTGAGCCAGATCTTCGAGCCGATCGTGCGTTCCATCCCCCGCGACCTCTCCGGAAAGCTCGAACCGGCCGAAGCGGTGCACGAGGTGCTGGAGCACCGCTGGTACATGTCCGAAAAGCAGGAACGGCACATCCCCCTGGCCGAGGCCGTCCAGTCCTACATCGACTCCATCCTGCGGCACCGCCGCGACGAGGCCGCCATCATGCTGAACCCGGACACGGAACTGCTGAAGATCCTCGCCGTGGAAACCGAGGAGTCAAGGTACGGCGCCGATGAGGCCGACGACGAATATCCCGACGCCGACGACTGAGCTTTCGGGGCGGGCTTTGGCTCTGCTTTGGTTCCTTTGCCCTAGATCGCCTTGCCGGGATTCAGGATCCCGGCGGGATCGAACAGTTCCTTGACCCGGCGCTGCAACTCCCGCAGCGGCTCGGGCTGTTCCAGGCCCAGCCAGCGCAGTTTGTACTGCCCTACGCCGTGCTCGCCCGTGATGGTTCCGCCCATGTCCAGGGCGGCCACGATGGACGCGTCGAGTGCTGCGTTCAGCCGGCGCATCGCGCCGGCGTCCACCTTGTCGTTTACCCGGTCAATCCAGAACGTGGGATGCAGGTTGCCGTCCCCGGCATGCGCCACCACCTTGAGCCTGACATCGTGGACTTCGGCCAGCGCTTCGAGGGCCGCCACGTAGTCCACCAGCCTGGACCGGGGCACCGCAACGTCCTCGCCCACGCGGTACTGGTCATCCACCTCGACGCCCCTGCTGTTGCGCCGCAGTTCCACCAGCTGCTCCGCCTCCGCACTGGCCTCGGTAGTCACAACGGCACCGCCGGCCGCCAGGACTTCGCGAACGACGTCGGCCTCCGCCGCCGCCCCGAAGCCGTCGGTCTGGACCAGGAGCAGCGAGGCGCCCCGTGACGCGAGATCGGAGCCGTGCAGCTCATCCAGCTGGGCCAGCGAGCCGCCGTCGAGCAGTTCCATGATGGCCGGCTGCACGCGGGCCTTGCCGACGGCGAGCACACCGGCCGCCGCCTGCCGGAAGTCAGGGTAGAACGCGGCGATGGTGTGCACCTCCCGGGGCAGGTACTTCAGCCGGACTGTCGCGCCGACAACGATCCCCAGCGTGCCCTCCGAGCCCACGAACAGCCCGGTCAGGTCGTAGCCGGCCACGCCTTTGAACGTCTGGTGCCCCGTGTGCAGCAGCGAGCCGTCCGCGAGGACCACGTCCAGGGCCAGCACCGAATCCCGCGTCACACCGTACTTGGCACACCGCAGGCCGCCGGCGTTGGTGGCCACGTTGCCGCCTATGGTGGACATCCTGAAGCTGGCCGGGTCCGGAGCGAACATAAGGCCGTGCGCCGCGGCGGCGTCGTTCAGGCCGGCGTTGATGACGCCGGGTTCGACGACGGCGGTCTCGTCGTCCGCGTTGAGCTCCAGGATGCGGTTCATCCGTTCCAGGCCGAGGACAACGCACCCGTCGCTGGCATGGGCGCCTCCCGAGACCCCGGTCCCGGCGCCGCGAGGCACCAGCGGCACGTTCCGGGCAGCACAGGCTTTGACGGTGGCCTGGACGTCGTCGACAGACTCCGCCAAAACCACGGCTGCCGGCAGCCGGTAGTCCACCACGGGCGCCTGGTCCACCGCGTACGCAGCGAGTGCGGCCGCGTCCCGGAGCACTTTCCGCTGCCCCAGGATTGATGTCAGTTCGTCGGCGATGCTCATGGGTCTCCCGTTCAGTTCCTTCGCTTCAGTCTAGTTGTGGTTGGTTCGGCGACTGCCGTGCTGTGGCTCCGCTTGGGGACGAGCTCCGCCGCCTACGTCTACGTCTACTTCTATGTTGGAAGCGTTTCCAAATCCGTGCTCCCGATGACACCGCGGACGCAAGTGTTGACGCCAACTGTCAATGTCATTGTGGGTGTAAGCGCTTTCATTTGCGGGTTACCGCCCATAGTATGACGCAATGTCTGTTGACTCGTTTCTGCACTCAGCGTCACCGCTCGCCGGCGCCCTCACGCCCGTCCATGCCCCGGACAACGCGCACGGCTGGTGGCGGTCTGCCGTCATTTACCAGGTCTACCCGCGCTCCTTCCGCGACCTGAACGGCGACGGAATCGGTGACCTCGCCGGGATCACCGCCGAGATGCCGCAGCTTGCTGAGCTTGACGTGGACGCCGTCTGGCTCTCGCCCTTTTACCGTTCGCCGCAGCGCGACGCGGGGTACGACGTCAGCGACTACTGCGACGTCGACCCGATCTTCGGCTCCCTCGGGGACTTCGATGGCATGGTGGCCGAGGCGAACCGGCTGGGCCTGCGCGTCATCGTGGACCTGGTCCCGAACCACTGTTCGGACCAGCACCGGGATTTCCAGGCGGCACTGGCTGCCGGCCCGGGCAGCCCCGAACGGGACAGGTTCATCTTCCGCGACGGCCAGGGTGCCGACGGCAACGAACCGCCCAACAACTGGGAATCGCACTTCGGCGGCTCCGCCTGGACCCGCATCACCGAACCTGACGGCGCTCCGGGCCAGTGGTATCTGCACCTCTTCGATTCATCGCAGCCGGATTTCAACTGGGACAACCAGGCCGTGCATGACGAGTTCGAGCGCATCCTGCGCTTCTGGCTGGACCGGGGCGTCTCCGGGTTCCGCGTGGACGTCGCCCATGCACTGGTCAAAGCCCACGGCCTTCCCGCCTGGGGCGGGCGTGCGGACGGCAGCAGCTCCGACGGTTTCCCCGGACACGAGGCACCGATGTTCGGCCAGCCCGCCCTGCACGACATCTACCGTGCGTGGCGCCGGATACTTGAGGAGTACGGTCCGGACCGCATCCTTTGCGCGGAAGCCAACGTAGACCCCCTGCCGCGGCTGGCCCACTGGGTCCGGCCCGACGAAATGCACCAGGCCTTCAATTTTCCCTACCTCCACGCGGGGCTGGACCTCCTCCGCCTGCGCCACATTGTCACGGAGTCCCTGATGTCCCTCGATGCCGTGGGCGCACCCAGCACCTGGGTACTGTCCAACCACGACGTCGTCCGGCACGCCACGCGCTTCGGGTACGACTGGTCCGGGCCACGGGACGGGGACGGCATCGGCCTCCACGACCCCCAGCCGGACGAGGAACTGGGCAGGACCCGGGCAGCGGCGGCATCCTTGTTCATGCTCGGGCTCCCCGGGGGTGCCTACCTGTACCAAGGCGAGGAACTCGGACTGCCTGACGGCATCGATATCCCAGACCACCAGCGGCAGGACCCGACGTTCGCGCGGACAGGCGGCGCCCGGCTGGGACGCGACGGCTGCCGGGTTCCGCTGCCCTGGAAAGCGTCCGAGCGCAACAGCGGCTTCGGCGATGGCGACGCGCCCTGGCTCCCCCAGCCCGAGAGCTTTGCAAAACTGGCGCGGGACGCACAGGCCGCGGACCCGTCGTCGCACTTGAACCTGTACCGTCGCATGCTCAATCTGCGCCGTGAACTGGACCTTGGACGCGGTTCCCTCGCGTGGGCGGAGGAATGGTGCACCGGCTCATCCCTGGCGTTCCTGAACGGCGACATTCTGGTGGTCATGAACATGGGCCGTGCCCCGCTGGAACTGCCGGACGGCGAGGTCGTACTCCGCAGTTCGTCCCCCACCGGCTACGGCGAGGACGACCCGCAGCATGCTCTGGGCTCCGCGGAAACCATCTGGCTGCGGATCCCAGTAGAGGGCGCGGAGAGCTAATACGTGGCCGGCATCAAGGACGTTGCGGAACGGGCGGGTCTATCCATAGCCACTGTTTCGCGCGCCTTGAGCGGCAAAGGCAATGTGTCGGCGGCCAGCCGCGAACGTGCCCGGTCAGCCGCTGCCGAGCTGGGCTTCGTGCCCTCGTACCAGGCATCCAGCCTCGCCTCCGGCCGGACCCGCAATATAGGCCTGGTTGTGCCCACCGTCCGCCGCTGGTATTTCTCCTCGGTGGTAGAAGGTGTCTCAGCGGCCCTCCTCGACGCCGGTTATGACCTGACACTGTACAACATCACGGAGGGCGCAGTCCGGCGGCGCAGCATTCTCCAGGACTTCCTGCTGCGCAAACGAGTGGATGCGGTCATTGCGGTGGCGCTGGCGCTGACGGAGGAGGAGATCGGCCAGATGCTGGCCATCCACCGGCCGCTCGTGGGCATCGGTGGACCGCTGCCCGGAGCGTCGACCATACGCATCGACGACCACAGCCTGGCAGAGTCGGCGGTGAACCACCTGATCCGGCTCGGACACCGCCGAATTGCGCACATGACCGGCGACTCGCTGAACGAGCCGGACTTCAAGATCCCGCACTCCCGCCGTGCCGGCTATGGGAAGGCGATGACGGACGCAGGTCTCCCGCTGCTGCCTTCTTGGGATGTCAGCGCCGACTTCACCATTGAAGGGGCCTATGCCGTGGCACGCGACCTTTTGGGTGGAACCGCAGAACGGCCAACAGCAGTCTTTGCGGCCTCAGACGAGATGGCCATCGGGACCATCGTGGCGGCCCGGGACTTTGGGCTGCGGGTGCCCGAAGACCTGTCAGTCATCGGCATGGACGGACACGAACTGGGTGAATTGTTCGGACTGACCACGTTCGATCAGGATCCGCGCGGCCAGGGGGCGCTGGCAGTGCGCCTGCTGCTGGAGGGATTCGACGGCGGAACGGGCCGGGCTGTTGTGAACACCGAATATCCGACGCGGTTTGTGGTCCGGCGGAGCACCGCGGTCCCCCCGTCCTAGAGCGGCACTAGTCTGCAGCGCCGCCCATGAACCTTGCGTACCGGCCCAGAACTTCCGGCCAGTCCTTCTCCCAGGCGGCACGGGTGCCGGCCGGATCCTCGGCACCTTCCCAGCCGTCGTGGACCACCCGAACCTCGGTGCCTTCCTCCACGCCGCGGAACACGACGCGCAGCTCGGTGGACCACAACGCGGTACTGCCGGGGTACCAGGATGCGTGGAAGGACAGCGGAGGCTGCCAATCGTCGATGGTTCCCCACGTGGCGCCCCGGCCGTCATCGGAGCTCTCCAGAATCAGGTTCTCCTCGAACTCCACGTAGGAGCCGGGCCCGTAGACGCTGTTGGTGTCCATGGGCCACCAAAGATGTGTGTGGTCGGTGAAGCCCATGAAGGCCCGGGACACGGGCCCGGGGACCACCACCGTGCAGATGACGGGGTCCAGGCTGTCTGCTGGCTCGGGAACTTGGCTACCGGCGGCGTGGCTGAAGAGGTTTTCCATGGCTACCAACTCTACCGGCCCCAAACATGACGCTCTATCAGATCCTGCCGCCACACACCCGATGCCCTATCAGATCCTGCCGCCTCCCCCGACCCTTCCTCACCCCCGGGGGGACTGCGGGAGCGTCCGAGAAAAGGCTGCAGGACGTGATGGAGGGTCGGGGAAAAACCTGCAGGACGTGATCGAGCGTTTTAGACCAGGCGCGTTAAAACCAGGTGTGCTAAAAGAGCAGCTTAAAAGGGTCAGGCCCCGACGTTCATCGTCGGGGCCCGAGCCGTAAATAGTGTCCGGCGGTGACCTACTCTCCCACACCCTCCCGGGTGCAGTACCATCGGCGCTGTGGGTCTTAGCTTCCGGGTTCGGAATGGGACCGGGCGTTTCCCCCACGCTATGACCGCCGTAACCCTTGCTCCGCACCGTGGACAGGGTGTGA